>JAPLKT010000151.1:45207-76404 GCA_026387895.1 Gemmatimonadota bacterium | reverse complement strand
GATCATCGAAGACGCGAAGGTCGCGAAGGTCGCGAAGGTCGCGAAGAAGTAAGGCGCGACGTCGTACCCAGAGCGCCGCCGCCTCATACGCAGCGGCGCTTCGTGTGTATGCCTACTCCTCGACCGAGCGCGCGATCAGCCACTGCGCGCGCAGGTAGGTGGACATCACCAGAAAGCGGCCGAAGTCGGGACTCCCGATGGGGCTCCCCTCGGGTCCGTGGAACCTGTTGATGGCGAGGGTGCTGTCGGAGATCAGAAAGAGCAGGGCGCCAATCGCGGCGCGTCGCGCGGAGGCGGACGGCGCCAGATTGGCGCGTCCCCATGCCTGCCAGGCCATGGTCGAAATTACTCCCACATAGAGCATCACGGGAATCCGCAGTGCGCCGAGGTTTGGCCACAGAGAGGCAAGCATCACGCCGGCAAAGGCTGCAAACACAACTAATGCTCCCTTGCTCGCGCGCCGCCCGCCGCCGTGGGTGGCAAAGGCAGAGATGTAGAACAGGTGCGCAATAAGAAACGCAAAAAGACCGACAGAAAACAGCTTATATGGCAACATCAGTAACACATCGCCAACGCCGGATATCGCGAGTCCCGCGATGATGAGCAGTCGGTAGTGCGGCGCATCAACGCTCGCGTTGGCGGCGCCTAACGCTACCAACAGTAGGCAGACCAGCGGTTTCAGCACGTACACGGCAGGCATCACGTGCAAGATGTCCACGCAAATCAGGGAGATGCCGAGCACCCCGATGACCGGGGTCAGAAAGAAGGCCGGGCGCGATTTGGGCGCCCCCGCTGCGCCAACGCTCATGTGGTCTCCTGGAGAATCGTCGTGACAACAGCTGCCGCGAGTGCCGCGGTTGGCACACTCCCCTGTGCCACGCGCGGCGAACCGCCGCCACGTCCACCGGCGGTGGCGAGCGCCGGCTTGAGCACCGCGCCGGCATTTACGCCGCTGTCCTCGCTCGCCGCGAACACCACCGTCGGCGGCGTTCCCGCAAAACCGGCATACACGGTCCGCGGTTCAAGCGACGCGGCCTGTGCGCGCGCGCGGAGTTCATCCACGGTCGCGGTCGTATCGTGGATCCGCACAACGCCGTCAGCCGCCGCTTCCACCGCCGCGCGCATCTCACGCACCTGATACACGGCCAGTCGCTCCGCAAGCTTCCGACGCTCGCTATCCGCCGTCTTCGCGCTCTCACTCACATTCGTCACCAACAGGGGAAGCTCGTCCACCGCGCAGGTGAGCTGCGCGGCCATCTTTTGTAGCGCATCATAGTCCGCGCGCGCGCGTTGCAGCCCGCGCCACCCACACAGAAACTCGACCCGCACCTGCTTCTTGCTCTTCTCCACGCGGCGGATCGTCACGGGGCCAATCTCGGCAGTGTTCCGCACATGCGTCCCACCGCACGCACTCCGATCGATCCCCGCGATCTCCACAATCCGAATCTCCCCTTCACGATCACTCGGCTTCCGCAATCCGGTGGCGGTGGCGGCGTTCTCGAAACTGACATGCACCAAATGCCCTTCCATCACCAACTCGTTCGCGCGGCGTTCGGCGCGCGCGGTGCGATCAGCCGAGAGCATATCGACATCGAGGTCGAGCGTCGCATATTCGTCGCCGAAGTGCACGCTTACCGTCTTGTGGCCGAACAGATCCTCAAACACCGCCGAGAGCAGGTGTTGCCCCGTGTGCTGCTGCATGTGATCGTGGCGGCGTGTCCAGTCGACGGTGCCGGTGATCTGCTGCCCAACGCTGAGCCGCGATGGCCGCGCAATAACATGCGCAATGCGATCGTCTTCGTCCACGACATCTGCGATCGGCTCGCCACCCAAGGTGCCGAGGTCGTGGGGCTGGCCCCCGCTCGTGGGGTAGAAGAGCGTGCGGTCGAGATAGACGCGGTCGCCAGCGACCTCAACAACGGTCGCGGTGAACTGCGTGGTGTAGGCGTCGGTGTAGTAGAGGCGCTCGGTCATATCGGGTCCCGGAAGAAGGCGCTTCGCAAGATAACGTCCGGTGGTAGCCGCTGGGCATACGGGCGATATCTTCCACCTATGCGCAGCGTTGACGTCACCGTCCATTACCTCGAACTGGCACAGCCGGCCGATTTCCGCCCCAAGCGGTCATCGCGCGCCGGGGTACGGTTTGCGATGGTCCCGGTGCCAATGCCGGAGCTCAACCGCTTCTTTTACTGCGCTGTTGGCGCCGAGTGGACCTGGTTTGAACGCCGGTCGTGGACCCTCGCGCAGTGGGCGGCGGCGACGGGGCCCGAGCTGGAAACGTGGGTGCTTTCTGTCGACGGGATCCCGGCAGGCTACACCGAGCTCAAGCGGCTGGACGATGGCGCGGTGGAGCTCAACTACTTCGGACTCCTCTCGCCATACGTTGGCGCAGGGCTTGGCGCGCATCTACTCACAGAAGCGGTCGACCGCGCTTGGGCGATGGGAGCAACGCGCGTGGTACTCAACACCTGCAGCTTGGATCACCCGGCGGCGCTCGCGAACTATCGCGCGCGCGGCTTCACAGAAATCCGTGCCGAAACAGTCCGCAAACAATTGCCCGCCGAGCATCCAGGACCATGGAACGGCGCAATGGAGAGTCGCTGATGGATATGCCATCGTTGCCCAAGACCCCGGTACACCCGGCGACGGCCGCCGCTGCTCTCACGGAACTCTGGTCGCCGCGTGTGGTCGCGGAGTTTGACGACTATTACGTGAAAGTTGCGAAGGTGTTGGGGAGTTTTACCTGGCATGCGCACGAGCACGAGGACGAACTCTTTCACATCCTCAAAGGGCGGCTGCGTATTGAGTTCGAATTGGGGCCGGTGGAGCTGACCGCCGGCGATGTATTCGTGGTGCCCAAGGGGATGCGACACAACCCGGTCGCGCTCGAGGAGTGCCACGTGATGCTCATCGAGAAGAAAAGCACACTGCACACAGGCGATGTGGTCACTGTGCAGACGCGGAGTATCGACGAGCAGCTGCGAGGCCTGTGATGTCTGTAACGACGTTGATTCTCCCAGGGCTCAACAACTCTGGGTCTGACCATTGGCAGTCGCATTGGGAGCGGCGCGACGAAACCTGTCTTCGCGTGATCCAAGCGGAATGGGATGCGCCGCGCTGCGAGGATTGGGTGGCGCGACTCAACCAGACCATCCAGTTGATGGTCGGGAAGTTCGTCCTCGTGGGCCACAGTTCAGCGTGCGCGATGATCGCGCACTGGGCTAGGGACGCCGATCTCGGTGACATTGTCCGTGTGAAGGGTGCGTTGCTGGTAGCGCCGAGTGATCCGGATTCACCGGCGTATCCGTCGGGCCCCACAGGGTTCGGGCCGGTCCCGGACGAGACGCTCCCCTTTCGGTCGATTGTCGTGACCAGCGACAACGACCCCTACGTGGATCTTGCGCGCGCGATTGAATACGCCAAGGCGTGGGGGAGCGAGCTCGAGATTCTTGCTGGTGCGGGGCACATCAATGTAGCCAGTGGCCACGGAGCGTGGTCGAAGGGCTACGAGCTCCTTACATCGCTTCGCTGAACGGATTCCGGTGTAGCGAGCAGGGACTCGCGAGCAGGGACTCGCGTGCGCGGCGCATCGGGTGCATCCTTCACGTAGAGCAGCAGCACGAGCGACCGGTGGGATTACCCTCTCTCAGGCGAGCCGAATGCGACGAGTGATGATGCAGGCGCTGACCGTCGGCGTGCTGTCGGGCGCGATCGTAGCGACGGCGCAGGCCCAGGATTACCGCGCGCGGGTCACGCTGCCCGGCGGCAATCGGCTCCCGATTGCGCTCGATACGATTGGTACGCCATACGAGGTCGATGCCCCCAAGGCGCGCGTGTACGACGCGGTCGCCACGGTGATGAAGGATTTGAAGATTCCTCTCGATCACGACGATTTGGCGTTCGGCACGATTGGGAATGCGACGTTGCAACTTCGCGCGTTTTTTGCCGGATCGCAGCTGTCGCGCTATGTGGAATGTGGGCTTGGCGTGCTTGGGCCGAACGCCAACAGCTGGAAGGTGCATCTGGCGCTCATGACATTTGTGGATTCGATCGGTCCGAATCGAACGCGCGTACGCGTGGCCCTTTCGGCCGGTGCTGCCGATCCGGCCGGCGCGACCAAAGAATCCACGATGTGTGGGACGACCGGCGTGCTGGAAGAAAAAATCAGCACGCTTGTGGCAAAGAAACTTCGGTAATGCTCTCCGTGTCACGTGTGCGCTTCACGACTCCCTCCCTTGACTGACACATGATCACACTCGTCCGCGCGTTCCGAGTTGCTGTGCTACTCACTGTCGGTGCCACACTCGCACAAGCACAAGTGCCAGGGCAGTCTCGCGCGCAGCCAGCGGCTCGTCTCCGGACGGCGCTGCCCGGCTACCCCGATCCGATTGCCCTCGACACCGTCGCGAACTACACCGAGATGAAGGCCGCGCCCGGTGTTGTGTTCAGCGCCGCCCTTGAAGCCTTCAAGACGCTCGATATTCCCGTGACCGTGCGCGATTCGATTCGTGGAACCGTTGGGAACCTCGGCTGGATAAAAATGCGGCAACTCGCAGGGAAGACGATGTCCACGTCGTTCAACTGCGGGAGCGGCATGACGGGCCCCAACGCTGATGGTTATCGACTAACGATTGCGGCGGTCGTCATGATTGAAGCGCTCCCCAATGGGAACTCACGCGTCGGTGTGGCGCTCGTGGGGAGTGCCCAGGATGTGCAGGGAGCGTCAAAGGATCCCGTCGCGTGCGGGAGTAGCGGTTTTACCGAGGCGCGCATTGAAAAGCTAATTCGCGCAAAACTTACGCCCTGATTCCTGAAATCACACCGGTGCCTCACACCTTTACGCGCGCGATTGTTCGTCCCCCGAGTGCCACGTTCACGCAGGGGATCACGTCGCACTCCGCTCTTGGCGCCCCCGATCTTACACGCGCGGCGCAACAGCATGCGGCCTATTGTGAGGCACTCGTCACCTGCGGGTTGACGCTTACCACGCTCGTGCCAGACGACGCCTATCCGGACTCGACATTCGTCGAGGATACCGCAGTACTCGCGCCCGGGTGTGCCGTACTTACGCGCCCCGGCGCGGCGAGTCGCGCAGGCGAGATCGTGAGCATGAAGGGTGCGCTCGCGGAGTTCTTCCCGACGTTGCACGAGATTGTAGCACCTGGTACGGTGGACGGTGGCGATATCTGTGAAGCGGAAGGCGAAGTGTTCATCGGGATCTCGGAGCGCACGAACGCAGAAGGCGCGCGGCAACTCACTGCGTTTCTCGCGCAGGTGGGGATCCCCGCGAGTACTATCGACATCCGCAAGATTCCCGGACTCCTGCATCTCAAAAGCGGCCTCACCTCACTCGGCAACAAGGTGCTCGTTGCCGCACCCGAAATTGCGGAACGCCCCGAGTTCGCGGAATATCACGTGGTGTCGATCATCTCCGGTGAGGAGTACGCGGCAAACTGTGTGCGCGTGAACGACCGCGTGCTGATTGCCGTCGGGTTTCCGAATCTGTTGGCCACTCTGCAACGGCTCGGGTTTGATCCACTCGAGCTCGCGATGGGGGAGTTCGAGAAGCTGGACGGCGGCCTGAGCTGTTTGTCGTTGCGCTTTTGATGCCCTGACGTACGCGACTGTTCGAGTGCTACTCCTCGAACAGCACGGTAGGCTCTTCCGACTCGAGATCCAGTTTCCGAATGAGCGGCCGCAGCGCTTTTGCAAGCGCGCGCGCTTCGGTATCGCTCAGTGCGTCAATGCCGTCAAAGAGTGACTGGGACGGTGGGGGTGGCGCTTTTCGGAGCATCCGACGTCCCGCTGGCGTGAGCGACAGAATCGTACTTCGGCCATCGGTGGTCGATCGCGCGCGAGCAACGAGCTCCGCGGCGACCAGTCGTTTGGCGACAATCGATGCGGTACTCTGACTCGTGCGCGCCCGCGTGGCGAGATCGTTGATCGACAGCCCGTCGACTTCCCCGAGCTGTCGCAATAGAAAGAGTTGTGCGTTGGTGATGCCGGTCTTTCGCTCGACGGTGCGCGCCGAGCGATGCAGCTTCGCGACGAGCACGCGAATCTGACTGAGGATCGTCTGGCGTGAGTCTGCCGGCGTGTGCGAGTCTGTGGACACTTTTATGAGTCGCTCAGGGTCGCGGTGCGGACTGCGCCATGCCGAGTCGGTGCAAGAGCAATGCCGCGCGCTTGGCCGGGGCTGCGCATTTTTGAGTTCGGTGAGCGGGGGGTCACGCCCGATAATGTAGCTCCTCACGCGCGACGGGCGGTTGTACCGCGAGTACTTCCCGGGGCTGGATGTGATCGCGCCGTAACGTCGAATGCGACGCTACGGCGCGACAACCTCCTACATCCCGTGACCGCTACTTGGTCACGATCAGTACCACGCCGCCGGTCGCGTCGGCCCCATACTTGACGATCGCCGTCTTCCCCTTGAGCACCTCCACCGACGCGATACTCTACTTGGGGATCTGCTGCATTTTCTCCTGAGTAATCCTCACCCCATTCAGGAAAAACAGGGGTGTCATAGATGCCGAATCGGCGCGCGGAGCGGCAGCCTGCGCTCGGACTGGTTGTACTGCGGCTGGCTGCACCGGCGCGACAACCTCCGCGGGCTTCTGCGTCGTATGCGCGGTACTGCAGGCGCTGGCAAACAGGAGCGACGCCACTCCCGCGATGGAGCCAACACGATAGGTGAGAGAACGTATCATTAGCGGTACTCCTCCATCAACGCATCCAGCGCCTTCGACCCCGGGCACAGCACGCTGTAAGGCAGGTCCACCAACGGCGTTTCCACCGTCTTGGCCAGAGCGTGCATGTCCTTTCCTCCTTCTTCGATATACAGAATCCCGGTCGCGACCTCGCCACGCTTCTGGCACTCGCGCACATGCAGCCAGGCTTGCTCGCGGTTCGTGGGATCGTAGCCTTCGTGCGTCTTCCGGAACCGCACGGTGCTGCCGTCGTGCATCGTCACTGCCGTCATCTCCGTATCCGCATTCGGCGTGGTGATCTCGCGACGAAGCGGGACGAAATCCGACGACGTGAGCTCGACTTCATGCGCACGTGTGTACTTGTAGCTCTTGGTGCTTCCCTCGTGATCGTTGAAGCTCACGCAGGGCGAAATCACATCGACCAGCGCAAAGCCGTTATGCGCGAGCCCCGCCTTGATAATCGGCACAAGCTGATCCTTGTCGCCACTGAACGAACGCGCGACAAATGTTGCGCCAAGGGTGAGCGCTAACAAACAGGGATCAATGGGCGGCTGCACATTCGCCTCCCCCTTCTTGCTCGTGCTTCCAATGTCCGATGCGGCAGAGAACTGCCCTTTGGTGAGTCCGTACACGCCATTGTTCTCAAGCATGTAGAGCATCCGCACATTGCGGCGGATGGCGTGGCTCATCTGGCCGAGTCCGATGCTTAACGAATCACCGTCGCCGGAGATACCGATGTACATCAGGTCGCGGTTCGCGGCGTTGGCACCACTGGTTACGCTGGGCATGCGCCCGTGCACGGAGTTGAAGCCGTGCGAATGCTTCATGAAGTACGCGGTCGTCTTCGAGGAGCAGCCAATGCCGCTCATCTTCGCCGCGCGATGCGGCGGGCAATCACTCTCCCAGAACGCTTGCACAAGTGCGGCGGTCACGGAATCGTGTCCGCAGCCCGCGCACAGGGTGCTCATCGCCCCTTCGTAGTCGCGCTTTGTCAGACCGAGCGCATTCTTCGTGAGACCGGGGTGCCGGACTGGTGGCTTCGCAATGGACGTCATACCGTGGCCCCCTCAAGATGCGTGATCACCGCGCTCACCACCCCGCGGGCAGTCAACGGCTCGCCGCCGTAATCCAGCACAGCGGTCATACGATCGCGCGCGACACCGGTTTCGATCGCGAGCATGGCACGTAACTGTGCATCGCGGTTCTGCTCCACGACAAAAGTCACGGGGTGCTTCACCAAGAACTCCTGCACATCATCGCAGAAGGGGAAGGCTTTGATGCGCATGTAGTCGGCCACGATCCCCTGATCCTTCAAGCGATCGACGGCTTCGAGCACTGCCGCGTGACAGCCGCCGATCGACACAATGCCAATCTCTGCATCGGGCTGTACGAAGAACTCAGGTGCGGGGACGACGCTGGCCGCGGTATGGAACTTGAGCGCCAGTCGATCCAACACTTCCTGATACTCGGCCGAATCTTCAGTGTACGCACCGTGCTTGTTATGCCCCGAGCCGCGCACAAAGTACGCACCCTTCGCTCCCACACCCGGCAAAGTACGCGCGGCGATCCCGTCGCCATCCACATCGAGGTAGCGAGAGAAACTCTTCACCTTCTCCAGCTCCTCGGCGTTCAACACCTTGCCGCGATCCCACGCACGCGTATCGTCCCACTGCAGACGCTTCACCATCCAGTCGTTCATCCCGATGTCGAGATCGGTCGCCACAAAGACTGGCGTTTGGAAACGATCGGCTAAGTCGAACGCGGTGATGCTCAAATAGAACGCATCTTCTGGATTCGCAGGGAAGAGCACGATGTGCTTGGTGTCGCCATGCGAGGCGTACGCAAGCGAGAAGAGATCCCCCTGCTGTGTGCGCGTCGGCATGCCGGTCGCCGGGCCTACACGCTGCACGTCAAAGATGACGCAGGGAATTTCCGTGAAGTACGCAAGCCCAATGAACTCTTGCATCAGCGAAATGCCGGGGCCCGAGGTGTTCGTGAAAGCACGCGCGCCCGCCCAGTTCGCGCCAATCGCAATACCGGCCGCCGACAACTCATCTTCCGCTTGGATGATGCAATAGTTGTTGAGTCCGGTGGCCTTGTCTACGCGATACTCCTCACAGAACGCCTTGAACGCCTCCATCAGCGACGTGCTCGGCGTGATTGGATACCAGGCCCCAACTGTTGCACCCGCAAACACCGCGCCCAAGCCGCAGGCGGTGTTGCCGTCCATCAGGATATGGCCACTCGTCTGATCCATCCGCTTGAGGTGGAAGGGGAGCGGGCACTCGAAGTTCGCCTTGGCGTAGTCGTAGCCGAGTCGGATGGCCGTGAAGTTCAAATCGAGGAGCGCTTTTTTCTTGCCGAACTTCTCGTTGAGCATCTCGTGGACGACGTCCATGTCAATCTCGAGGAGTGCGGCGAGCGCGCCGGCGTAGGCAATGTTGCGGAGCAGCGTGCGATCACGGTCGCGCTCGAAGGTCTCAACGCACATCGTGCCGAACGGAACGCCGAGGATCGTAATGTCGTCGCGCTGCAACTCCTCGGGCATCGGCCAGCTCGAGTCGTACATCAGGTAGCCGCCGGCGCGCACACAGGCGACGTCCTTTTTGTAGGTGGCGGGGTTGATGGCGACCATCAGGTCGATCTCCGGCGGACGCGCGGTGTAGCCGTCCTTGCTGACGCGGATCTCATACCAGGTGGGGAGCCCCTGAATATTCGACGGGAAGATGTTCTTTCCCGTGACGGGGATTCCCATACGGAAGATGGCTTGCATGAGGAGCGAGTTGGCGCTCGCGCTCCCCGTGCCATTGACCGTGCCCATCTTGAAGGCGAAATCGTTGATCTGGCTCATGCGGTGGCCTGTGCGCTATGGGCGAAGGCATACGGGACGACGAGCTCAAACTTGCGCATGTCCCACGCGGCCGTTGGGCAACGTTCGGCGCAGAGCCCGCAATGCAAGCAGATGTCTTCGTCCTTCACCATCAGACGCTTGGTCTGTGGGAGTGGATTCGAGGTGTAGATGTCTTGCGTGAGATTCATCGCCGGCGCACTCAGTTTCGTGCGGAGCTCGTCGAGCGTTTCGGTTGCTGGCGCGATTGTGAGGCAGCTCGTGGGGCAGACGTCCACGCACGCGTCGCACTCAATGCACAACGTGCTCTCGAAGTGCGTCTCGATGTCACAGTTCAGGCAGCGCTGTACTTCGGTCGCCGTCTGCTCGGCGGAGAAGCCAAGTTCCACTTCGACGCCGACACCAGAGAAGCGCTTCACGAGCTCCTCGTGCGTCATTTTGGCGCGCGGGCTCGGATTGAAGTCGTTGCTATACGCCCACGACTGCATGCCGTTTTTGACGCTCACCAAGTTCATGCCGAAGGGAAGCCGTTCGGCGGGGCTCAGCTCTTGGCAGAACTGATGGATGCTCACGGCCGCTTGATGTCCATGCTCCACGGCCCAGATGATATTCTGCGGGCCCCAGGCAGCGTCGCCGCCGAAGAACACTTGAGGGTTCGTACTTTGGTGCGTGATCTTGTCCACTTCCGGCATGTCCCACTCGCCGAAGGTGATGCCGATATCGCGCTCGATCCAAGGGAAGGCGTTGTCCTGCCCAATCGCGAGGATCACGGAGTCACAGGGGATGATCACCGTGCTCTTCACCGTGCTCTTCTGCTTGCCGCCCGACTCTGTCCACTCGAGTACTTCGAACTCCATCCCCGTGAGCGTGCCGTTCTCGTACACGAAGCGCTTGGGGGCGTGGTTCTCAACAATCTCGACCTGCTCTTCCTCGGCGTCCTCAAGCTCCCACGGCGACGCTTTGAAATATTTGCGGGAGCGACGGGCGATGACTTTTACGTCAGTGGCACCGAGTCGCTTGGAGGTGCGGCAGCAATCCATAGCGGTATTGCCGACGCCAATGATGAGCACGCGCGGTTCGATTTTTTCGATATGGCCGAAGTGCACCGAGCCGAGCCATTCGATGCCGATGTGGACGGCGTCTTTCGCGTTGCCGTCCCAGCGGCCCGGGATGTCGAGCTCTTTTCCTTTGGGGGCGCCGCTGCCAACATAGACGGCGTCGTATCCCTCATTGAGTAGTGACTTGAGCGAGTCCACCGATGTGTTGTATTTCACGGTGGCGCCCATGTTGATCACGTAGCCGGTTTCGTCATCGAGCACCTGCGCGGGGAGGCGGAAGGCGGGGATGTTGAACCGCATCAGGCCGCCGGCCTGCGAGTGCTTTTCGTAGATCGTGACGTCGTAGCCGAGTGGGAGCAGGTCGTTGGCGACGGTGAGCGAGGAGGGGCCGCAGCCAATCATCGCGATGCGCTTGCCGTTTTTGACGGCGGGCGCGGTGGGGAGGCGATCGGTGATGTCGTCGCGGAGATCAGCGGCGACCCGTTTGAGGCGGCAGATGGCGACCGGCGTTCCGTCTACGCGCCCGCGTCGGCAGGCCGGCTCGCAGGGGCGGTCGCAGGTGCGGCCGAGGATCCCTGGAAAAACATTAGACTCCCGGTTGAGGAGGTAGGACTCGGAGTATTCTCCTTGGGCGATCAGTCGCAGATACTCAGGCACATTGGTATGTGCCGGGCATGCATACTGGCAGTCCACCACCTTGTGGTAGTGGAGAGGCGTGCCAACGTCAGTGGGCCTCACGCTCACGATTCCTCGTTTTTACGGGTATGGGTGAGTCTGTTCATTGGACGGTGGAATGGCAAGGCGGGCGAAGGGCGTGCGGTATCTTATAGTAGGGAGACGGTTATTCGTGTCCTCTCCGCCGAGGGGTGACGCGCGGGGGTCGGTCTGAGGTAACGAGCCGTTGGTTTCGTATTTATTGTGGACGTATCTGAGGAGGAGTCTTTCTGATCGGTTGCGCGCGCCTTGGCCGGAGCCTGTTGCAGTGGCTCTTTAGTATCGCCATACTGTCGCTTATTACGACAGTAGTCGAGGCGCAGGGGCTCGTTCGGATCAGGGGGGACGTGAGCGATTCCGCGCATGTGCCGATTTCTGGCGTTCGGGTGGAGCTCGTTGGGGCGGGGCGCCGCACGGTGACGGGCGAGGACGGCGTGTATGTGCTGGAACGCGTCCCAGCTGGGGAGGCGCAGCTCCGGTTTACCCGACTCGGATTTTTGCCGCTCGTGCAGAGCGCGCTCTTGGTGGGGGGTGACAGCACTGCTGCCACGCTCCGCACGCAACTGACGCGCGCTCCCCTCCCGCTCTCGGCGGTTGTCGTTTCCCCTGGGGCCTTTGGGTTGATGACGCAGACGACGCCGTCCATGCAATCCATCGGGCGTGAGCAGCTGATGACACGCCCGCAGTTAGGCGAGGATCTCTTTCGGTCCATCAATCGATTGCCCGGTGTGACGAGTGGTGATTTCAGCGCCGGCTTCCATGTGCGCGGCGCGGAGGTGGATCAGACGCTCGTGACGTTGGATGGGATGGAGTTGTACGAACCCTTTCATATGAAGGACTTCGATAACGCCATCTCTATTCTTGATGTGCAGAGTATTGGCGGGGTTGAGCTGACAACTAGTGGTTTCACTGCCGATCATGGTGGGCGGTTGGGCTCGGTGCTCGCATTGAAATCAACGGACCCCAAGACCGATCGCGTGCGAACGGCGGTTGGTGTGAGCGTGACGAACTTGCGTGCGCAGACGCAGGGTGGGTTTGACAACGGGCGCGGGAGCTGGCTCGTGTCGGCACGACGCGGCTACTTGGACTTGGCGCTCAAACTCGCTGGGCGCGCGGACTCGCTAAACCCCACCTACAGCGATGTGTTCGCCAAGACGCAGTACGAACTCTCGGCGCATCATACGCTCTCCGCGCAGCTGTTGCTGGCGGGCGACAAGACGCAATACGCGATCAAGGACGGTTCGATCGCGAGCAGCTACGGCAGCAACTACGGCTGGCTCACGTGGGACGGGCAGTTCGGCAACAACCTCGTAGCACGCACCGTGCTCTCGAGCGGAAAGCTTACCTGGCAGCGACAAGGCGATGAACAGGGGGCGGCACCGGTACGCAGCAAAGTACACGACATCCGCGAGTTCAACTTTATGGGCGTGCGCAGCGACTGGACGCTCTCACTTGGCGACCGCTGGGCGTGGCGCTGGGGGGCGGAGGTGAAGCCGCAGAAGGGGACGTACGACTACGCGGCGCAGCGGTCCATTCGCCGCGTGCAAGCGGATACGCTCGTGGATGACATCGTGCCGTACCTCACCACGATGCAGGCGAACGGCACGCAGGCGAGCGCGTACCTGGCGCCACGCTTCAAGCCGTTCAGCTGGCTCGTGACGGAGATCGGCGCGCGGTACGATCAGGCGAGCTGGACGAAGGATGCGCTTGTGAGTCCGCGTGCGAATGCGTTGATCACGATCACGCCGGAGCTGTCGGTACGACTAGCGACCGGACGCTATGTGCAACCGCAGCAGATTTTCGGATTGCAGGTGCAGGACGGGGTTTCGACCTTCGCCGCCGCGGACATGGCGGAGCATCGGGTGCTGGGTGTGGAGTATCATCCCTGGTCGAACACGACGTTGCGCGCCGAGGGGTACGAACGGATCACGACGCAGGAGCGGCCGCGGTACGTGAATCTGCGGTCGGACGTGATCGTGTTTCCGGAGCTCAATCTCGATCGCACGTATCGCAATGCGACCGAAGGGGTGGCGCGCGGGGTGGAGTTGAGTGCGCAGGTCTCATCGGCTACGGGATGGGATGTGTCGGCGAGTTATGCGCAGTCGTCTGTGACCGACAAGGTGAGTGGGGTGATGGTGCCGCGTACGTTCGATCAGCAGCACACGGCGTATGTGGATGTTTCGTACAAGCCGGTGGGGTCGGGGTGGCGCTTTTCTGCGGCTTGGCAACTGCACTCGGGGTGGCCCGAGTCGCCGGTCACCGTGATTGTTGACACCGTGCGTGTAGGGAAGACGGCGCGCCAAACGGTGATCCTCACGCAGTATGGGCCGATCACCGCGTTGGGGGCGAGCCGGTTGCCTTGGTATCATCGGGTGGATCTGCGCGCGACGCGCGAAGTGGAGACGTCGCGCGGGAAGTTCGCCTTCTTCGTGGACCTGTTCAACCTGTTCGATACGGAGAATGCGGCGGCGTACATCTACCGGGCGTCGGTGCGGAACAACGTGTTGAGCTTCACGCACACGGTGGCTCCGCAGTTGGGGAGGTTGCCGAGTGCGGGGGTATCGTGGGAGTTTTAGGGGACCCGATCAACGGAGTGAGCTGTGAGTGATTTGAGCGACCGCGCGAGCTTCGAGGCCAACACCGCGTGACGCGGGCGCACGAGGCGGCGGCAGTCGATGCGCTGAAGGCTCTTCGTGCGGAGGCCAGGGAGCTCGACATCGTCCCTGAGGCGTGGAATGCCGGCGAGAATCAGCCGGCGCGCGGACGTGGCACGATGACGCAGGATCGGGCAGAGGCGGAGGCGATCGCTCGGCATCTCAAGGTGGCACATGTCAAAGCACACAACGACGCGCTGACCTGCGAGGCCGGATGCGTCACGCGTGGACGGCTTTCCGTGTTGCGCGTGTCCCTCCCGGTTCCGCAGGCCGATGGGGCGCAGCGTGTGCACGTGCAATTGATTTCGCCCCCTAGTGCGACGGGCTCATACGAGGTAGCGAGCACCACGGTAACCGTACGCCTCGATCGAGGGGTCTGGCGGGCCGAGGGCCAAGGGGAAGTCGAGTTGGGGCACAGCATCATCGGCGCAGCGCCAAAGCGCCCTTAAGGGGCGATGCGGTGCGAAACAATACGTTTCGCACCGCATCTTGGTTCAACAAGCGTCTGACAGAGATCGCGCGACCGCTGGCCCCGACCGAGGCGTCCCGCCGGTGGGCGACCCTGCTTCAGCAGATCTTCGAGGTCGACCCGCTCGCGTGTCCCAGCTGCCACGGCGCGATGCGCATCGTCGCCATCATCACGCAGACGTCGGTGATCGACCAGATCCTCACCCACCTCCGGACCCACGCCTCCCGTGAGGCGCACGCCGGGCCGCGGAGCCCCCCATCGACGCGGGCCCCCGCGAGCCGGGGGGCGTCACGCGCCCCACGCCCGTTCGCCGACGCTCCGCCGGTCACCTGAGTTCGGCCCGGACGCCCCGCCACCACGCCCGCCACCCCGCGGGGACCGTCGGCGTGGGCGGCGGTCCCACCGGCGCGACGGATTGGCCCCCGCCGGCATCGCTCCCCCCATGGTGCCCGCCGTTCCCAACCGCCGTTCCCACGGCCCTCGAGGCGCACGAACGAGTCGGCGGGCCCGCCGCCACCCGCCAGTCGGTGCTCGTGCGGGCGGTGATTGCGTCGTACACTCAACCGACCCAGATCGAAATTCCTATCCCGTTCGGCACACTACTTTCGAGGACATCTTGAGACGATCAATTCGTGCATGGCTGGCGATCGCCATTCTCGTAACGGCAGCCTGCCATTCGGAGCGCGCTGCACCGTTGGCTCGTGAAGCAGAGCCTGAGGGCTTGGTTTCTACGTCCGAACTCAAGGTCACAGAGAGCAACCTGTACCTCTGCACAGTCACAGTATTCGACGCGAGTGGACTTCGGGTCGGGGTGCCGGTACGATACGATGTCGCCTCTCCTGAATGGAGGGCCAGCGTTGGGCGCTCGCGCCGCGCACTCGCGCTCACTGGCCTTGCGCGTGATTCTACGATTGTGAAGGCGATGTCCTATATTCGCCTCGATGCAAGATCACGCGTGAAGACACTGCAGGCCGAGTGCGTCGTCCCGAAGAACGACTCGACGGGTCGGGCACTTCTCGGGCAACTCGCGACAATGGCGTTGCCCGACTCACGTGCGGGGCATCTGAGTGCGCCAGGCGTTCCGGACTCTCTGTTCCGCTCGACTGGTTCCGCGAATGTCTGGACCTCGAGCTACGTCGCGTGCGTCGGCGATGGATATGCACATGCCGACTGTGACGGAAACGTACACTGCATTGTGAATGCGCAGTCAGCTCATCGCGCGGGCGCGGATGGGCAGGCCGCGTCGTCCAATCTATGGGGAAACGAGGTGTTGCAATGTGACAATGGTTGCTACATCTATTCGTGGGCAAGCTACTATTGCAACGACGGAACCGGTACGGTCATCGATGGTGGCGAGTCCGGCGGCGGATGGGTGCCAACCATCGACGAAGATCCTCTCGATCTGCTGGGAGGATGCGATCCTCAAGGGCTCGAAAGTGGGCCACGGCTGTGGCCTGAGCAAGAGGCGATACTCTTTCATCCTGAGCGAGTCTATTCCTCAGACGAACGAGCTATTGGCGGACCTTCTGCGGAGGTCAGTACGGCATGCATTGCGTTCGAAGAGTGTACGCGTTCTGCAAACGAAGCCGAGTCAAGAAAGATGTTCGACGCGGCCAAGGCGTCGGGCGAGTGGAACTACACGCAAGGCGGTGCGAAGGGTGGCAGTGAGCACGCCAAGGACCGCGCTGCCAAGTGGGGAGACTGCACCGACTACGTTTTCGCGGCCTCACAGGTTGCCCTCGATTCGACTGGCTGGAAGTCGCTAGCCAAGTACCTTACCACTACCCAGTTTCGGACCTATTCAGCGGGGCTCATTGCGGCCAACGGCTACGTGGCGGTATCTGCTGCGGAAGCGAGACAGGGCGACGTGGTGGTTCGTGGCGGCCATGCTGGCCTGTTCATCGGACCTTCCACAAACGGCCGGATCTTGGGGCTTGCGAATAACGGGACGCCCGCGACGGAGAACACAGCGAACCACGACGGCGTCACCGGTGTGATCTCTTTCGACCCTCTTAACGCGAGCCAACCACTCTTCTTCCGGCAACTCGTCCCATGCAATCCATAGTGCAGATTCGACGTTTCGGTCTAGGAAGGGCGCTAGCAAATGCACGATCCTCAAATCGAAGCGGGATGCTCGGTATGTTCTCCCTGACGCTGATCGTCGCGACCGCGTGCACGGGTCAACCTTCCGGCGATGTCCGACAACCCTCGGGGGGCGCCGGAACGAAGTCGTCGGCCGCAATCGCGCAACCCTTGTCAGTGGACTCTGCGCGGCAGCAGCTGGAGCGTTATCTCGATCTCGCGATTGCCGGTCGACGATTGAAAGTCGGCGCGTACGCAAGTGTGCGCGAAGACTCGATCTGCGGCCCTGCTTTGAACTTCATGCGAGCGCTCTGGGTTGCGGACTTCCGTGTTCTGCCCGGCGGTCGAACCATTGGCGACACCGTCGTGATTCAATCGATACTTACGAGCGTCGCGGATCAAAGAGAGTCCCTGGCACATGCTTCGAAGTACGTGGCTACGTTGGGTGCCCGCGAGGATACGGCGACCTGGACTCTAGTTCGGTCCCTTGCCGGCAATCCAAACTGGCGAGTCTGCGGCGACACTCGCGAGGGCTTCGATGTGATCGCGATCGGCCCCAAGGAGATTGGATGGTCTCCCAGCGGGGCAAGTCGTGTTAGAGCGTTGGGCTTGGTTGACTCTGTTCGCAAGGCCCGCGGGTTGCCGTTGGCGCGGTAGTGCGATGCGGGTATTGCCGATTGGAAACTAGGAGCACTCTTAGATATGAGCGGGGGGCGGTGCGCTGTGCGCACCGCCCAACAGCAGGCTGACGAGCAGGTGCGGATGCTCGGCGACGAACCGGGGGATCGATTCGCAGACGTCGCCCTTCACCAGGTGCGCCTTGTCCACGTGACCGAGAAAGCGGTCCTTGTCGAACTCGCCGATGAGCGCCAGGAGCTCGTCATGGGAATTGGCGGCGAGACCGCCGCGGGTGATGTCGACGACCGCGTTGCGGTCCTGCTCGGAGACCGAAGGGAAGCCGGCGAAGGTATCGAATCCGTAGACGCGGCGCGTCAGGTTCTCCGGCTCCAGCATCGCGCTGAGCTTGGCCCAGCTGTTGAAGCGGCTGCACTTGCTACCGGAGCATTCCTCGTCGCTGGTGGTGGCTACCTCTATTGCGTCTACAATCAATGATTGCTACGTATTCAAACGTCCTGCTAGAACCGTGACGAGCATCTTCACCACACCAGTCGTCTGACATTCGAAAGGTGAGATATGTCTTATCTTGTTGGGTCTGGATTGGCCTTGATAGTGATTTGCCTGATTCTAGCGATCAAGGCAGCCGAGATGCCCGTGCGGCAGCGAAATTCTCGCGTCTTAGGCGGCTTCGCTGTGATTCTGTCGACCAGTGCGGTTCTGATCGGCGCACTTTTCCCTAGCGGTTTCGTGATGTACGGATCGATCTCTGTTCTCCTTCTCGGGAGTCTAGCTTTCATCGTCGCTGAAGAACGTGCTCGCCGGAAGATCGATTCCGCGGGGCCGTCGTAGGGGAAGTCGAGGCCTTCGGTGGCTTAGATCTCATTCGCGTTTCAGGGTCGTCGCGTAGGTCAAGCCACCGTTCGAACGGCTCAAAATCTTCCGGTTCACTTGAACCACAGTAGTTCGTGACGAGGCTCGGAGGCTGACACTCTGAGCACGCGAGATCAAGACTGAGGCAACATCATACGCACGCGGCACCGCACGGCTCGTGCGGTGCCGCTTTCCACGTCGATCGATGTTCTGCCTCACCCCATCGTCGCCGCGTACTCCTCAAGCCGCTTGAACCCCATCTCCATCCCGTCCTTCGCGCCGGTCGCCGCCGCGGCGTCGCGCTGCTCCTTGGTCACGGTGGCTCCGCAGTTGGGGAGGTTGCCGAGTGCAGGGGTGTCGTGGGATTTTAGGGAACCTTCACGGAAAGGTAACGACGGTTCCAGGCTCCCCTCTTCACGACGCGGGCTGTAACGTTCTTCACATGCAGATGACCGACATACCCTTCGAGACTGTGGACTGGAGCGCGGTCACGCCGACCGTCCACCCGGGCGAGACGGGGATCGCCCATTGGCGCACCCAGCAGTTCGGGGCGATCCGCGTGCGGATGGTGGAGTATTCGGCCGGCTACTTGGCCGACCACTGGTGCCTCAAAGGGCACATTCTTCTGGTGCTCGATGGCGAGTTGGACACCGAACTCGCCGACGGGCGGACGGTGCAGCTCACGGCCGGGATGAGCTACCAGGTCGCGGACGGGGCGTTGGCGCATCGGTCCACGACGGCGACCGGGGCGCGATTGTTCATCGTGGACTGAGCGGTCGCGACGCGATGTTCGCGGAGTGCGGCGAGGCGGGATATGTTATTCCCCTTCACCACTCACCACGAGCGAATGTCTATGCGATTCCGTCTCTCTCCATTGTTGTTCGCGTTCGTCGCGACTCCGGTCGCGACTCGGGTCGCGGCACAGAACGCGCCGCCGGCGACCGCGACTCCCGCCGCTACGACTCCGGCCGCGCCGGCTCGCGTCACCACACCGCCCGGTGCAGGTGCGCTGTCGATCCCCAACGCAGATCCCTTCCCGAGCACCTATAAGCCGTTCGCGTCGCGGACCACGGTGATCCGCAATGTGAATATCTATACGGCGACGGGGCCACTCATCAGGAATGGCGCGATCCTGCTGCGCGATGGCAAGGTCGCCGAGGTGGGCGCGACGGTGAATGCGCCGAGTGATGCGGTGGTGATCGACGGCACCGGGAAGTACGTGACCCCGGGGATCGTGGACGATCACTCGCATCTCGGCGCGAACGCGGCGCCCGGTGGATTCGCGCGCACCGGTGCCAACGAGCTCACGAATCCGGTGACGGCCAATGTGTGGGTGGAGCACTCGGTGTGGCCGCAGGATCCACAGTTCCCGCGCAATCTGGCGGGCGGTGTGACGACGATCCAGGTGCTGCCGGGCTCCGGCAACCTGATCGGCGGACGCAGCGTCGTTCTGAAGGTGGTGCCCGGCCGCTCGGTGCAGGAGATGAAGTTCCCCGGCGCGAAGTACGGGCTCAAGATGGCGTGCGGCGAGAACCCGATGCGCGTGTATCAGGCGCGCGGTCCGGCGACGCGGATGGGGAACATCGCGGGCGATCGCGCAGCGTGGATCAACGCCGAGGCGTATCGTCGCCGCTGGGACAACTGGCTGACCACTCGCGCCGGGGATCCGCCGCAGCGCGATCTGGGGCTCGAGACGTTGGCCGAGGTGCTGCGCGGGAACATCCTCGTGCACAATCACTGCTATATGGCCGACGAGATGTTGCAGATGATCGATGTGGCCAAGGAGTTCGGCTACCAGATCCGCTCGTTCCATCACGGGGTGGAGGCGTTCAAGATTGCGGACGTGCTCGCCAAGGAGGGAATCGGCGCCTCGCTCTGGGCCGATTGGGGCGGTGGCAAGATGGAGATGATGGACGGCATCCGCGCGAACCTCGCGATCGTGCAGGCGGCGGGTGGCAAGGCGATCGTGCACTCTGACGACCCGAGCGGCTCGCAGCGGTTGAATCAGGAAGCGGCCAAGGCCATCGCGGCGGGGCGCGCGGCGGGGATCAACGTGAGCGATGAGGACGCGATCCGCTGGCTCACGATCAATCCGGCGTGGGCACTCGGCCTCGACGACAAAATCGGTTCACTCGTGCCAGGGAAGAACGCGGATCTCGTGCTGTGGAGCGGAAATCCCTTCAGCATTTACACACGCGCGGAAAAAGTCTGGATTGATGGCGCGATGCTCTTTGATCGAACCGATCCCAAACAACAATGGCGCACCGATTTTGAACTGGGCTTCGTGCCGGCCAACATGGGAGGGAACCGCTAATGCGTATCTCTCAGATGCTATCATCGGTGGTGGGAATCGCGATGATCGGTGCGACGGGTGCGACGAGCGCAGACGCGCAGACTATCGCGATTGTCGGTGGAACAGTCTACCCGGTGAGTGGTCCGAAGATTGAGAAGGGAACCGTGGTCATCCGCGACGGGAAGATTGTCGCCGTTGGGGCGAATGTCGCAGTGCCCGCTGGTGCCACGCGCATTGACGCGACGGGCAAGTGGGTAACGCCTGGACTCTTCAACGCATCCACAGCCCTCGGACTCTCCGAAGGCAATGTGCCTGCGCAAAGCGGCGGCTACAACGATGCGCGCGCCAAGGGGGAGAAAGGCATCGCCGCGAGCTTCAGCGCGTGGATGGGAATGAACCCTGCCTCGACCTTCATTGCGCAAACGCGTCGTGACGGCGTGACGACTGCCGTTGTGTGGCCAGGGAGTGGATTGCTGGTGAATGGGCGAGCAGGAGTTGTTGATCTCGCCGGTGAAAGTGTGGCCGCGATGACGGTGCGCGGCCCGGTGGCGATGCTCGCCGATATCGGCGGCGGCGCGGAGTCACGCGCCGAGGTGCAGGGGAAGCTGCGGGAGCTCTTGGCAGACGCGAAGACATTTGCAGCGCGGAAGGCCGCCTACGAGAACGGGGCGACGCGCGCCTTTGTTGCGTCGCGCGCCGAGCTTGAGGCCCTTCAACCTGTGATGAGTGGTAAGATGCCGCTCGCGATTGATGCCGACCGCGCGTCTGATATTCGCGCAGCAGTTGCGCTGGCGCAGGAACTGGCGATCAAGATTGTGATCGTGGGCGGTGCGGAGGCGTGGCAGGTGGCCAAGGAGCTTGCCGCGGCTAAGGTGCCCGTGATGGTGGGCGCGATGAACAACATTCCGACCTCGTTCAACACGCTCGGAAGCCGGCAGGAAAATGCCGCCATCCTGCGTGCGGCGGGGGTGCATGTGTCGCTTATCGGAAATGCCGGCGGCGGAGAGAACAACTTCAATGCGCGCAACATTCGCTACGAGGCGGGGAATGCCGTGGCGTATGGGATGTCGTGGGACGATGCGTTGCGCGCCATCACGCTGGCGCCGGCGGAGACGTTCGGTGTGGCGGACAAGGTGGGCTCGCTCGTCGCAGGACGCGAAGGAAACGTGGTCGTGTGGAGCGGCGATCCGTTTGAGTTCGCGTCGCAGGCGGAGCATGTGTTCATCCGCGGGGTGGAGAACACCGGGATGACGCGCGAGGAGGAGCTGACTGCGCGCTACAAGACGAAGCCGCCGACGTACCGGAAGTAATCAGTACAGCGTTGATGTGGGACGGAGTTTCCCATGCCATGAAACAGAAGCGCCGCAGCCCATGTGGGCTGCGGCGCTTCTGTCGTACATCCCACCCACAGTGACTACTGCAGAATCTTCTTGATCGTCGGATAGGTGATCCCGAGCTGCTCGAGATACGTCTTGTACTTCTTGGGATCGTAGTAGAACTTCTTCATCTGCTCGCGGTACTTCGCCATAATCTCGGCGTTCAGCCAAATCGGCGGCAGGTCGGTCGGCGCGATGAAGGGCTTGTACTTGATCTCCTTGGTCTGGACGTTCTCAAAATAATCCTTGGCGTCGACCACAATCTGCGGCGTCAGGATCAAGTCGATCATCGTCATCGCCTGAACCTTGGCGCCAGCCACAACGCCCTTATGCGCGATCGGCGTGGCCATCGCAATCGCGTTGGCCCAGTTGTGACCCGGGGTTCCCGGGATGTTCGACGGGAAGCTCAGCGTGATCGTCGGAACGTTCCACGCGACGTCACCGATGTCGTCGGAGCCACCGCCCATGCGAGTGGCTTCGTTCACCGGACCGCCGAGACGGCCGCCGGTGGAGGAGAGCCCCGTTTCGCGAACGCCGAGTTCACGCTGCAAGCCCTTGGCGAGCGCTTGGTCGTTCTCGTCCCACTTCGGCATCCCGACTTTCTGAATGTTGGCGTACATGGCCTCGGCGATCGGACGGCTGAAGTGACCGCTCCAGCCTGAGCCGATCATCATGACGGTGTCGAGCTTGGTGCCGGTCATCATGGTGGCACCCTGCGCCATCTTCTTGGCGTCATCGAACATCTTCATGGTGCGGTCGTAGTCGCGCTCACGGAAATAGAACCAGATACTGCTCGTGATCGGCACGACGTTCGGCTGGTCGCCGCCGTCGGGAATTACGTAGTGCGAGCGCTGGGGAAGTTCCATGTGTTCGCGGTGGAACTCCCACGCGTTGGCCATAAGCATGACGGCGTCGAGCGCGCTCTTGCCGCGCCAGGGGGCGCCAGCGGCGTGGGCGCTCTCGCCCTTGAACTTAAAGATCGCGGAGATGAGCGCGTTGCTGCTGCTCTGACCCCAGCTGACGCCGAGATCGTTGCCGACGTGCGTGAAAAGCACCGCGTCCACATTCTTGAAAACACCAGCGCGCACGAGGAACGCCTTGCCCGCCATCTGTTCTTCGGCGACGCCCGGCCAGAGTTCGATCGTTCCGCTGAGGTGGTCGCGCTCCATGATCTTCTTGACCACGAGAGCGGCCGCGATGTTGAGCGGAACGCCGGCGTTATGGCCTTCGCCATGTCCAGGCGCGCCGGCCACGAGCGGCTCGTGCGAGCCGACGGCGGGCTTGTTGCTCGCCTGCGGGATGTCGTCGATGTCGGAGCCGAGCGAGATGACCGGCTTGCCGCTGCCACTGCTCCAGCGGGCGACGAAGGCGGTGGGGATTCCTGCCACGCCGCGCTCGACCTTGAAGCCGTTCTGCTCGAGGATGCCGGTGAGGTACTTGCTGGTCTCGAACTCCTGCATGCCGAGTTCGCCGAAGGAGAAGACCTGATCCACCATCTCCTGGATCATTTTGGCCTTGGCGTCGACCTCGCGCGTGATCTCGTCTTTGTACTTATCGAGCTGCGCAGTGGTGGCGTACTTGTACTTGATGGAATCGGCGGCGCCGGAACCGCCACGGCCCTGGGCCGACAGCGATGGGGCGAGCGCGACCGCGACCGCGACAGCGGCGGCGGTGCGACGAAGCAGGTGCGACAGGGTCATCGGGCATTCTCCGGTGGGGTCTCGGGCGCTGCGCAACGTAGGGCGCAACCACTGGAAAATGGGGCGAGGACCCGGCGTCCGCGAGGGTGGGGGGCAAATCTCGCCGGATTTGCCCCCTCGCCATTGCTTAGAGCGTGGGACTCCCACGTAGGAGCCGGCGCGCAACCAGATACACCGGGACGCTAATCGCAATCACGGCGACCGAGCGCATGGTGTTCTCGTAATCCCCCTTGAAACTCCCAATCAGGAAGGCAATCGCGCCGATGAGCACGATTGCGGGGACCACCGGATACCCCCAGGCCCGGTAGGGGCGGAGCGTCTCCGGTTCGGAGCGCCGCAATATGAACACCGCGCTGAAGTTCACCGCGTATTGCAGCACGTAAAAGAAAGCGGCGAGTGCCAGAACGGTATTAAAGCTCCCCGACAGAATCAGGCCAATGCAGACGAGCGAGGTGACCGCGAGCGCACCAACCGGGGTCCCGCCGACATTCACGCGGGCCACGGCACGTGGGAGGAGTCCGTCGCGGGCCATCGCGTAGGGGATGCGCGAGGCGAGCATCAGAATGGCGTTGATTCCGCCCAGTGCGCTGATTGCGGTGACAACTTGCACAATCTGTTCGCCGCGCGTGCCGAACATCACTTGCGCGGCATCGGAGGCCGCGAACTTTGCGCCCGCGAGTCCGTGGATCCCGAGGACGTGGACAAAGGCCACATTGAGCCCCAAGTACACGACTACCACCGCGAGGACACCATATGCCATCGCGCGCGGAATCTGCTTGCCGGGGTCACTGATTTCGCCACCAAAATACGTCACCCCATTCCACCCATCGTATGTGTACAGCACGCTCTGAAAGACGACAATGAGCGCGGTCGCAAACGCCATTCCCGTCGGGAGTGCCGCAGGCGCGGTGCTCGGCCCGCTCATCGCGCCGGTACTCGAAATCCCCGCGATCGCCACGGTCAACAACGCGGCAACCTTTACGACACTCAGCAGCTGTTGTGAGCGGTCACTCTGCTTGACCCCCGGCCACTGGATCGCGGTGAAAAGGAGCACGGCGAGTACGCTGATTACGGATTGGGGAACGCCAAGCCCCGGAATGCTGAGCGCTACGACCTCCCCGAACGCGATAGCCGATGCGGCTACAGCGGCGGAGCAGCTCAACCAGTCGGTCCATCCAATCAAAAATCCGGGATACTCTCCCATGGCGCGGCGGGCAAATACATAGTTCCCGCCGGACTGCGGGATCATCACCGCGAGCTCGGCGAGGGTGAGCGCGCCGAGCATCGCGTAGAGTCCGCCGGCGATCCAGACGCCGAGGAACCAGGGGGTGCTCGGGAGGGCGGCGGCGATTTCACCCGGTGTGCGGAGGATCCCAACGCTGATGGTGTTCCCGACGAGAATCGCGACGCCAAAGGCAACGCCGAGGACGCGCAACAGCGAGGGTTTCGAGTCAGTCACGGAGGGGGAGCTGAGGGGGGAGCTGAAGGGGGAGCTGAGTGGACGCTGCGCAGTGCAGGGGGTTACGACTGAGGCAACGTTGTGGCCATAGCGCGAAATGCACAATGGCGGGTGTCCGAGAAAGAGGACACACTGTGTCCAAATGCAGCACGGCACAGGGACGGAACCCCGGGGTACCGAATACAGACCCTGGAGGCTCACTATGACTGCTTCGACGATGTTTCGTACGGTTCGTGCGGCGGCGCTGATGCTCGCGCTCACTGCGATTTCTCTGACGGCGCAGGAAAGTCCTGGTGCCAACTGCGACCGCGCCGCGCGCGGTGTGATTGAGAAGCCGTTGCCTGCGCCAGGAACGGAGGGATGGAATTATTTTATGGAACTCACCTCGTGCGGATCGCGCGGCGCGACGGTGATGGCCGGCGTGATTCAGTCGCCACGGGTGCGTGCGGAGATGGACCCCGCGCGTCTTGATGCGTTGGCGGGGATGCTGGATGGGTGGTTCGCGCCGGCGTTAGTGAATGCGTACGAGTCTGTGCTGGCAACGCCGGAAGCTTCGCCTGGGATGCGCTTGCGTTCCATGTGGTTGCTCGCGGGCTTACTGGCGCCGAACACGGAGGTGGCTGGACCGCTGCAGGGATACACGGCCGTGTCCTGCGGTGCCACGCAGCGCGTGACGTCGCTCCGCGGCGCACCGAATGGATTGCCGCAGCAGGCATACGACGACGCGCGACTCGCGTTCGCGCGTGCCGCGAGCGACCCGACCGCGACCGATGCGGTGCGCGGCACGGCGCGTTGCTGGAGCGATGTCGTGGGTGGGCGCGTGAATGCCGGTGCAATGAACAGCGGTGGTGCGACCGGTATTTCTAACGATCGCGTCGAGGCCGCACCAACGGTCATCAATCAGACGGTGATCAATACAGGCCCGCCACCGATTACGGTGATCGAGCCAATTGAAGTGCGCTACGAATGCGATGGACGCTTCATTGTGATGAATCAGTCGCCGGCGCTGATGAGCTTGCGCTACGAAGTCGTCGGCGCTGGTTGGGGGGGGATGATGCAGGTCGGAGGTCGTGGGTCACATGTCTTTGTTGCTGCGCGCGTGGGACCTTTACGCTTCTTTGTGGGCGACCGCGAAGTGGCGTACGTACGCTATGAGCGCCGCTCCTGCTATGGATGGCACGATGGCTATACGATTGTAGTGGCCTCACGCATGTACCGCCCGCCGGTCTACATGACGCGGCGTCCGACGGTGGTGGTGCGCCAACGCCCGGTCATTGCCGCCGCGCCGCCGGCTCGGCCAGAGGCTAACCCCGCTCCTGCCAGGCCGAGGCCACACGACAATCCACCATCCAAGAAAGACGACGATCGCAAGGACGAAGGGCGGTCGGCACACCGTCGGCCCTGATTCCCGAACCCGCGAATGCAATGCGTCCAGCCTGTGAATCCATCACACGCTGGACGCATTGCCTTGACGTCCCGTATGTTCAGGAACTGGCAGGACGCTCGAGTCATCCCAACAATCAGGCTCCCCCATGCGCTGCACTACTCCCCTCGCCGCACTCGTGTTTATCGGACTTACGGCTGCGACCTCTGTGCCGCTATCGGCGCAGAGTTCCGGGAGTGCCGCGCGTCCCGATACGGTAATCAGCGTCGCGCGCGCCCCACGCGTCCAGTACGTCCCCAAGTCGTCGCGCGCCGACACCCTGCGTGGCTCCTATACGACGCCGAGTCGCAAATGGTGGGACGTCACGTTCTATGACCTGCATGTGCGGGTGAATCCCGCTGACAGCAGCGTCGCAGGGTACAACGCCATCACCTATAAAGTTCTCAGCCCCGCGCGTGAGCTGCAGGTGGACCTCATGGAACCACTCGTCGTGGACTCCATGCGGCAAGATGGCAAAGCCATCACGTTTCGCCGCGAGGGCGCCGCATTCTTCGCAGCGTTGCCAAGCGCGCCAACTGCCGGCACACAGAAAACGATTACAGTCTACTACCACGGCAAGCCGCAGGTTGCGCGCAATCCACCCTGGCAAGGCGGCTTCACCTGGACCACCGACAGCCTCGGCCGTCCCTGGATCGTAACGACCGATCAGGGGATGGGCGCCTCCGTCTGGTGGCCGAACAAGGACACCCAAGCCGACGAACCCGACTCGCAGCGCGTGGCGCTCACCGTTCCGTCGTCGTTGCAGGATGTCTCCAACGGACGCTTGCGCAGCACAACAAAGCATGCGGACGGCACGACCACCTACGAGTGGTTTGTGAAGAATCCGATCAACAACTACGCCATCGCAGTCGCGGCGGGGAACTACGCGCATTACTCGGAGACGTACAACGGGCTGAAGGGACCGCTGAGTGTGGACTACTGGCCACTCGATTACAATCTTGCCGCCGCACACCGACAGTGGCCGCAGGTGCGCTCCATGCTCGCTTGTTTTGAGCACTGGTTTGGGCCGTATCCCTGGTATGAAGACGGCTACAAACTGATTGAAGTGCCCAACACCGGCATGGAGCACCAGAGCGCGGTTTCCTACGGCAACTGGTTCGCCAATGGCTATCGCAAGCGCGAAAGCTCAGGCACCGGGCTCGGCTTCCAATGGGATTTCATCATTGTGCATGAGAGTGCGCACGAGTGGTTCGGCAATAACGTGACGTCCAAAGACAACGCCGACATGTGGGTGCACGAAAGTTTTGCGAACTACGCCGAGGGGATCTATACG
This sequence comes from Gemmatimonadota bacterium, assembly GCA_026387895.1. Taxonomy (GTDB): domain Bacteria; phylum Gemmatimonadota; class Gemmatimonadetes; order Gemmatimonadales; family Gemmatimonadaceae; genus Fen-1231. The sequence continues at coordinate 48,839 of JAPLKT010000151.1, read as the reverse complement.
GAGTGCGTAGCCGGGAAGGATGCCGGCGCGCGCTACATCGTTGGGAATCGACGCGGGATCCGGAATGACCGTCCGATTATCCCCGCCTACAACGTGAATGATCAGGGCTCTGGGGACATGTATCCCAAGGGCGGCGAGATGCTACATACCATCCGCCAACTGGTGAACGACGACGCCAAGTGGCGCGCGATCCTCACCGGAATGAACACAACGTTCAGGCACCAGACCGTGACCGGCGCGCAGATCGAAGCGTATTTCAGCACATCAACCGGCGTGAAGCTCGATAAGGTTTTTGATCAATATCTGCGCACCACGCAGATTCCTGCCTTCGAGTACACCATTACGGGCGATACCCTGCGCTACCGCTGGGCCGATGTCGTGCCCGGCTTCGACATGCCCGTGCGCGTTACACTCGACTGGCCCACCATGACGCTCATTCACCCCACCACGCAGTGGCAGACGACGAAGGTGAAACTTGGGAACGCATCAGACTTCCGCGTCGACGAAAACTTCTACGTCGTACCGCGCAAGATTCCCTAAGTCACACGCTGCGTCCTAGTTGACGGGTTTCCGGAGCGCGCGACCGGCCATGATGCCGGTCGGCGTACCGTTGGATACGGCCGGCTTTCCATTCACAAACACCCAGCGCATCCCCGTCGAGAGTTTCTCGGGTTCAGTGTAGGTCGCTTCTTCGCGGATCGTGCGCGGATCAAAGACAATCACATCGGCGAACGCGCCAGTCGCGAGTGCACCGCGATCGGTGAGCCCGTACACGGTGGCGACTTGGGTCGACGAGCTTTGAATCATGCGGGCCATCGTGATGACCGGCTTGTCGAGCACATAGCGACGAATCTTTCGTGGGTATGTGCCGAAGAGGCGCGGGTGCCCCTCCGAGCCGTCGGAGCTTGTCATGACATAGGGATCCTTCATGAGCGTCTCGATGTCCGACTCAATCATGTTGAAGGACGCGATGCTGATGTCGCCGATCGTGCGAATAATCTCAAGCGCTGTTTCGACTGCGGGCGTTCCCTTTGAAGTTGCGACGTCCTTGAGCGTCTTGCCGATGTAAGGCTTGGCTGCCGCGCCGCCGCTCGTGAGCAGGAGGGTGCTGTCGCCGCCACGCCGCCGAAGGTTCTCGCGCATCTCGTCGAGCATCTTCGCGCGTGTCGACGGATCGGCGATGCGAAGCAGGAGCGAGTCGCGCCCGCCCGCCTGCGCCCACCGCGGGAGCAGGGCGGCCGCGAGGCTCGTGCCACTGGCGGTCCACGGGTATTGATCGGCCACCACTTTCTGCCCGGTTGCGCGCGCCTCGTTCATGATGTGGATCAAGCTGTCGGCGTAGCCCCACACGTCGACGCCGAGTGCTTTGATATGGCCAACATTCGCGGTGAGCCCCGTTTCGCGCGCAATCCGGAGGATTTCACGCGTGGAGTTCAGCAGGCCGATCGTGTAGGAGCTCTCGTCGCGCTGGTGCGTGTCGTAGACGCCGCCGTACGGGGTGGCGCCCTTGAGCACCGCGATGACTTCCTCGGTGGTCGCATAACTCTGCGGGGCGTAGAACAGCCCGGATCCAACGCCGTAGGCGCCTTCGCGCATCGCTTGCGTGACTAGGGCACGCATGGCCTCGATCTGCGCCGCGTCCGCTGGGGCGGACGACGCGCCCATCACCGTGGAGCGCACCGTGCCGAAGCCGGTGAGGGCGTAGGTATTCGTGCCGAGCCCGCGGGACTCAGATTCTGCAAGTACGCTCGCCACATTCACAGGGCCGCGACCGTCGGCGCCCAGCACCACAGTGGTGACTCCCTGCATGAGGGCGCCCACGTTCTTGCGGCGTGTCTCACTGAGGTTTGGGAGTCCTTCGTAGGAATGGGTGTGCGGATCAATGAATCCCGGGGCGACAATCAGCCCTTGGGCGTCGATCGTTCGGGTGGCCGTCAGGTGTGCCGCTGCGGCATCGCCCACAAAGACAATGCGGTCGCCCCGGAGCCCGACATCGGTCACGCGGGCGGCGGCGCCGGAGCCGTCGTACACCGTTCCGCGACGAATCAGGACGTCCAGCGAGTCCGCGGGGACGTCTGGCCGCCCGCTCGGCTGAACGGTGGCCAATAGGAGGAGCAGGGCGGAAATCGGCGACATAGGCAACTCGGCGGGCGTGGAGGGGAGCAGACCCCCCAATATGCGTGCTAAGTTGTGTTCTGTGAAAGGCGTCCGATGCTGTTAACGTGGGGTATGACATGAGCGTCATATCTCGGATTCCTCCCTCGAACCTGCGCATGCGACTTCGATTTCTTCCGGCGACCGCCACGATGATTGCACTCATGGCTGCCTGTAGTGCCAAGACCACCGCCCCAGACACGAACACCAGCGGTTCGGGGGGCAACACCGGTGGAACCGGGAGCGGCACCCTTGCGGTGGTGAGCTCTGGAGCGAGCAATGGCGCGCTGCCGACGACCTATACCTGCGACGGGGGCTCCCAATCGCCACCGATTTCGTGGTCCGGCGCGCCGACCGGCACGACGGGATACGCGATGATCATGACTACAATCCCAGGCGCTGGGACGGTCAAATACAACTGGATTCTGTACAATATTCCGTCGACAGCCACCAGCATCGCGGCCGGCGCGACGGGGGTCGGCACGGCCGGCTTTGCCGACGACGGGGGCGGGCTCGCCTACGCGCCGCCGTGCTCGCAGGGGCCCGGGCTCAAGAACTACATCTTCACGATCTATGCGCTCTCTGGCACGCCGAGTCTCACTGGCCTCAGCGCGAACCAGGTGACGGGCGCCGTGCTGACCGCTGCGCTCGCCCCTGTGACCCTCGCATCGGCCACGCTCACCCTTGGGGTGAACCGGACGCAAGCGATGATTAACTGCGCGTCCCTCCGCACGTCGCTAGGCAGTTATTCCGTGACGAACAGTTTGGCCATCACCTGCGATTCGACCTACGGATATTTCAGTACCTACGGCATTCAGTCGAAGCATGCGATGATGAACGGGATCACGGCCACCAATCAGCAGGTGCCGGTTCCACAGAACTTTACAGGCACGAACGCCTGGAAGATTCCGCTGGTCCCGACCGTTGCGACCACCAAGTCAGCGGCCGTCGACGGCCCGATTGGCGTCGCCGTGAATGGCGTACCGATTTTCAATCCGTGCAAGCAGGGTGGGTGCAACTCTACGCCGAGCGGCAACGATACCAAGGTGTTGGGTGAGCTCGACCTCTGTAACGGACATGCGGGGCGAGCGGATGACTACCACTATCACGCCGCGCCGATCTGCATGATGAGTGATCAACCCACCGCCTATTGGGACAGTCACCCGTTGGGCTGGGCGCTCGACGGCTATGCAATTTTCGGGTATCGAAATCCGGATGGCACCACCGCGACGCGTGATAACATCTGTGGGGGGAACACGCTCACCCACCAGAATGCCCCCGCGGGTTATGCGTATCATGTGACCGATGTGAGCCCGTATGTGCTCAGCTGCTTCTACGGGAATCCGAGCCCTGACCTCGCAGGGCAGGGGGCGAAATACTCGCCGCTGCGCCCTCCCGGTACGCCAATCACATCAAGCAGCATGACGCTCAATGCGACCACTGCGTCGCTCGCGATCGGTGGCACCACCACGATGGCG
>JAPLKT010000151.1:0-45162 GCA_026387895.1 Gemmatimonadota bacterium | reverse complement strand
GCCCTCCCGGTACGCCAATCACATCAAGCAGCATGACGCTCAATGCGACCACTGCGTCGCTCGCGATCGGTGGCACCACCACGATGGCGTGGCAGTCGGGAGCTACCAGCTATCAAATTAAGTACGTGCGTACCACGGCGCTCTGCTGGACTTTCACGTTCTACACGAACGGCGCGCAGACCTCCACGTCGAACTACTGTCGATCGATCTAAGGAGTCCGATGGTGAATAAGCGGATGCAACGCGTAGGGTTCGGACTGAGCGCCGCGATGGCGCTCTTGGTCGCGACGCCGATCGCCGCACACGAACTGTCCGACGCCAGTGCGACGCTGGTCGTGCGCGACGGTGGTTACGTGCAGCTCCGGTTGCAGATTCCATGGGCCGATGTGTTGCACACCGCCTGGATGCCGGGGCGGCCGATGCAGGAGTTTCTCGTGGTGGCAACGAGCAAATCGCGCGCGGACTTCGCGAAGCAGTTCGCGACGGTGGAGAAGACTATCCAACGAAGCACGCGATTAGTCGCGGATGCATCAGCGCCCGTGGCGTTCGGCCGTTGGCAGGGTGCCACCGCCGACGAGGTCCAAGACGCGCTCAAGCGTGAGCTCATGTCACGCCTTGCTGACGGCGTCCGATTCGAACACAGCTCGCGCCTCGCGGTCACCGCTGAAGTCACCACTGGGCACGAGATCGCCGCCGTTCGGCTGCAACTCCCCGCATCGTTCGGTCCATCACTACTGACGGTCTACCGTCCTGACGAGCGTTGGATGAAGTCCGGCGAGCTCTCGGCGCCCGTTAACGTCGCGCGGCGCTCCACCTCGAGCGCCGCGCGCACACCGTAGTCAAACCGTAGTCCATTGGTACGCGTCAGGGGACTGCGCCCGCCGCACCCGCACGCCGCGGATCGGCACCAGCGGTGACCTTCTTTCCATCGAGCGACACCGCCGCACCGTAGCCTTCGCGGAGCTCGCCCTTGAGCGACACGATATTGAAGTCGTAGCCCATCGCGCGCATGCGGCGGAGCACGTCGGGGTTGAAGCCATCTTCGATCGTGACGACCACAGGACCGCTGTTCGCGCCGCCAGTGCCCCCGCCAGCACCGCCGCCAGCACCGCCGCCAGCACCACCACGCCCGCCGGCTCCACCTCGTCCTCCCGTTGGGGCCGCGCCACCACCAACCGGCCCGCCCGCACCACCCACTGGCGCTGCTCCAGCGCCGCGGCCACCTGGCAGGAATCGCGGCAGTTCAAGCGCACGCTGCGGGTCGAGACCGAAGTCGAGTGCACCAACAAGCGTCTGGTACACCGCGCTCGTGATCCACGAGTTCCCGGCCGCGCCGACTGCGAACACCGGCTTCTTCCCCTTGAATGCGATCGTCGGAGCGAGTGTGCTTCCATGACGTGCGAAGGGGAGCCGCGAGCCGTACTGCGTCGGATCAGTGCCGTAGCTGGTGAGTTTGTCGTTGCTCAAAAAACCGAGCCCGGGGGTCACGTAGAAGTTTCCGCCCCAGGTGCCCAAGGTCTGCGTCACGGCCACGACATTCCCGTCGGCATCAGCCACAGTAAACGCCGTCGTGCCCGCCGCGTGGCAGAACTCCACTTCCATCGCATGCTCGGCGCCGCACGGACCTTCTGGTGCGATCGACGCGAGCTTCGAAGACGCCAGCTCGAGTGGCGACGACGCGCGCGCCGCTGCCGGATTCGCCGAGGCGCAGCCCCCAGAATCGGTGCGAACATCACCTGGGCGAACCGCATGCTCCGGTGAATAGCAGCGCCACCGAACCTTCGCGGTATCCTTGCTCAGGTAGCCGTCGAGCGACACTGGCCACAGTCCAGGATCCGCGACCCGACCGCTGGCCACGAGTGACCACGATGCGAGCATCGCATGGAAAGTCGCCGCGTCTTCCGAGTACACCTTTGGCTTTTCGAACTGCTCAAGCAAGTTGAGCTTTCCGACTAAATCAGCGCCGCCACTTACTGGCGGTGCGCTCGAGAAAAGCGTAAAACCGCGATAGGTCCCAGTGACAGGCTCGCGCTCCGGCGCAAAGTAGCGCGACATGTCCGACAGCTTCATCGCATTGCCCTTCCCGTGGAGATCATCCACGTACTTCTTAGCTACATCGCCACGGTAAAAACCGTCGGCACCCTTGTCGGCGATCTGCGTAAGGACCCACGCGAGATCCGGATTCTTGATCGTGTCGCCGGCCACGAGCGGCTTGCCGTTCCGGAAAAAGAGCGCGCGACTCCCCTCGTACTTCAAGAAGTGCTCGCGCTCCGTGCTGAGTGTCGTCGCAAGCCCCTCGGTGACGACATACCCGTTGGCAGCAGCACGAATAGCCGGCGCAAGAATGTCCTTCCACGTCACCTTGCCACTCCCGTACTTCTTCCACGCCGAGTGCATGCCAGCCACCGTACCTGGGATATTGGGGAGCACCGGACCATCGTTCGGGTAGCGACCGTTGACCATCAACGAGGTATTTGAAAGTCCCGCGTCCTCGGGCACGCGCGACATGAACTCGAACAACGTCGGCTTCTCCATCTTGTTCAGGTAAAGCACCATCTGTCCGTAGCCGCCAACACCACTGGCATCGGGCTCGACCACGCCAAGTGCAAAGCTCACCGCAACGGCCGCATCGACCACATTGCCGCCAGCGCGGAAGATCTCGAGTCCCGCCTCCGTGCTGACCGGATTCGCACTTGAAACCGCCGCACGTCCTGTGGCCGCGACCTTGAGTGGTGGGCGCTCGCGGAGCATCGCGTGGATGGCACTTTCAAGTGCTTCATCGTTCTTCGCGGCAATCGCGTCGCCACGATGCTTGGCTTTAACGGCCTCCCACTGCGCACGGCGATCGCTCGCGTTCGCTGCACTGAAATAGAGCGACGTCGAGCGCGCCCAGGCGCGGTCATACGCATCGGCATTTCGCGCCGCGCGATCGCGCGCGGCAGCAAGCGAGACCGGTGCGAGGCCAGCATCGACCGGCAGCGGTGCGCTCAGCAGAACCAAGCGATCACGCGTCGCCGCAAAGTTCTCAGCAGCCGATCGATCGCCAAGTCGGTCAGGGTCCCCGTTGTAGGCGGGAACGTTCTCGTCATGCTCAGCGACGGCGAGTGTCCGTCCGTCGGGCGACCAGGCGAGATCGCCATGCACCGTGGCAACGGTGTTGGTCCACCGCCCGTCGGGCGATGCAACGAAAATCGGCGAGCGCCCTGTGATGCTCGTGAATGCCACGCGATCCCCGGTTGGTGACCAGGTAAATCGATCGGCATTCTTGTCGGCGTTGACTACAGTCTCGCGTCCATCCGCTACAGTGCGCACCAGAACCCGCCGCTGTAGCTCGTTCACGCCCACGTACGCCACGCGCGCCCCGTCCGGCGAGAATGCCGGGGATATCTCCGCCAACTCGTGGTCCGTGAGGCGCTTCTCTATGCCATCCGTTCCGCGGATCCACACGCGCGATGCCCCACCGAAGCCGCGCACAAAGGCAATGCGGCCGTCCGCCGCAACGCTGGGCATCGTCTCGGCGTCGGCAGTGTTCGTCAGCCGTTCTGGCTCGCCGGCTGTTGAGTCCCCGCTCAATCCAACTCGATATAAATCGTAGTTGCCGCCCCGATCCGACGAGAACACGATCGACTTGCCGTCGCGTGCGACGGCGGGATCACGGTCCCATCCGCTCCCCTTGGTGACCTGCACCCATTGTCCGGCGAGCTTCCGGAGGTACAGATGCCCCTCCGATGCGACCACCAAGCGACCATCAGCGGTGTAGCTCGGCGAGCGCGTGCCTGACAGTGTTGAGTCAGGAACCGCTACAGCCGTCGCTTGCACCATCAGCGACACAATAAGTGCGAGAGGCACGATCAGTACTCCGTATTGAAGGATCTACTATCTGTACGCGCAGGTCTCGGTATCAGTTGTTGCGTTCGATGACCTCAACCTTCGCCATCACATCGCCTTCTAAGATGCCGTCTGCGACTGCGAGTCCTTGTAGGATCTCGCCAACGACCGTGTAATCGTGGTCAAGTCGGATATTGTCCACGAGATTTACGAAGAACTGGGCATCGCCGGTGTCACGCCCACGAGTTGAAATACCGATCGTTCCGCGTGTGTGGCTTCGCATGCTCAGCTCGTCGCGCATGAACGCCGCGTCGCCCGTGTATTCATTGGCGTCAGGGCTTCCGCCTTGGATCACAAAGTTCGGTACAATACGATGAATGCTGAGCCCATCGAAGTAATGCTCGCGCGCGAGCCGCACGAGTCGAGCCACCGTTGCTGGAGCCTCAGTGGGCAACAGCGCAATCAGAATGACGCCACCACCGCTCGTAGGGCTCATCGTGATGCGGAGCTGAAGTGTGCGTGTTACAAATATCCGCGCCAATGGTTCCTCGCGGATAGCGAGTGCCTGTGGCGCTGCCTGAACCGCCTGACCACTCCACCCTCCGAGGATCGCGGCGGCTTTCTTGGCAACGCTACTATCAAAATCCACGAGATACGGCGTGACGCGCCCAGCGAGCCCGGGCGATCCGACCTCTTGGATTCGCGTGAGAAGTGCGATGCGGGCATCGCGCGTGTTTTCGAGCTTCCTTGCGGTCAGGCGATCCAGCGCATCGAGCAGCGCAGTCGGTACTGCGGTGTTGCGCGAACCGGCGAGAGCAAGGGCCGCCGCCATTACCACCTGATGCCCTGACGATCTGAGCATTTCTGCATACCCGGCATCGCTAAGATGCCCTCGCACCTGTGATATCCCGGTGATCGCCTCAGCCTGCACGTTATGGTTTCCATCGGTGAGCAGGGCTGAGAGTGCGGCTGTGTCGCGGACCACTGTGGCGGCGCGCGCGGCATATTCGCGAACCTGCGCACGCTGATGCCCGGCAAAACGTGGGAGCAATGAGACGGTCGCCCGCTTGTCGGCGTGTGCGAGCGCCACGAGCGCATGCGCTGCGGAATGCCATGTCATCTGACCAGCGGCACGCCCATTCTCATGCATCGGGAGCGCCTCGGCGAGCGCCGTCAGAACGTTGACGCGGTCGTTCATTGGAGAGCACAGGCCGCCGAGCGCATCAATCGCGGCAAGGGCAACGGCAGGGGCGGGATCACGCGTTGCCGCGATTGCAGGCGCACAGTCTGGAGAGGTGCCCCCCTGCCGCCAGAAGCGGATGGCATCGACTCGAACAATCGGGCTGGGATCGCGGAGCGCCCACATCAAAAGCGTATCCCGTTGCCCCGCGGTCAGACTTGCACCGCCAGTCAGCACGCCACGGCGTACCTCGGGATCAGCATCTCGGCGCGCGATCGCGAGCGTCGCACTATCAAACCCAGCAGCCGGCACGAGCGCCGTCATTGCAAGCCGCCGCACCTTTGGATCAGGCGACGAGGCGACCGCTCGACGCAGCACATCGTACATCGCTGGCGAGGCTTCGCGCCGAGCGCGGCGTGCTTTGGCTACGTCATTCAATCCGTGCAGCACGTTGAACGCGACGTCGTCGGGAAGTGCCGCCAAGCCGCCAAGGCGTGTCGTAGCAGACAAAATCGCGCCTTCCTCCGCGGTAAGCTGCTCAGCGTCCATGTACGGGAGGCGTCCCAATGAACGCGCGAGCACGCCCGCCACGCCCTTATCACGTTCTGTGCCGAGGCGCTTGATGAGCACATCCCGCGCCTCACGCACGACAATCCGAGATGAATCGAGACCACGACCGCTGGTCGGAACCGACGCTACGGACTGTGCAATCGCGTTTGCTGCTTCCGAGCGCACGGCGGCGACCGACTCATCAAGCAACGGCGCAAGCCGCGAGACGACGTTCGGACGCTGTAGGCGGCCGAGCCCGCGAATCGCGACTTGGCGTGTTGTGAGATCAGTGCCGCTGAGCGCCTCAAGCAATGGCAGCATCGCCGTGGGGTCGGATGCGCGCGTGTCTTCTGCACGCAACACGCGATCCAGCAGCGTCGACTTCGCGCTCTGCGCGCCCCCGGTGAGAGGCGCAGCAAGGAACGCGAGTAATACAGGAGTCAGCGCACGACGCATTACGTCACCGAGGTCAGGATTTAACTTTCGTCTTCTTCGCTGCTGCAGCCAGATGTGCGCCGAGCAGACGGACACGGAGATCTGTGTTCGTCCAATGTGCGAACTCAGCGAGTCGATCAAAGGCGTCGCGTGCCTTCAGGAACTCACCGGTGCGCATGTACGCAATGACGGCACCAGTCCGCAGTAAGTCGGGGCTTATCCAGCCCACCCCCGACACGCGTGACTTGATTTGCACATCAGCAAGCTCGGCAGCCACGGGCCAATCATACATCGAAATTGCATGCAGAAAACGCCAAGCATCGCGCGCGTTCCGCGGTGCGTTCTGGCGGTCCATGAAGGTCGCGACGCTCGCATAGAACGGTTCGTCCGCCCATCCCATCGTGCCACTATGCAGATCCGACTCCACTTCCGCCGCTAAACGGAAAAAAATCGGCCAGTCTGGCGGGCTGTGTCCGGCGGCTATCACCGACTGTAACTGCGACAGGCGCGACCGCGCTTCCCGCAACGGTGTCGGCTCGAGCGTACCGTCAGGAACGACCGTGCCAATCGGTGCACGCAGGGCGGCGCCGAGTGCGAGCCCATTCACACGCCCGATATCGAGGACGCTCGTGGTGGCGGTCGTTGGGAGAATGCGGTGTTCCATCAATGCGGCGCCAACATCGTAGCGCCCTTGGTTGAGTCCCTGAAACCCAAAGGCGTGGTCCTTCATATATCGCGTCTGCTCGCTGAGAAGATCGAGCGTCGGGTAGAAGTCGCTGTTGGCGCCGACGTCGCTCTTGCTTTCCATGAGTGGCGTGAGAGCATCGCGCGAGACGAGACGAATGGATTCCAGCGCCTGCGGCGTAATCGGAAAGAAGTGCCGCAGATCCTGCGCGACTTCAGGCAGGGTGAAGACCTTCCAGTCTGGCGTCGGGAGTGTGGCGCGGTTCGACGCCACAATCAAAATGTCTAAATCGGCCGTCATGTAGATCGTGTACGCCGGGAAGTTCTTATGGACGGCACGGATCACACTGAGCACGAGCCCGTCGTCGATTTCATACAGATGCAGCCACTGCCCGAAGACACCATCCGGCGTCAGGAAGGTCCGCACGCGCTGGTAGAACTCGTCGGTGAAGAGTCCGCTGACACCGCTCACCCACGGATTCGACGGCTCGCTGAGGATCAGATCGAACTTCCGATTCTGTGACGCGAAATAGCTTTTGGCGTCGTCGTGCACATACTGTGCGCGCGGATCATCAAAGACGCGCTTGTTTGCCGGATAGAACAGATGCGACCCATTGATCATCTCTGGCTCGATGTCGATGGTCACGAGCTTTTCGAGCGTCGGGCTGCCGAGAAGCAGGTGCGAGCTCATGCCGGAGCCATTCCCGATCACGGCGCCTTGTTTGGCGTTTGGCGCGTGGGCCAACGTGATCATGGGGAGCAGCACCTGCGTGCTCTCGTCACCGTCAAAGGGCACGCGCACCGTGCCCTCAGAGGGCGCCTCGAACCACCGCGGCGAGAGGGAGGCATCGGGCTTGCCGTTCGTGGCCAGCGAGTATCCGCCGTTCTCTGCTTTGACTACGCTGACTGTGGCGGTGCGTCCGTCTTTGTAGAACACCACGTCGCGCGTCCCCGGCTTTGGTACGCGCCCGTAGCGGAATACGCCGCTAATCAAGATGGAGCGGTCGAGTTGCACATTGGCCACCACTGAGAAGACCACAAGCACGGTTGCGCCCAGCAGCGCGGTGCCAAAGCGTCGCAGTTCCCCGTGTTTGTCGCCGGCCATCCGCATCAGCCACACGCCGATCCCCATGTCAATCACACCGCCCGTAATCAGCAGTGTCTTGAGTCCCAGCAGCGGAAGCAACAGGAGGGCAGCAAGTGCCGCTCCAACAATCGATCCCAGCGTGTTCACGCTGTACACCGCGCCAATCGACTTTTCACCGCCGCCCGCTTGCATCAGCATGTGCGTGATGAGTGGGAGCGTGATCCCCGCACAGAACGTCGCCGGAAGCATCACGGCCAACGCGATGCCGTACTTGGCAATCGTAAAGAAGTGGTACCCTTCCACGGTTTGATCGAGGCCGCCAATGAGCGTCGCCATCCACTGGAACGAGGCCATATACGCCGTCAGTGTACCAAGGGCGAGTGCCCCCATCGCCCATTGGGTGACCGCCAACGTCCGCATCGGATCGCGGAAATGATCAGCGCGGGTGCGTACCCAGAACGCGCCGAGCGCGAGCCCTAGGATAAACGCCGACAGCATCAGCTCGAACGAGTGCGTGGCACTGCCAAGCACAAGCGAGAGCATGCGCACCCAGCTGATCTCGTAGATGAAACTCGAGAGCGCGGTGCCTAAGCTGACAATCAGGAGCACACGCCAGAGCATGGGGAGCTCGGGGTCCGGCTCCACTGACACCGCTGCGGCTTCAGGCGCATTCGCCGCCACACTGCCCTCAGACTCGGCCTCTTGGTTGAGGCGCACCGCCGCGAAAACCACGAGTCCAGCAAGGATGTTGATGATTGCCGCGGTCACCAGCGTGCCCGGGAGTCCCACGAACTGGATCAAGTAGAAGCCAGCGACGAGCACGCCGATCGCGGCCCCGATCGAGTTGGCGAAATAGAGCAGCGAGATCAGCCGTCCCGTGCCGACGCCAGAGCCGCGCGCACGCCGGATCAGTCCCGCCGTCATGAGCGGGAAGGTGGCGCCGAGCAGGAGCGACTGCGGGAGAATCAGGGCACTCGCCAGCGCCCACTTCAGAATCGGGAGGAGCGCGCCTCCGGCGACTGCCGGAAAGAGCGTGTGGTAGGCGAAGTTCGTGGTGGCGAGGAAGGCGTCGTGGAAGACGAACCCGATCAACCCAACGAGCACCTCAACAATCGCATAGGCGACGAGCGGTTCTGTGATGCGCTCGGAGCGCCGGGCGGCGAGTGCTGCACCGGCGGACATTCCGCCCAGATAAATCACGAGGACGATGACCTGTCCGTACGCGGAGTGCCCGACAAAGAGCCCGAGGTAGCGGCTCCAAATGGACTCGTACATCAGGCCGGCGGCCCCTGACAGGACGAAGACGAGAGTCAGCAGGAATGGCATCGGCTTAAGCTACTGCCAAAACGGGTCCCGACGTTAGCGGTCCCGCACCACCATTTTGATCCCGTACTTGGGCCGGAGGGTGATTCGTGGCTGCACCGCGATCCGTTGTTTTGGGGCGAGCCAGAAGCGCCAGCGTTGCGCGAGGGTCGCGATCACGAGAATCGCTTCCGTCCAGGCGAACTGTTCGCCGATGCAGATCCGGGTCCCGGCGCCGAATGGAAAATACGAGAACTTCGGGCGCGTGGCCGCCACCTCGGGCAACCAGCGGTCGGGATCAAACACTTCCGGATTTGGGAACCACCGGGGGTCGCGGTGGACGAGGAACTGGCTCACCACGACCATGGAGTCGGCCGGGATGGTGAACCCTCCGACTTCGTAATCTTCCAGCACCCGTCGTCCGATGGCGTAGGCCGGAGGGTAGAGTCGCATGGCTTCCATGACGACCCGCCGTGTGTATTCCAGGCGCGGCAGATCGGCGATGGTTGGGGTGTGCCCCAGGGCGTCGACTTCGGCGTGCAGGCGTTCCTCAGCCTTCGGGTTCCGGCAGAGCAGGTACCAGGCCCATGTCAACGCATTCGCCGTGGTCTCGTGTCCGGCGAGGAAGAGGGTCATCACCTCATCGCGGAGTTGCTCGTCGGACATTCCCGTGCCGTCCCCTTCGGCGTCAGTCGCCGAGAGGAGCATGGAGAGGAGGTCGCCGCGATCCTCGCTGCTCGCGCGTCGTTCGCGGATAATCCGGTAGACGGTGGCATCGAGCCGTGCGCGCGAGCGATTGAAGCGTCGCACCCAGGGGAGCGGAAGCCGTTCCATGAGCTCAGCTCCGGGAAGCATGCGCAAGTTGAACGATTCCAGTGCGCCGTCCAGCGCGTCGTGCAGCTCTTTGGCTTCGTCATCGACGGTCGTGCCGAAGAGCGTCGACGCGACGATGTGCAGCGTCAGCGACATCATCTGTTCGTGCACGTCCATCGACATTCCGTCGTGCCAGGTCGCGCTCATCCGTTCGGTGAGCGACACCATCGCGGTCGCGTACTGCGTGATACGATCACGATGGAAGGCGGGCTGTGCGAGCCGACGCTGGCGAAGATGAAAATCTCCCTCGCTCGTGAGCAGACCGTTGCCGAGGAGTGGGCGTGCACGCTCGAGCGCGCGCCCCTTGGCGAAGAGTCGCTGATTGGTGACGAGGACATCGCGAATCATGTCCGGATGCTGCAGATAGACCACGCGACGCCCGAACGGCGAAAATCCAAAGATATCGCCAAAGGTCTCGACGTTGCGCCGGAAGAATCCGAGGAGATCCCCCTGCGTCTGCAGGAGGAGCGCACCTGGGAAGCGCGCGCGAGGGCCTGGTGGGAAATTCGACGGGGTCATGGCGTGGACGTCGGCGCTTTACGGTGATGTGTGGCCTGCTCAAATCCATATGCGAGCCCGATCAACCGCCCCTCGCTCCACGGACGACCGAAGAAGGTCATCCCCGCAGGGAGGGTGTTCTCTCGGGTGTAGCCCATCGGCACGGTGATCGCCGGGAACCCGGTGGTGGGCGAGAACAGCTGACTGTTGTCGCCCGCTGGCGTGTTGAGGTCTCCAATCAAACGAGGAGGATTGCTCCAGGTCGGATACACCAGCGCGTCGAGTTTCAGCGAGTCCATCATGGCCACAACCGCCGCGCGGAAACGCACGCGCATTGCCTCCCGCGATTTGCACCCTGGGGCGTCCTCGGGCGGCACGGACACGCTGTCTGCCGCCTGCAGACGCAACTGCACCGTGGGGTGGTAGTTCCCGCTCCGCAGCACTTCGCGAATCGTGTGCACCGGGGCGCCTTCGCCGCGCGCGGCGAGATACCGCTCGAGGTCGTACTTGAACGGGTTGCACCCGCCACCGCCCGCGCGTGTCACCGACGCGAGCGAGTCGATTCCTGCGGGGTCCACGATCGTGGCGCCCTGTGCTTTCAGCGCGGCCACGGCGCGACCGAACACCGTCACCACTTCGCTGTCGAGCCCGGCCCGCTCGTACGCCTGCCGGAGCACGCCGATCCGCGCCCCCTTCAGGGCGCCAGGCTTCACAAAGGTCCGGTAATCGGCCTCGCGATGGTCGCGCGCAGGCGCTGTGACGGGATCATCCGCATCCACCCCCGCCACCACCTGAAACACCGCCACGGCATCGGCCACGGTGCGCGCCATCGGTCCGGCGATGTCGCTGCCATTGTTCAGCGGCACCACACCAGCGCGCGAGGTCAGCCCCATCGTCGAGCGGATTCCGACGAGCGCTTGATGCGCCGACGGGCCACGGATCGAGTTCCCCGTATCGGTACCGAGTCCGACCTCCCCTTCGTTTGCGGCAACGGCGGCTGCAGTACCACCACTGGATCCGGCAGTCACGCGATCAAGCGCGTACGGGTTCTTCGAATACCCGGGAAGTATCGAACTCACTGTCTCATACGGCGTGAACGCCCACTCGGCGAGATTCGACTTGGCCAAGATGATGGCGCCCGCGTCACGCACACGTCGCACAAAGGTCGCGTCGCGGGTTGGGATCCACCCCTTGAGTGCGAGCGAACCGGCGGTGGTCTGCAGGTCACGCGTCTCGTAGTTGTCCTTCACGATCATTGGAATACAGTGCAGCGGTCCCACAGGACCGCTGGCGGCGTAGCGTCGGTCGAGCGAGTCGGCCACGAGCAACGCCTGTGCATTGACCGTGATGAGCGCGTTGATCGCAGGGCCGCGCTTGTCGTAGCGCGCAATTCGATCGAGATAGGCGGCGACCAGGTTATGGCAGGTCAACCGCTTGCTCGCGAATGCCGCGTGCACCTCGGCGATCGTCGTCTCCTCGACACGGAATGAGGACCGCGGCGTACTCGGCGTAGCCGGCGTACTCGGCGCGCGCGCGGGGCGCTGGGCAGCGAGCGGCGCGGCCGAGAGGCCGGCGAGAGCGACGAGCAGAAGACGTGAGCGCATGAGAGGGCGAGGAATGGGAATATTCGCGAGGCGCAATCGGAGCCGATGTGTCGTCGCGTCCGGCTGTAGTCAAACGTACAAACGGGGCAGCGCGCCCGCGACAGGTACTGAACGCAGGAACGCCGCTTCCGAATTTCCGGGAGCGGCGTTCGGTACATGAAGCCAGCGGTGTGAGTTACGGCGGCTTCGTGATCGCGTCTTCGTAATCGCGTCTTCGTAATCGCGTCTGAGTAATCGCGCGGCGGCGGGCCACCGCGGCGTCCTCGTGGAGGAGCTCCCGGAGGACCTCCCGGAGGACCTCCCGGAGGACCTCCCGGAGGAGGGGGCACGCATCCCTTGTCGAGCTGGCTCTTAGTCAGCACGGAGGCTATCGACGCGTGCCATCCATCGAGCGCTGGCTTCAGCGATTCTTGGAGCGAACGCACCGCGGCCATCCGCGCTTGTCGCGGTTCCTTGCTGAGTGCCTTGAGGCTGTCGAGCGTGAGTTTGTTTGCCGTCTCGAACTGCTGCGCCAACTGATCGACCTGCTTCTTCTGCACATCGGTCAGCGAATCGGCGCCCACACGGCACGCCTGCATCTGCGCACCCTCGGGGCCACCTCGCCCGCCGCGGCCACCACCGCGCCCATCGGGCGGACCACCGCGACCGGGATCACCCTGCGCGCCAGCCTGCGCCACCGCGACCACCAGGAGTCCCGCTGCAACCATGAGTCTCCGCATACTCCCTCCTTGCCTGGGGATCGCCTCGCTGCCTTCCTGGGGCCGACTCGGCGATCCCGCGTCCTTGTGCCTATGGACATCGGCAAAGCGCCCGTCATTCCATTCCCTGTCGCAATGGACCAGTTCCCCCCGCGGGGGCGAAGACTCAAGCGCCTGAGAGAAATGGGTTGAAGGGGTATCGCAAGCGCGTTGAAGGTACGGCCGGTAGGCAGGGTGTCCGGGGCTTGGCGCAAAAACGTCTAGCGCGTGAATACGGGAACTGCTACACTCGCGACTGACTCTACCATCCACCCTGCGCTCGAACCGGAGATGAGAATGTCGAAGCGGATTCGTCGAGGACTACTGTGTGCTGTGATGCTCGCCGGAGCTTGCTCCCGCGATTTAAGCATTCTCGCTCCGACCGGCGAGCTGTCTCTAACTGTGCCTGGCAAGCACGATGATCATTCCTCGATTATCGCGCTCGCGCTAGCGGGGACTAACTCCTGTGACGTAGTGTCCCGACGACCGACGGACCCCCCTGAAAAGGCCCGTAAGACGCGCGTGGTGCTTGCGCTACCCGCGCAGCTAGCTGGTCGAAAGCGTGTCCGGACAGTCGACCCCGTCGAGGAAGGGCAAGTCGTAGAGTCGAAAGCACCCATCGGAGTCGCACGTCTCGTTCGCTGGGATCGGGCAACAGGAGCCAAGATTCTTGACGCGTCCTGCGCGATTCCAGCGACCAAGGAGGCTGTGGCCTTCACGCGACGCTATCTTTCGTCCGCCGCAAATGATCTCGGTGTGTCTCAGGGTTCGAACCTCCGGGTACAGCCTGGCTATTCCAACCTCATTGAGACCATGCAGTGCTGGTATGACCCCGCCGAAGACTCCGTCGACTGCGGCGGGGTGACATGCGCGCGTGTGTATGCGCAACTTCGAACTGCATCGATCGTTGGCTCCTCGAGCATAATGTCGAACCTCGGGGATGGTGACGTGTTTCTCTGCGCCAACGACTGTGTCGTGGCCAATTGGGCTACAATCTCGTGCGGGGGAGGCTCTGGAGTATTCGGCGGGCCTGTGGACGGAGGCGGGGGTGGCTCCACCGGATCTTCGAGCGGCAGTGTTCCTGCTGCAGCGCCCGAAGGCATCGATCAGGGCCTCTACGAGCACTTGAATCCAACCGAAAAGACCTTATGCCACGAACACAATTATGAATGCGCTATGTATCTCTTGGACGGCAACAACGCGTTCGATTGGGTCCGAGAAGCGGCTCCAGACGGTGCGGGGCACAACGACGCATGGGACGCGATGCGACATGCGTACTTCATGGCGATGTTGGCGCGCGATATCGGAGGTGGTCGTGCGCTCGTGTGGGGATCCGCTCACGAAAGCGAAAACAGTCCAGAGATCGAGGCCACCGAAGGTTGCATGGATCGGTACAACAACAATGTCGGAGCTTCAATCGGCGCCAATCGGCAAGGCTGGTTCAACTACGCGCTCCAGCAGCTGGTAATCGCTGCCTTAGGCAACAACCAACTCAAGACCCAAACATGCACGCCCTAAATCGCCTACTACTCTCAGCGCTTATCGTCGTCGGCGGCTGCGTGAAGGCTGCACGCCTCGAGCCAGCTGAAATCAAGCAGTTTGCCCCATTCGCAGAACTAGGCGGAGTCCGGCTTGGAATGTCTGGTGTTGACCTGAGGCAACTCCGTACGCAAGCTCGGCCCCTTCCTTACACCGGTCTCACCGAAACCGGCCCTGACGGCTATGAGGTGTTCTTCTACATATCCAACAGCATTGATACCACGATGCGTGCCTCGGACAGGCTCACTTCCGTCGCTGCGGTTCGACATTTTTCCGGACGCGCAGAAGCAGAATCCGAATGGGCGCGGCAGCTGGGGAACCTGCGGCGCGCCGAGGCCGGAAAGGAACTCCCCATCGATTCAAGCATGGACGCGCTCGGGACGTCTTCGCGCAAAGTACGCTTCGTGGCCACGGGACGGACTATTTCCGTCGTAATGAGTCGAAGCCGCCCAGATACCTCGGCAACTTCAATCGCTGTCCGCTTTCGCCGA
This sequence comes from Gemmatimonadota bacterium, assembly GCA_026387895.1. Taxonomy (GTDB): domain Bacteria; phylum Gemmatimonadota; class Gemmatimonadetes; order Gemmatimonadales; family Gemmatimonadaceae; genus Fen-1231. Next base: position 30,356 of record JAPLKT010000151.1, on the reverse strand, counting down.
TCTGACGATAAGCCATAGCGCTGTCAGCCTGCTTCAACTCCTTGCACTGTTGCGCTTGGTGGAAGCGATGAGTGGAGCGCTTCGTCGCTGAAACTCTTGCCTCCGATTGTCGGCTTGGAGAAGTGGTGAGAAGCAGGACTAGAAGCTCAACATTCTGAGATACTCCAGATTCCGCTTCGCGCTCGCCAGCGAATCCTTCGGCGATTCCTGCTCGACATACACGGGTTTCGTGTCCAGGTTCTTGACCGCGCCGAGAAACGTCGTGATATCAAAGATTCCCGCGCCCAGCTCCGTATCATGCGAGCGGTCAGCCACGACGTCCTTGATATGGAACGAGTGATAGCGCGCCTCATGTTTGGCGAGATACGCCATCGGGTCGCCGCCCCCCTGCAACATGTTGCCGACGTCGAGCTGCAACCGCACCGTGCTCGGATCGGTGAGCGAGATGAAGAGATCGTACGGCACCTGATGCGCGATCGCCTTCACATGACTGGGCTCATTATGAAACGCGAGCCAAAGACCCGCGCGCCGTGCCGCGTCGCCGGCGGTGTTGAAGCGATCAGCCCACACCCGCCACGCATCGAGTGAGGTGTCCGTCTCTGCGGGTAAACTCGGCACGATCAAATACTCATGTCCAAGTTCCTTGGCGGTGTCGAGACTCTTGTTCCAGTCCTTGAGCAGAATCTCTGGCGCGATGTGCGCCGACGGCGCCTTGAGCCCGGTGCTTGCGAGCACGGCCTTCACCTGCGCCGTGGTGCGTCCGAAGTTGTCGAACTGCCACAGGAGTTCGACGTCGGTGTAGCCCATCGCGCGCACCGCGCGCAGCGTGCCGTCAGGATCAACCTTCATGCGATCGCGCACAGAGTAGGTCTCGAGTCCGATCCGCTTGAGCGAGGCCGCACCCGCGTTCGAAGGCAGGAACTCAATCGCCCGCGCGAGCGACGGCAGGACCGAAGTCCCCGCTGCGACCGCGCCAATCGTTCCCACAAAATCACGTCGCTTCATCGCATCCTCACTTGGCAATAGGTCCCAGAATATTCCAGGTCGCCGGATCCTCGGTGCCGATCAACCACACCGAATAGCCGCGCAACTTGTACTTACGCACGAGTTCTAGCTTCGCTTTGAAGGCGCGCGCATCTTCAATCCACGCCAACTCGAACACGCCGTTGCGCGGCCATTGCGCAAACCAGGCCTTCTGCGTGTTGTCCCACTGCGGTTTCACGTGCGCCGAGTCGAGGATCGCCATGAGTCGCGTGTATTCGATATCGCTCGCGCGCGAGCGTGCGCCGTTCTTGGGATCGTAGCCTGCAAACCAATAGTCGGAATAGCTTGGGATCCCGAGCGAAATCTTCTGCGGTGGCACACCGGCGGCGAGCACGTATTTGAGCGACGCCTCCATCCAGGGATACCCAGCGACTGGCCCCGGCGTCGAGCCCGCCGTGTGTTGCGCGTAGGTCATGTACGACAAGAAGTCGAGCGTGTCGGCGAGCGCCTTGTAATCGTAGGCTCCGCGCCAATAGTCGTACATCCATTGATGATACGGCAGCGGTCCGCGGTCATCGTCGGTGCGCGGTACCACGGCCGCCGAGAGGGTGCAGCCGGCGCGATGTACTGAGTCGGATGCTTCGCGCGTGAAGGCCGTAAAGGCGTCACGGTCGCCGACAAAGAGATTCTCGAAATCAAACTGGATCCCATCGAGATGTTGCTCACGGCACAGCGCCGCCAAATTGTGCGTGGCCGCGGCGCGCGCCTCAGGCACGGTCAGCACGCGATGCAGCGAGGCGAGATCAAACCCCGGGTTCATCACGAGCGGCACCAGCTTGACGCCGTGCTTGCGTGCGGCCTCCACAATCAACGGCGAGATTGATCCGCGGATCACCCCAGTGCTATCCATCGAAAACACTTGCGGCGACACCACGGAGATGCGCGCGGCATTCGCTACGAAGCTCTGCACACTTCCTTCGTTATTGCGCGCGTACCAGAGTCCCTCCAGCTTCTGCGCCTGCGCGGCGGTCACAGAAAGGGCGATCGCGAGGACCGCGGCGAGAGCGGCGGAGGTGGTCACGCGGGCGATCCGAAGGGGGCGGCAGATGCGCGGCATAGGTCTCCAGAAGCTACGATGGGGCACGCACGGAGGCTACTTTGCACCAAAAGGTGCAAGGGTAACTGTATGCTGGTCAATGGGTTACGTCATGAAATATGCGGCACCAAAAATGCATAGGCGCATTGCCTCGGTCCCGCAGTCGTGCTGCGTCCCACTATTGCCGCCGCCCGCACACCCCATACCGTTAGAGATACGGGCATTGGGTCGACGCCCGCACCACTTCTCGCGGTAAGGCGCTTCTTCTCGATGGATATCTATCTGACCTCGCTCGCACTCGGCGCGGTAGGACTCGCGGCACGAACGACTCCGAATGCCATCGCGCAGGGCGAACTGTGATTGACGGCGCGCGCTATGTCCACACGAATCTGATCGCGGCCGATTGGCGCGCGCTGGCCCGTTTTTATGAGGAGCTGTTTGGGTGTCAGTTGGTGCCACCGGAGCGGGACTATGTCGGTCCCGAGCTGGATCGTGGCACCGGCGTGCCTGGGGCGCGAATGACCGGGGTGCATTTGCGCATGCCCGGTCACGGACCGAATGGGCCGACGCTCGAGATCTACAATTATTCAGAGCAACTCGAGCGCATGCCCACTGCGGTCAACCGCCCAGGGTTTGGGCACATCGCGTTCGAGGTGACGGATGTCGCCGACGCGCGCCGTCAGGTGTTGGCGGCCGGTGGGAAGGCGGTGGGCGAGGTGGTGACGCTCACCACGAGTGCGGGGCGACACGTCACCTGGTGCTACGTGACTGACCCTGAGGGGAATGTGCTGGAGTTGCAGAGCTGGGGGTGAGCGGTGGCGGCGCCAGAGACTCGCCTATGAAACAACAGAACGGCCGCCACGAGTAGCGTAGCGGCCGTTCCAAGAACACCAGCAAAGAACAGCAGATCAAACAGCGACCCCGAGGCGACTACCAGCTGAACGGCGTTATGACACTGCCGTTCCCAGGAGCAACCTCAACCACGCGGAGCACGGTGGTGAGCTTCTGTCCACCGACATCGAGCACCACGCGGTAGTTCCCCGTCTCGACGGTGCCGCCGCCGCGGCCGCCGAATCCACCACCACCGCCGCCGCCTCCACGTCCGCCGCGACCACCGGCTCCGCCCGCAGCAGCTGGAGTCTCGAGCGCACGCTTTACCGCCGACGGACTTCCTGTGGTGTCTGGCGCACCGGATGCTTCAGCGGGACGCGGGTTGAAGCCGCGCGGGAAGCCAGCAACCTGCGTGGTATCTGAGAAGCCGCCGCGGCCACCACGACCGCCGCCCGCACCACCACCGAAGGCCGCGAAGTCCATGCCGCCTCCGCCTGGGGCCCCGCCCGGCGACGCCGCAAGGTTCCACGTCACCTTGTTGATCCCCGCCGCGGTGCCGCCCGTGAGGCGCGCAATCGTATCGCCGGCGGCGTTCACAATCAGCACACGCGCGGTGCCGGTCGCGGCCGCCGACAGGCGATACACAATCTCAGCGCCCGTCGGGCCACCCTCGCCCTTCCACTGACGCTGCGAGCGTGGCTCGGAGGCTACAATCATCTGCGCGTACTGGAGCGCAACCGTCGGCACAAAAAGATGCGTGCTCTTGGCGAGCACCTCGGTGGTCATCTGCTGTAGCGGTGCGACATCGGAAATCCAGATGGCGCGGCCGTGCGTCGCGGCAATCAACTCGTGATCGCGCGGATGGATCTGCAAATCGAACACCGGCACGGTCGGTAGCCCGCTGTTAAGCGGGAACCAGCTCTGCCCCTTGTTGAGCGACGCAAACACGCCGGTCTCCGTTCCCACGTACAGCAGGTTCGGATTCACGGGATCCTCGCGGATCACATACGCCGAGCTCGGCGCGCCACCGTTCGGAAGGTTCGACGTGATCGATTTGAAAGTCTTCCCCCAGTCGGTCGAGACGTACACGTACGGGGTGAAGTCGTTCTCACGATGGTTGTCGCGTGTGACGTAGACCGTCGCCGAGTCGAAGTGCGACGCGTCAATCTTGCTGATGTACGACATCGGCGGCGCGCCCGGGAAGTGATCGCTCAGGTCTTCCCACGTGCTGCCATCGTTGCGCGTGAGCCACACTTTGCCGTCGTCGGTTCCGACGTAGAGGATCCCCGCGCGGATCGGCGACTCATTGATGTTCACGATGGTCGCATTCTCTTCAGCGCCCGTCGCATCACGGGTGATACCGCCTGAGCCATCGGCGGCGAGATTACCGTTCACATCGTAGCCACTCGACACGCGCAACCAGGTCGCGTCACCACGCGAGAGATCGCCCGAGATCGCACGCGCATTCGCGCCCTTCTGCACCGACTTGAAGAGCTTGTCGGCGCCGGAGTAGAAGACGTTGTTGTCGTGCTGCGAGAGAATAAACGGGGTGTTCCAGTTCCAACGCGCCGCCGAGTTCGGATCGGCGAGCTCCTTCTGCATGCGGGTCGCAAGATCAGCGATCTGCTTTTTCTGCTCGTCAGTCAGCGGTTTGGTGCCATCGCCCTTGATGGCCGCAATCTGGTTGGTGTAGGTCGCGGTGTTCGCCGTGCGCGGGCGAATGTTCGCGTTCTCCCCCGTGGCGATGTTGCGCCGAGAGATGTTGCCGCCCTGCGACTCGTAGTAGATGATGTTCGCGTCCTTCGGATCCTGCGCGGTCTGCAAGCCGTCAGCCGAGCCCGGCGCGAACCAATCGGTCATCTGCAACTGGCCGTTCTTGCGACGCGAGAGGCCGCAGCTCGTGCCGTTGTCTTGCAGGCCGCCGCACACGCGGTACGGGACGTCGAAGTTGTAGCTCACATTGTAGAACTGCCCCATCGGCATGTTGTTCACGTTGTCGTACGTGCCGCCCTTGTCCCAGGTCTGGAACACGCCGGCATCGCCGCCAATGATGAAGTGCTCGGCGTCGTTCGGGTCGATCCACATCGCGTGATAGTCCTCGTGGTTTCCGACCATCGAGAGCTTCCACGAGTAGCCGCCGTCGTCACTGAAGGCGAAGTCGACCGCCAGTCTGTAGACACGATCCGCGTTCCGCGGATCTACCCGCACCTGCGAGAAGTAGAACGGACGATTGTTGATGGTGCTCATCCACTTCCAATTCTTGCCGGCGTCGGTCGAGCGATAGAGCCCGGAGAGGAGCTGCTGCGGCTTGGCGCCGCGCACGCTGTCGGCCTCGACCATCACATACACGATGTTCGGGTTGCTCGGCGCGAGCACCACATTCATGCGCCCCTTCTCGGTGGCGGGGAAGCCGCCCCCCTTGATCTCCGTCCACGTTTTGCCGGCGTCGGTGGACTTCCAGAGCGCGGAGCCCGGGCCGCCCGACTTGAGGAAGGCCGGCTTGCGGAGCCGCTCGTAGCTCGCGGCGTAGAGCGTGTTGGGATCGCGCGGGTCCATTGTCACGTCGACGAAGCCGGCTTTGTCGCTGATGAACTTGATCAGCTGCCAGGTATTGCCGCCGTCGGTGGTCTTGTAGAGTCCGCGCTCTGGGTTACTGGTCCACATGGCGCCGAGTGCGGCGACGTAGACGATGTTCGGGTTGGTCGGATGGATGACAATGCGGCCGATATGCTGCGTCTTTTGCAGGCCCATCGACTTCCAAGTCAGTCCGCCATCGAGCGACTTGTAGATGCCATAGCCAGGTGCGGCCGTGTTGCGCGAGTTCTGCTCGCCCGTGCCGGCCCAGATGATCTTGGTATCGCTCGGCGCGATGGCGATGTCGCCCATCGAGGCGTTGGCTTCCTGATCCCAGAGCGGGAAGAATGTCGTGCCCGCGTTGACCGTCTTCCAGATGCCGCCGGCCGCGCCAGAGACATAGAAGACCTTGGGGTTCTTGGGCTCGGCTTCGACGTCCGTGATGCGGCCGGCCATGTTGACCGGGCCGATCGAGCGCCATTTGAGCGCTTTGAGGGTGGCGGCGTCGGGGGTCTGGGCGCGGGCGAGCGGGGCGAGTGCTGCCAGCAGGGTCGCGAAAACAACGGCGAGGCGAGCGGGCGGGAACTTGACAGACATGAATCTCGGGGGTGGAGGGGGATCCGGAGATGACCTCACTCCTAATATGCATGACGGAGCTGTTTCGCTGGCTTTGGCGACTCCGTGTACCTTCGGACGGAATCCTTTTGCCGGCCGCGCTGTCTAATAGTTATGGTTGGTCCACCCACCCCCCGTACCGGAGTTCGTTGATGTTGCCTCGTGTCCGTTCCCTGATTGCCGTTGTCGGCGCTGGCATCCTCGTGGTTGGCACCGCGATGAGGTGCAGCACCAGCGCAAACACGCTAACCAATACCACCACCAACACGAACGGTACCACGAACGGAGGCACGAACGCAGGCTCCAGCGCCTATAACGACCTCCGGATTCCCCCGGCGCTTCAGGGTACGAGCTTCAACCTCACGCTCGCACGGACGACAAAGCAGTTTCGCAGCGGGACCGCGACCGACACCTACGGCTATAACGGGGAGCAGTTTTGGGGCCCAACCCTGATTCTGAATCAGGGCGACAGCGTGCAGATGAACGTCACCAACGCGCTGACCGACACGACGACTGTGCACTGGCACGGATTCCATATCCCCGCGACCATGGACGGCGGCCCGCATCAGACGATCGCGCCCACGGCCACGTGGCGCCCGACCTTCCGCGTCCGCAATAACGCAGGCACCTACTGGTATCACCCGCATCTTCATGGGAAGACCTACGACCAGCTGACGATGGGCGCCGGGGGCTTCATCATCATCAAGGATCCAATTGAGTCTGCGCTCCAGCTGCCGCGGACCTACGGTACGGATGACATCCCACTGGTGATGACAAGTCGGCGATTCCTCTCGTCGAATCAGTTCTCCAAAAACATCGTGATCGACAACTATGGCGACTACATGCTCGCCAACGGCACGATGAATGCGCAGGTGAGTCTCCCAAAACAGTACGTCCGCCTCCGGATGCTCAACGGTGAAATGGAACGCGCCCTCAACTTGGGCTTCAGTGACAATCGCACCTTCTACGTGATCACCAACGATGGCGGGCTGATCGACGCGCCGGTTGGCGTCACGCGGGTGCGCATGCTCCCGGGCGAGCGCGTCGAAATCTTGGTGAACTTGGGGAGCGACGCCGTCGGTGCGTCACTTGACCTGAAGGCGTTCAACTCAGGGCAGACCTTTGGCTTTCCCGGAAACGAAGGAAACCCGGTCACGCCATCCGGAAATGCTGGCCCCATCAATGGCAGCCTGCTCAACAACACCGACTTTCCGATTCTGCGCATCAATGTCGCCGCGGCAACCGCTGGTGCCATCACCACGCTCCCGGGCTCGCTCACAACGAACCGCTACTGGACGCTCGCTGATGTCACAAACAGCCGCACCATCAACATCACTGGTGGGCAGGCCGGTGGAAACTTCTCCTTCGACAACGTCTTCTTCGACCACGGCTACATCAATCAGACCATCAAGCTGAACGCGGTCGAAAAATGGACGATCGTCAATAACCAAATCTTCGGTCACTCGATTCACCTGCACGATATTCAGTTCAAAATCATCTCGCGCAGCGGCGGTCCCGTAGAAGCCTACGAATCGGGGTGGAAGGACACGTTTTACATCCCGCGAGGGGAGACGGTGGTGGTAGTCGCCAAGTTCACCGATTTCGCGAGCAGTAAGGATACGTTCATGTTCCACTGCCACATGTCTAACCACGAAGACCTTGGCCTGATGGGGCAGTTCTTAGTGGTGCCGTAGCGCGGATCCATAACGAGGTAGCGTCGGCGAGCGCCCTGCAGCATCTTGGGGTCAGGTCGCACTGGTGTACGACAGCGTCGAACACCGGGCGTACGGCTCGCCACCCGAACCGCTCTCGCGCATGCCGCTTTTCTACTCCCGCGCTCTCGTCCTCGGCGCGCTGCTCATGGTCCCTGCGTCGTCGGCATTATCACAGGGAACGCTGGCCGACTACCGACGCTCCGAAGGGCTGCGCACTGCCACCAACGGCTTGGTCGTGAATGCCCCGGAGGCGGCCACCTGGATCGCCGCGAGCGATCGCTTCTGGTATCGCCGATCCGTCACAGGTGGCAGTGAGTTCGTGCTCTTCGAAGTGGCAAGCGGACAGAAGCGGCCCGCTTTTGATCACGACAAACTGGCGGGTGCGCTGTCGAGTGCCGCGAACAAAAAATACGGCGCGCTCACGCTGCCCTTCACGACTTTCACATTTACCGATAGCGCCCGCGCTATCGCCGTGACCGTCGATTCGGTCGCGTGGCGCTGTGGAGTGATCACCTACAGCTGTTCACGTGATGCCACCGCAAGCGGGCGCGGTGGACGCGGTGGCGGCGCACCGAGTGGAACGTCTGCCGCGAATCAGGCGCCTCGCCTCGCGCCCGATGGAAAAACCGAGGCCTTCATCAAGAACTTTAATGTCGCCGTACGCCTGGTCGGGAGCACGCGCGATTCGCTGCTCAGCACCGATGGCTCGGAAGGGAACGCCTATACCATGCAGTCCATCGTGTGGGCCCCCGACTCACGACACCTCGCGGCGTATCGCGTGAAGCCGGGATATCGCCGCATGGTCCGGTATGTAGAATCGTCACCCACTGATCAACTGCAACCCAAAACTTTCGAGACGTTCTACGCCAAGCCAGGCGATGCCCTCGATGTGCAACAGCCGGTGATCTTCGACCTCGTCGCGCACAAGGAACTCGCCCTCGACGCCGCGCTCTTCCCCAACGCCTACGCGATGTCGCGCCTCGAGTGGCGGCGCGATAGCCGCGCCGTGGTGTTTGAGTACAACGAGCGTGGGCATCAACTGTTCCGGGTGCTCGAAGGCGACGCAACGACAGGCGCCGTGCGCGTGGAAATCGAAGAACGCATGCCGACGTTCTTTGAATATTCCGCGAAGAAATATCGGTTCGATATTGACGATGGTCGCGAAACAATCTGGATGAGCGAGCGCGACGGATGGAACCATCTCTATCTGTACGATGGCGCGACCGGTCGCGTAAAAAACCAAATCACCAAGGGCTCATGGGTCGTGCGCGGCGTTGACAGCGTGGACGTCGCCAAGCGGCAGCTCTGGTTCCGCGCGAGCGGCATGAACCCGCGGCAGGATCCATACTTCATCCACTACTATCGCATCAACTTTGACGGTACTGGCCTCACGGCCTTTACCGACGCCGACGGCACACACACGGTCCGATTCTCCGGCGATCATCAGACATACGTCGATACGTGGAGCCGCGTCGATCTCGCGCCGGTCAGCGTCCTGCGTCGCACGAGCGACCGGTCGGTCATCACTGAGGTCGATCACGGCGATGCCGCCGAGTTGATGAAGACTGGTTGGCGGGCGCCGGAAGTCTTCGTGGCCAAGGGACGCGACCGTACCACCGACATCTACGGCGTCATCATTCGCCCGTCGAACTTCGACCCAACCAAGAAATATCCGGTGGTAGAGAACATCTACGCGGGACCACAGGATTCCTTCGTGCCCAAGACCTTCGCCGCCTACAACGGCATGTACGCGCTGGCGGAACTGGGATTTATTGTCGTCCAGATCGACGGCATGGGGACCAGCAATCGTAGCAAGGCCTTCCACGACGTGGCCTGGAAGAACCTTGGCGATGGCGGCTTCCCCGACCGTATCCTCTGGCACCAAGCAGTCGCGGCCAAGTACGCGTCCTACGACATCAGTCGGGTCGGTGTGTACGGGACGAGCGCCGGCGGGCAGAACTCGCTGGGTGCATTGCTCTTCCATCCCGAGTTCTATAAAGCCGCCTTCAGTGCTGCCGGCTGTCACGACAACCGCATGGATAAGATCTGGTGGAACGAGCAGTGGATGGGGTGGCCGATCGGGCCGCAATACGCGGCGAGTTCCAATGTCGACAACGCACACAAGCTCGAGGGCAAGCTACTGCTCGTCGTCGGAGAGCTCGACAACAACGTGGACCCGAGCAGCACCTTTCAGGTAGTGAACGCGCTCATCAAGTCAACCAAAATGTTCGATCTGCTCGTTATTCCTGGCGCGGGTCACACCTCGGGTGGCGCCTACGGTGACCGGAAGCGCAATGACTTCTTTGTACATCACCTATTGGGGGTCGAGGCGCCAGACTGGAATGCCGTGCCTCTTCGCATAGGGCCAGGCGACGACGATGACGCACTCGGCTCGTGGGATGCGCTTTGGGCCAACTGGATGGTCGGCGGCCGACCGTTCGCCGGCTGATCGTCCGGCTGGACGCTAGCGCACCCGGTTCCAGGTGAGGGTGCGCCGCACCGGAGTTCCGTCTGCGCGCGTCGTCTCGAACCAGAGGCGAAGCACGTCACCATCCAACGCAAAATGCCGCGTGAGCTTTCTTCCGGCGTCCGCAGGGGCAAGTGCGCCGAGGAGTTCGTGTGTGACCGTCCCAGCAGCGACGTCGACGGTGTAATGCCCGAAATAGGCATCGTAGCCGCCTGAGGGAGCGCTGTTGTTGGGGTCTGACTGTGTAGCCACGACCGGCTTTGGCGTGTCTGCTGTGCGCCGCCGCGCCATGAGTTGCGCCGACACATTGCCGAAAGTGTCGTAGGTGAGGAACGAAATCGGATCCGCGCCGAGTGCGCCGTCTGCGGGAAGGGTGCCGGTGGTGCCGGTGGTGCCGCTGTCGAGGCGTGACACGAGGGTCCAGCTCCCGACCAGCGCGGGATTGGGAGCAGCACCGAGCCGAGCCAAGAGCTCCGGCATCGAGTGGAACTGATCGATGTGGTCCGGCGCCGAGTTCCCGGCATAGCCGAGGAGTTCGAAGTTTCCGGAACGCATGCCACTGAGTTGTTGGGTGCCGCGCGGTCCGGTGGCGAGGGTTGGCGTGCGGCGGAGATTAAGCGCGGTGAGGAGCCAGTCGGCGGTTTCGGTGGTGCTGGCGTAGGTGCCCGGAAAAATCTCCGAGTGCGTGACCAAAAAGCGCTTCTCGCCGCGCATCGCCGCGCGCGCGAAGTTAGCAAAAGCCACGAGGTTCGTGGTATCGATCGAACCGCCGTTGGCGAGCGCCGTTCCCTCGGGGATGTATGACGTGTGCATTCCGTCGATCAGCACCACGGCGGCAACACTCGCGAAGTGCGTCGGATTCCGAAGAATCGCGCGCACGGCGCCGTGGCCGGCAGAGAATCCGACGAGTGTCACATGATTGATGCGTGTCGGCTGGCCGGTGGCTGTCGACAGTTCGCGCATGACGGCGGCGAGCAACGCGTCGTACACGGCGGGATCGGCGAAGGCGCGGTCATACGCTCCAGACCCCGTGCCGACGTTCACCGTTGCAGCGATTGTGGGCGTGCCGTTCGCGCTGAGCGCGCTCACAGCCTGATTCGGAATCCAGGATGCCCCGTGGAAGTGCAGCACCAGATCGACGCTCGTGCTTGAGTGCGTCTTCTGAGGGATGAATAGCTCCACAGGTTTTTCTGCTGGCCCGACGAACGTGCGACTGATTCCCGCGAGTTCACGCTGCACGAGCCGCTCGTGGGGTCGTGTATTCTCGACCATCGGCGACGGATTCTGCGCAGCCAAAGGCGGGGTGCCCTGGGCAGCGATGCGCGCGGGCATCAGGGCCATCGTTGCCCATGCGAGACCACGCAAGAAATACCGCATCAGCGCGTCCAGATCACGATACTGCCGCATCCCGTCATTCCTCGTTGGAAGGCGGCAGGAATTCCTGGCCCCGTGTAAATCTCGATGCCCTTGATCTGCTCAGGCTGAATCATCGCGTCGATTTCGTCAGCGTCGAATCCACTCATGAAGCCACCATTGAGGTAAATGGACGGCGTGCACCAGTCCGCCATCATCCCCCGCACTTGGAGTTGCTTGGTAAACCCCGAGCTATCACGCTCGAGACGTACCCCAGGCATCAGGCGGAACACATCCGACGCATTGGTCACGGGGCGGCGCTTGATGTCGTCGGCGGTGATAAACCGTCCTACGCCAGCGCTCCGCGCACGCTGTTCAAAGCCACTGCGGTCGCTCCCATAGCGGACACGAGACGCGGAGATTCGTACGGTATCCAGTACCGCTTTCAACGTCGAGAGTGTGACGCGTACCGGCGCGGTCCCGTCGAAGATGTCCACGGTTCTGCGCTCAGGGTAATAGCCGATCGCTCGCACTTCGAGCGTCCGCGTGCCAGCGGGCGCATCCGTGACCGTCCATTCCCCACGTTCGTTCGTGCGCGCCGCAACGCCGTCCGCGACACGAACCTGTGCTCCCGCGAGGGGGCGTGAGCCGTTCGCAATCAACACGGTACCGCTCAACCGCTCGTCACCCACCCGAATCGTCCGTGGCGATGCCGCCGCACTGTCGGCACGCGAGACGGCTGCTACGGCACGCGTGCGAGAAGAACCAAGGAACAACTCCCGCCGAAGAAACCCCTCGGCAGGAATCTGCACTTCAATCATATCGGTACTGTCGGCCCCGCGACTCGCAATCAAAAACATCGTCCCGGAACGGGGAACATTACAGATTGCAAACCAACCATTCTCTCCTGTGGTAGCAATCAAGCGCGGTTGGTGCCGTTGGACGCCATCGGGGCGGAAGGCGAGCTCGAGCCATTCGCCGGCCACCTTCACACCACTCGCCGGCGTGAGCGTCTTCACGTCGCGCACGACGCCCATCAGGAGCGCGGCAGAATCTGTCGCCGCGCGCACGCCACACACCGCGGCGCGGATCTTCTCCGGCGAGGAGTCGAGGAGCGGATGGTAGAACCCGATCATGTAGCGGCCGTCTGCGACATCGGTCAGCGTGAAACGACCGAGGGAGTCGGAGATAGCCGTGCGGCCGAACCTCGCGAGACTGTCTGGCGCGACGAGTTGCACCGTGGCGGCAGCGAGTGGTCGGTGGGCAATACTGTCGCGTACGACACCGCTGACGGTTGTGCGCGCCGATTGGGCACCAACGCCGCTCGCGTACAGAGTCACAAACAACAGAAATCGAAGCCGCATGCGGAGTTCGCTTGACGGAAGGATACTGGACAAGCTAGTCGTTCGTGGTTGCTCCGCACCATACAGAAACCATATCGAACGGGGGTGTTCTGGAGTGCCGAGCACTCGAGAACACCCCCGCGGGTCCAACCGGCAACCGTGGCGGATTACGGCGCCCGCGCCGCCTCGAGTCGCACGCCACCTTCTTCGCGTACGCCCATGTAGACGATGCCGCCCTTGCCGAAGCCAGAGATCACACGTCCTGGGGGCATGCCGACGCGCTTGAGCAACTCACCCTTTGGCGAAATGACGTCGTAAATGGAGCCGCCATTGATGCCACGTGTCGTGCGCACCCAGAGGTTGCCGTCGGCATCGCCGAGCGCTGCGCCCGGGGTGAACGGCGGTACATAGTCGGACATTTCGTTGGGCGAGACCATGTTGATTGGCTGCACTTCAAAGCCGCCGCGACCACCGCGACCACCGCCACCACCGAAGCCACCGCCGCCACCACCGCCACCGCCGCCACCACCGGTGTCACCACCACGGCCACCGCGACCACCACCGCCCTGATCGCCACCGCGGTTACCGCCACCACCGCCATTGCCGAGTCCTGGGATTCCGCTGAGGCCTGCGGCGGCAGCCGCAGCTGCCGCGCCCGCCTGATCGCCCGCCTGTGCCTGCACCCGCAACTTCTCGAGCGAGACCTTGGTCGAGTCGAGGAACGCCGACTTCTCGTCCTCACTCATCCGCTTCCAGTCGAACGGCGTCTTGCCTGTTGCGTCCTTCGTACCGTTCGCGCGGACCCAATCCACGTGGTAATCACGCGCACGCACCACAGCCACTGATCCATCCGCCATCCGCGACCAGTCGTCGGCCACGGGCAGTGGCTTGATCGTCACCAGAATATTCATTCTCCCATCGTCGCCCTGCGCCGTGCGCACGTTGTTGACGGGGACTTTGAGGAAGGCAATCGTATCGAGTTTGCGAGAGATCAGGTCAAAGCGAATGAGCGGCGCCGAATCCGGTTGCGCCCCGCCCCCGAAACCGCCGCGCCCGCCTCCGCCCCCGCCTCCGCCTCCGCCACGAGTGTTTCCGGTGTTCGCCGTGGCTGCCGGAGTCTGCCCCGGGAGTGGGGCCATGCCTGGGGGCAGACCCGTCGTCGCGCCCGTCGTCGCGGCGCTACCGGCGCTACCGGCGCTACCGGCGCCACCGGCGCGAGTCGGCGTCGGTATCGGTTGCGCACCGTTGGGCCCACGTCCACCACCACCGCCACGTCCTTGGGTGCCGCGGTAGATGAGTCGCCCCTGCGCATCGGTGCCCGGAGTGCCGTTCGGTCCGCCAATCAGCAGGTTCACATCGTTGGCGCGCGGGACCGACATCACCCGCGTGATGTTCCCCTTGCCATCAATCACCAGCATCGAGAGCGACAACGGATCCACAAACAACGTGGAGTCGCCCTTCCACGGCACCAGTCCGCCAGCGCGCGAGCTGTAGGCGTTGGCCGTTGCACTGGTCGTGTCCGCGACCAGCGTGGAGGTCGAGAGCGTCGAGTCAAACAGCACGACCTTGCGGCCGCTGATGTCGTTTACCAGGACCTTCCCATTCGGCAACGAACGCACGGCCGAGACGGAGCCAAGAAGTTCCTTGGACTTCGCGAATACAGCGCCCAACGGCTTGATCGGCGGGAGCTGACTCGCCGGCGTGTTTTCCGGGATCGGGTCCTGCGCTTTCACAGACTGCACGGCGCACACGCACAAGGCGAGCGCGGCCATCGAGATATGCTTGCGTGTCATTCGAATCACCAGAGAAGATTTACAGGCTATCCAAAAAGTCAGACGGACGGACGTTTAGTTCCCGCTACGACCACCACCACCACCGCCACCACCACCACCCGGAATACCGGCACCACCACCGCTGTTGAACGGATTCTGTGCGCCGCCCGCGGTGCCATTACGAATCCCCTGCAGATACCGCGTATCGAGATAGCTCGCCACAATCGCGGGGAGCATGCGATACTGTTCCGGCGTGAGCAGCCCACTCAGCGGCTTCGCCAACTTGATCAGCAGGTCCACCGTTTTCTTGCGAGCCGTGAGATAGCGCTCGTACACCTCTGCCTCGTCGTACTCGTTGGGCAGTGCCGCCAAGTACTTCGTGACTGGCGACCAGGCCGAGTCCATGCGCACGATGTACCAACGATTGAGCGTCGCGAGGCTATCCGCCTGCGGGCCGCTGAGCTTGAGAGAGTCGGCCTGACGTAGGATCGTGCTGATCGGATTCACCAACCCACCACTGCTGGCGTACGTGGCGCGCAAGACGGCTTCCGTTACCTTCTGGCCGCCCGAACGACGCCCCGCGTTGAGCTGCTGCACGAGCGACTGCTTCTCGCGCGTCGGCCCAAGATCGAATCGCATCTGCGCCGTGACAATCACCGGCGTGCGGACCGTGTTGAACGCCAAGCTCGTCGACCCGAAGCGCTGGTTGACTTCGTACTTGAAGCGCTGCGTGGCCGGGTCGAAGCCGCGCACGTAGAGTAGCGCCTGGTCAGGCTGCACCGTCGTGCCCCAGCCCTGCAAGTTGTTCTGCCCGTGGAGCATCAGATCGGCAGCACCAAGCGGGTTCGAGATGCTGAACGAGATGATCGCACGCTGCGGCAACCCAAGCTTGAGCGGGTTGAACGAGATCTGCATGTTCGCGGTGTGCGTCATCGGGCCTTCGCAGCTATTCCGTGTGGCCAGTGCTCCGAGTTGGTTCTGCAAGCAGCTCTTCACATTGCCAGACGCCGACGCGAGCAACTGCGTCATGGACGTCGCGAGCGATGCGTCGGTGGCCGTCGTCGGGTTCGGCACAAACGCGCGATCATTCGAATAGCCGTCGCCGTTCACGTCGCCAGAGGTCATCGGCGTAAAGAGATTGCCGGAGCGCACATTGCCGTTCCACGTCACACGGACAGCATCGAAGAAGTTGTAGCCGAGCGAGTACACAATCTGATGGCGCGACGCGTTCGCCGACCGATACCAGTCCACGCTCAGCGGGTTGCCAACGGTGCTCGTGAAACCACGAACTTGCTCCTTCACATCGGAGAACACGTAGTTCACGCTCCACGACCAAGTGGTCGAGAAGGTCGCCGGCGAAAGCCGAACAGTGAACTGCTTGCTTTCCGAATGGAGATCCGACCGCGCCTGATTCACGCGATTGTAAAGCGGGGAGACGCGCGATCCCGCTGCCGAAATCGCGCCGGAGGTGGCCACAATGCTGGTCGGCGCCACGAACACCGGACGTCCACCTTCGCTCGCCAAGCTGAACTGCGTCGTGGGGAGAAAGTTCAAATCCACGTTACCGGGCTGATTCATATTGCTCGAGTACGTGACATCGAACGTCGCCGAGAACCGGTTGTTCAGGATCGGACCCGCCCAGTTCATGTTCGCGCGCAAGCTGCGCTGCGCTTCGTAATCCTTGGCGAACATGCTGACATTCGGCGCCGTGCTGCTGAAGCCAGAACTGCCGGCGCCGGTGGCGCAGCTGTTTGGAATAGCCGACGAATGGCTCAGATACCCCTGCCAATCGGGCGATGGCGCTGCAACGCCCACACACGTCACCTGCTGCACGGCACTCGGCAACCCAGTGTTGTCGACCGCACCCGTCATGAGAGTGGTGGCCGGGGTGTTCTGGAAGAGGCCGATACCGCCGCGGATCACCGCACGCGGACCGCGGAACGCCCCTTCAAAGCCCGGGATCTGCTGCGACGTGCCGTACGTGTAGGCAAACCCGATACGCGGGCTCGCATACAAGCGATTCGGCACGTAGTTGTTCGACACACCATAAATCGATTGGAGCCCGGAGTTCACCGTCGGTGTCGACGAAAGCTGGTTCCCGTCGACGCGCACGCCGTACTGAATCTGCAATTCCTGGCTCTGACGGTACGAATCGCCAAGTGCCATGGCGCCAACAATCTGATTGCCGTTGCGCGTGCGCGGCGACAGCGAGCGCGTGAACGACGCCGGCGTGCCGTTGGCGAGATCGGTGAGTGAGTTGAAGCTGAAGGAACCCAGCGCGTTGGTCGTTGCGTCTTGGTCATAAGTGTCGCGACGCAACTCGGTCGAGAGCTTCACGCGGTGCTTGTTGTTCTCGCTGAACCACGAGAGCTGGTTCGTGAACTGCGTGCTCGACGTTTGATTCGACGAGTTCAGGTTCGGACTGCCGCCGAACGAGATTGTCTTCAAACCGTTCGTGCCGTCGGCGAACGTGCTGTTGATGCGCACCGAACCGCTCGGCTCAAGCAAATACGGGTCCGAGGCGTTGCGCGAGCTGTTGAAGCCCACAGTCGACTCGCTGAGGAGCAGCGAGAAGAGGTAGCCGGAATGACGGGCCTGAATACCACCACTCATCGTGGTGCGTTCGCCGTTGTGCGCGGGCATCTCCGTCTGCAGGTTCGACACCGGCGACGCCTTGTTCCACGACGCGTTCATCGTGAGGTTGAGCGCCGTACCGCTGAACGACGTCGGCGGGGTGAGATCAAAAGTGCCGAGCAGCGAGCCGGAGTCGGTCAGCTTGTTCGACGGAGCGGCCCCGACCGTGGTCGGAATCCCCTTGAGCGCCATAATCCCGAGCAAGCGCGTCACGGAGTCTGCCGACACACCGGTCGTCTGCAGCGCGAGCGGATCCATGTTCAACAGCGTCGACAGCGGATTCGAGCGGCGGCCGAGCTGGTACGACACCGAGTAGAACGCCTTGTCGAGCGAGAATGCGCCCGACGCCAAGCCGCCAAGCGAGATGTTCGTGTACTGCT
This sequence comes from Gemmatimonadota bacterium, assembly GCA_026387895.1. GTDB lineage: Bacteria > Gemmatimonadota > Gemmatimonadetes > Gemmatimonadales > Gemmatimonadaceae > Fen-1231. The sequence goes on along the minus strand of JAPLKT010000151.1, from coordinate 12,592 downwards.
GGCCGAGCGCACGTCCCGCGGCGTCGGTCCACTGCAACTGCGGCGTGTCGAGGTTCAAGCTCATGGTGCGGATCTTGAAGTTCGTGCCCGACCGCGTGCGCACACTCAACTGGCCGCCGCTGAATCCACCGCGCGACACATCATACGTGCCCGTGCTCAGCCCCACCGAGAGCGATGCGTCGCGCGGCAAGTCCGACGCGCTCGAGTTCTGGCCGTTGAGCGTCGTGCTGTTCTGGTCGGCCGAGAGGCCGAGCACCGAGAAGCCCGACGGATCGCCATCGGCACCCGGGATCAGCGTCACGCCCGGGAGCGATGCTGCCATCGCCGCAAGATTGCCCATGTCAGCCGCGGAGAGCGCCGAGACACTCGCCGTCTTCTCGGTGCCGGAGATGTCCGCATTGGCTTCCACGCGGTTCACCTTGTCGCGCGGCGCACTGATGCGCATGGCGTCGAGCTCCGTGGTCTTTGACATGCGCGCATCGGCGATGAGAATATCCTCATCAGCGGCGCGCTTGATCTCAAAGCGGCGCGGGGCGTAGCCGAGGTAGGTGTAGGTGACGAAGTAGTCGCCCTCCCCGTTCGGGAAGGTCACAGTAAACCGGCCATTGCGGTCGGTACGGGCCTCGCGGTTCACGGCGCCGGAGAGCGAGGTGACGACCACGCGCACCCCTTGAATAGCCGCAGAGTCGGGGCCGGTCACTCGGCCGCGGATCACGTCCACCGTCTGCGCGCCAAGTCGGGCGGCGGAGCCGATGAACAGGGAGAAGACAAATAGAAAAGTCAGACGCCAGAAGCGCACAGAAAGGACCGGATTCGAGAAAACGAGAGCGGGGGAATGGACCCTTTCTAGACGCGCGAGCGGGGCAAATCGTTATAGAAGGGAGGCATTACGGTGCATTGTTCGTCCTCCGATTCGGTTTTCGTTCGGTAATGACGGGGGCTTGTGTGTTCTGCTCACAGTTTCGGTGTTTATTCGCCTAGCTGTGATTGTTGTCGGACCGCCTCGTACAGCGCTATTCCTGCAGTTGTTGAGAGATTCAGCGACCGAACCACCGTCGACGCCATTGGCATCGTCACGCACCGGTCGGGGTACCGGTCGAGCAGCTCGCGCGGCAGCCCCGCTGTTTCGCGGCCAAAAATGAGCACCGTCCCCGTCGCCTCCGTTGCGAGCGGCGCGTCCCAATACCGCCGAGTGGATCGCGTGGTGAAGAACCAGGGCTCGCTGAAACATAATTTGAAAAAGAGGACGTGTCAAACTTGCGAGCAACGGGCGCGCTTGAGCTCGCGCTCGTCAAGCGAGAAGCCCAACGGCTCAATCAGATGCAGGGTGGCCCCGGCCGCGAGGCAGCTCCGCCCCACATTACCGGTATTCCAGTGAATCTCGGGATGAACGAGGACGACGTGGAGGGCCACAGCGTTGTTCCGCACCAGAATGTGGAGGACGGCAGGGGATCGATGCTCTATAATTAGCTATGGGCGCGGCTCATGCGCCGAAGATGCGCCTTCGAACCGCGTTCGTCGTCACGTAGTCTCCCTCGACTCACTAGGCTCCAATGCTTCCGATCCTTCGTCCCCTCGCACTGATCACGGCGGTCACGACTCTGGCCACGGCGACCGTGGCGACCGCAGCACGTCGTTGGAACGCCACGGGCCACGAGGTGATTGCGTCAATCGCCTGGACTCATCTCACCCCGCAGGCGCGCACGCGCGCGGTGCAGTTGCTGCGCAGCGGTCCGCCGGAAGCGCATCTGGGTGACGCCGAACCGTCGTCGGGCTCGACAGCCGAACGGGAGAAAGCACTTTTCGTCCATACGTCGTTGTGGGCCGATCAAATCAAGGGACGCTCGGCGCCAAACCACGCATACGATCGCCCGGTCTGGCATTACACCGATTACTACTGGCGCGAGCAGAACGGGAAGGTCGTCCTCGTGCCCGAGCTCACACCGGATCCCGAGAACGCGCTCGAGCGGCTCGCACTCTTGCCGGGCGTGCTCGCTAGCGGCGCACCCGACAGCTCGCGCGCGGTCGCACTCGCTTGGATCGAACATCTGGTCGGCGACGTCCATCAGCCACTGCACCTCTCGGCACGCGTGACCGCCGAAAGCCCCAAGGGCGATCGCGGCGGCAACGACCTCAAGCTCGCCGGCGCGCAGAGCAACTTGCACAGCTACTGGGACGGCATCCTCGACATCCTCGAGAAGCCGCCCGCGGGTGATCGTAGTGGCTACGTCGACGGATGGGCGACGAAAATCGAAAAGGAACTGCCGATAACGGCGTTCACCAAGGCCGAACTCGACGCAGGGCCCGAGGCGTGGGGCAAAGAGAGCCTCACGTTAGCAGAGGAACTCCTCTATCCCGCCACACTGATCGCTGGGGCCGTGCCGAGCGATGCGTACAAGTCGACGGCAGGACAGGCAGGAAAACGCCGCATCGCGCTTGCCGGCTATCGGCTGGCCACCGTGCTGAATCGTCTGCTCGCGAAGTAACGTCACCCATGGAGTTCCTTCGGCACGCGCTCCGCGTCACCACCTCGGCGCCAATCGAGATTATCGACATCACCGAGTCGGTGCGCACGTGGGTCACCGCGAGCGGTATCCGGAATGGTTCGCTCAACGTGATTTCTCTGCACACCACGGCGCGCCTCACGATCAATGAGCGTGAGTCGGCATTGCAGCGAGATATGGTCGAGTTTCTCACGGCGCTCGCACCGTCTGAGGCGGAGTACCGACATAATCGCCACACGGTCGATGGGCGTGCCAATGCACATGCGCATCTGCTGGGGCTCTTTGTGAATGCCTCGGAGACAATTCCCATTGCCGACGGTGCGCTCGTGCTTGGCGCTTGGCAATCGATCTTTTTTGTGGAACTCGACGGACCGCGCGCCGAACGCGAGGTGCAACTGCAGGTGATTGGCGAGCGAGACGTGCGTGCTACCTGAGTCTGTCGTGAGCAGCACGTGAGCAGCACGAGAGCCGCACGTGAGGACCATGTGAGGGCGTTGTGACCTCGGACGACATCGCCGGCTTCTTTGCCACGCGCGACGCCATAGACCGCGAGCAGTATCTCGAGCTGGACTTTAGCTTCGAGTGTGTGGGCGATCCGCGCGAAGCAGCGGCGCACTTGTGCGCCGAGCAGTCGACCGCACAGTGGAAACGCGTCGGTGTGGATGAAGATGTCCGCCCGCAGTTCGCAGCCAAAGTGCTCGAGTTCGACGCACGCCCGCTCCCGCACGGCTTTTCCATTCCGCTTGCGCATTCGCCGCAGACTGCGGGACAGACTGCGGGACAGACTGCGGCACAGGGTGCGGGACCGGGTACGGTTCATGCGTGCCGCGCCACGATCGCGCATCCGCACGGGAACTTTGGGGCACGTCTACCGAACCTGCTCTCGGCGATCTGCGGCGAGGGGGTCTTTTTTTCACCAGGCATTCCGCTGATCCGTCTCGAGGACGTTCGGTTTCCCGCGAGCTATCTCGCGCAGTTCGACGGACCACAGTTCGGGATTGCGGGACTTCGTGCGCAACTTCAGGTGTTCAATCGTCCAATCTTCTTTGGCGTGATCAAGCCGAATATCGGGCTCCCGCCGGAGAGCTTTGCAGCGCTTGGCTATGAGAGTTGGGTTGGCGGGCTCGACATCGCCAAGGACGACGAGATGCTCGCCGACATGCCGTGGTGTCCGCTCGCGGAACGCGCAGCCCTCCTCGGCGCGGCGCGGCGGCGTGCAGAAGCCGTGACCGGCGTGCCGAAGCTATACCTCGCCAATATCACCGATGAAGTCGATCAGTTAGTGGCGCTGCATGATGTCGCGGTGGAGCAGGGTGCGAATGCTGTGCTCGTGAACACCTTGCCCGTTGGGCTGAGCGGCGTACGCATGCTGCGTCGTCATGCCACGGTGCCCATCATCGCGCATTTTCCGATGATCGCCGCGTGGAGTCGCGTTCCGGGCTACGGTATTCATTCACGTGTGATGACGCGCTTGCAGCGCTTGGCCGGCTGCGATGCGATTATCATGCCGGGGTTTGGGCCGCGGATGTTCACGCCCGAGCACGAGGTCCTTGAGAATGTGCGCGCCTGCGTCGAGCCGATGGGGATGATTGCGCCGAGTCTTCCCGTGCCGGGCGGCAGTGACTCCGCCGCGACACTCGAGGCCGTGTATCGAAAACTCGGGACGGTGGATTTTGGTTTTGTTGCCGGGCGTGGCATCTTCGGCCATCCCGAGGGCCCTGCTGCTGGCGCGAGAAGCATCCGCGAGGCGTGGAGCGCAATTGGTACCGACGTAGGATCAGCGCCGATCCACTGAGGCGGGGCGACCTGCGCTAATCAGCGACGCGTATCACCGGCGGCTCGCGGTCGTGTTGTTGCGGGGCCAGCGCTGTTCGGCAGCCGGAGTCGCACGATTGTCCAACCTGCGGTAGCTTTCCGTGGTCGTAACCACCGTCCGACCCCTCTCCTGTCCTATGAAGACTGCTACCGCACTCCTCGCGCTGATCTGTATCGCCGGAACGCACGTGTCGACGGTTCGCGCTGAGGTCCCCACGACTCCGGTCCCCACGACTCCAGTCATCACGGCTCCAGTCATCACGGCTCCAGTCATCACGAGCGCCGCGTTCCACTTTGACGGAATCCTCGGCACCTCTGCTGATTTCACCTTCGTCGCTGCGTCGACGCGAGGATCGACGCAAGCGTCGACGCAAGCGTCGACGCAAGCGGCAGAGCGGGCCGAACGGGTGGCGCTCGCGGAGATCGAACGGCTGCGGCGCGTGCTGAGCAGCTGGGACGATCAGTCTGAGCTCTCGCAGCTGTTCACAACCGGCGCGCTGGAGCACCCATCGGCGGAACTACGCGACGTGCTGAACCAGTACACCGCGTGGAACGCGCGCGCTGACCGCGCCTACTCAGCGCGCGTGGGTGAACTCGCCACGGTATGGCGTGCCGCCGCCCTCCGCGGCACGACACCGACCGCTGAGGAAACCGCACGCGTCGCACGCGAGATTGCGGCACCCGCCTGGCGCGTGGACGGCACGCGGATCGTGGCGTTGACCACGCATCGTGTGGATCTCAACTCGCTGGGCAAGGGTTTCATTATTGATCGGGCGCTTCAGGCGGTGCGCGACAGCGTGCCCGAACTGCGCGGCGCGCTGATCAACATTGGCGGCGATATCCACGTGTGGGGCACGCCCGCCAGCGGGGGGAGCTGGACGGTGGCCGTCGCTGATCCCGCCCGCCACGCCGACAACGCGGCGCCGATGACCACGCTCGCGATTCACGGCGGCGCGGTGTCGAGCAGCGGTGACTATGAGCGCGGCTTCACGATTGGCACGCAACATTATTCGCACATCTTCGACCCTCGCACTGGCCGTCCGGTGGACCACGTGACCGGCGTGACGGTGGTTGCGCCTGATAACGCGACCGCGAATGCCCTCGCGACCACCCTCTCGGTGCTCTCGCCAGCGCAGGGGCTCGCGCTCGCCGCGGCGACGCCAGGGGTTGAAGCGATGCTCGTGACCGCTGATGGTGCGGTACGTCGCACCGCAGGCTTCGCGCGCCTTGAACGCCGGTCGCCGGCGCGCCACGACGCAGCCGTCGCCCCGCTCATCACCGCCAAGCTCGCGATCGACGTCACACCGACGGTCGCCAATCGCCATCAGCCGTTCGTTGCCGTGTGGATCACCGATACCACCGGCAAGCATGTGCGGACGCTCGCCTTCTGGGGCGACAAGCCCAAGTATCTGCATGAGATGTCTAAGTGGTGGGGGCTCAACAAGGGTGACCAGCCGTTGATTGACGCCATCACACGCGCCACGCGCCCGGTGGGGAAGTACTCGCTCGAGTGGGACGGCCTCGATCAAAAGGGAGCGGCCGCCCCCGCGGGGCCCTACATGTTCTGGCTCGAAGTCGCCTTCGAAGATGGCGCACATAGCGCCAAGAGTGTGACTGTCGCGTGCGGCAAGGGCCCGGTTGCGGCGGCGATCCCGACGGCGTCGGCATTCACCGGCGCCGACGTCAGCTGCGACGCCGGTAAGAAGTAACCGTGGCGTACACGTACGCGCGTTTCGCCGGCGTTGTGAGGTCAATCCATATCTACCTCACGATGTCTGCGTTCCTCCTCATGATGTTCTTCGCCGTCACCGGTGTGGTGCTCAATCACGAGGATTGGATTGCCGGACAGACGGTCACGCGCGACACAACAGCCGTACTTCCCGGCGCCCTGCTTGCAGGCCCCTCCGGGCCCGACAAACTGATGATCGTCGAGACGCTGCGCGCAGAGTTCGGCGCCATCGGTGCGGTGTCGACCTTCGACGTGGAAGACACGAGCCTGCATATCGAGCTCAAGGGCCCGGGGCGTCACACCGAGGCGGATATCGACCGCAAGAGCGGGAAGCTCACCCTCAAGGTGGAACGGCGCGGCCTGATGATGCGGCTCGACGACCTACACCGAGGGAAGGACACCGGTGTCTCTTGGCGCTGGATGCTCGATCTCTCGGCGATCCTCCTCTTCCTCGGATCGCTCTCCGGCATTCTGATTTGGTGGGCGCTGCCACGCCGTCGTCAGTGGGGCGTGGCTGCGCTCATTGGCGGCACGGTGATTGTGGCCGCCGTCTACTGGCTGGTGCCGTAGCCGTTCGCCCTTACGGCTTGCATGCCGCCTTCGGATCCGGGGCTGGCGTGTCGGCGCTCAGTCGGTGATCCACGTTGGCGAGCGCCAGCGAGGTGGACGCCGCCAGCTTCACGATCCGCTCCAGATGCGAATAGCGCACATACTGTGGCTCGTCGGTGAGCTCACGGAAATCGGCGTGGTAGCCTGTAGTGAAGAAGGCCACCGGAATTCCATAGCGCGCGTATGACGCCTGATCGTTCCGGCAGACCAACCCCTCCGGATGTCCCTCAGCATCGGCCGCATAGTCGAGTTTGAGGCCAAGCTTTGCGTCGACATTCGCCCGTTCAATCAACGGTGTGAGTTCGTTCGACCGACGGCGCGACCCAATGACCTCAACAAAATCGGGATTGCCGTAGCGCGGATCCTCGTCGGTCATGGTAATGCCAACTTCGTCCGTCTTCTCACCGCGGCCAATCATGTCCACGTTGATTTCCGCGGCAATCGAATCGCGCGGAACGGTCGGATGTTCGAGGAACCAGCTGGAACCGGAGAGCGTGGGTGCCGATTCCGTGTTGGTATGCCAGATGAAGAGCACCGAACGCTTCGGCTTGGCACCTGCTGCTCCACGCGCGAACGACTCCGCAATCTCCAGCAGCGCAACCGAACCAGAGCCACCGTCGTCGGCGCCGTTATTCACGGAGTCTCGACGAATCGGACGCAATTTATGGAGGCTGTCCGTCAGCACCTTGATGCGATCGTATTCGTCGTCTTCGGTTGTCTGCCGACGGCTCGCCGCGCCTTCCGTGCCAGAGCGCGCGGCCATGTGCGCGGCCCGCACGGAGTCATGATCGACGGCAGCCCGCGCGGTCCCCACATGATCAGAGTGTGCGCCAAGCGCGACATACTGGCCGCGAAGCTTGGGGTCGGTGCCTGGGAGACGCGCAATCACATTGCGGTCGATGCGCGGCGTGTCAATGAATCGCAGCGCGAGCGTGAAGCTCTTGCTGGGTGTTCCTGCGGCGACACCGTCGAGCGGCCCACCGAAGAGCGTTTGTGCGGCGGCGGGCGTGAGGGTCAATGCAAGCGGCGCGCTCTCATTCACGAGGAGGATGGTGGCTGTTGGATTCACGGCCGTTCGCACGCTCGTTGCCGACAGCGCCGGCGTTGTGGAAAGCGACGCGCGGTTCTTGATACTGTTATACCACGCGACCCACGATTTTCCCTTCGCCGTTTTCTGAATCGCACTACCGTCCGCGCCCGGGGCAATCGGGCGGAACAGCACCACTGTGCCAGTCGCCGGCACCGGGAACATCGTGATCGTCGTATCGAGGAGCGATCCGCCATACACCAGTTGCCAGCCGGCGCCGTCGCCAGCGCGCGTGGCGGTGGTGCTCACCAAATAATCGGTCCCGGCGCGGAGCGTCGTACTCCCAACCACCATCGTACCGGTCGTGTCGAGCGCACGCGAGATCAGCGGCAAGTTCTGAAAGTACGTGCCATTCTCGCCGGCCGGCTCGAGCCCCAGCCGTTTCGCTTCCGCGGCGAGATACGCGGTGGCCCGTTCATGGTCGCTGGTGCCGATCTTTCGCCCGCCCATCGAGTCATCGGCGAACTTGTAGAGGCGCGTCATCAAATCGCACGCCGTAATCGCGGCCGTTGTTGGCGGACCAGAAAAGGTCAGCGGGAGCGCGCTTGTGGGCGCAGGGCAGGGCGTCGTGACTGCTTGCGCGTGGAGGCGCGCACCACTCACACCACCACTCACGGCACCAGTCAGCGCAACACCCACGGCGGACACCACGGCGAGACGCACTCGGCGATTAGTCATAGCTGGAAACATAGCATTTTGAGCTCTACCCCGCCTCCGGCATCCGGCCGCGACCACTACCTTTCGGCGATGCCTTCCACGCCGTTCGCATTCCAGATCCATGCCACCGACGGCGCTGCACGCGCCGCCGAGTTTGCGACACCGCATGGACGTGTGGAGACCCCCGCCTTTATGCCCGTGGGAACGCACGCCGCCATTCGTGGCCTCACCACCTCTGAGGTGGCTGGGATGGGGGGGCGCATGCTGCTCTCGAACGCGTACCACCTGTATCTGCGTCCGGGTGACGCGGTCGTCCGCGCGCTCGGCGGGTTGCATGCCTTTGCCCGCTGGGACGGACCCATGCTGACCGATTCCGGTGGGTTTCAGGTGTTCTCGCTCGCGCGGTATCGCGAGGTGAGCGAAGCAGGGGTGACGTTCAAGAGCAAGCTCGATGGTGCGTTGCATGCTTACACGCCCGAACGCGTGATGCAAGTGCAACGCAATCTTGGCGCCGACGTGATCATGCAACTCGACGAGCTCATTGCGGGCGGAAGCGAGGTGACTCCTGCGCGTGCGGCGATGGAGCGAAGCCTGCGGTGGCTGGAGCGCTGCACCGTCGAGTTTGATCGGCTCACCCGTGAAGGGCGCGCGCCACTCGACGCCATTCCGGTGCCGCCGGGGACGCCGCCACTTCCCGCCACCGATGGTGACGAACGGCGCGCGCCGTCGCAGGCGTTGTTTCCGATTGTGCAGGGCGGTGTACATCCTGCGTTGCGTCGGGCATCGATGGCCGGAATTCTTTCTATGCGCGACTGGGACGGCATTGCCGTTGGCGGCCTCTCCACCGGCGAACCCAAACCGCAGATGTACGCCACGCTCGATCTCTGCGGCGATGAGCTTCCGCGGAATCGTCCACGATACTTGATGGGCGTTGGCTTCCCCGATGATCTCGTGGAAGGTGTGCGTCGCGGGATCGACCTCTTTGATTGCGTGGCGCCAACGCGCATGGGGCGTCACGGCACGGCGTTCACCCCACAGGGGTCGCTCCAGCTACTCAAAGGGACGAATCGTCTCGACCGCTCGCCGCTCGTCGAGGGTTGCTCGTGTCCCGCCTGCACGGACTACGACCGCGCGTATCTCCGGCATCTCTTTGCGGCCGATGAGCCGTTGGGGCCGCGCCTCATTGCGCTGCACAACCTCACCATGCTCACCGAGTTGATGCGTGCCGCACGGGCGGCGATCGGCGCCGGCGATTTTACTCAGTGGAGCAACGCGTGGTTGCAGGAGTATCGCGCGGGGAACGCTGCTGCTGAATCAGCCGACTGACAACCACTTCGCCATCGTCACAAACAAGCGGTCAGGGTCGATCGGCTTGGTCTCGAAATCGTCCATGCCGGCATCGATACACTGCTGCCGGTCCTCGTCCATGGCATTGGCGGTCATTGCAACCACACGTTGCGTTGCGAACGCGGGCGTAGCACGGATCCGGCGCGTGGCTTCGTAGCCGTCCATCTCCGGCATCTGGACATCCATCAACACCATATCGAACGGCGCGCGCGCCAGCGCCTCGAGCACTTCACGACCATTCGCACAGAGCGTAACGGTTGCTCCGCATCCCGAGAGCAGATCTTCAATCACAATCTGATTGAACTCGTTGTCCTCGGCTACCAAAATGCGCGCGCCGACCAAACGCGCTCGCGCCGCGGCCACCGCGGCGATTCCCTCGGCGATTCCCTCAGTGGTTTCCAATTCGAGGACAGCAGGATTAGTGACACAAGTGAAGGGCATGGTGAACGAAAAGCAACTTCCTTCGCCGAGCGTGCTTTCGGCCCAAATGCGCCCTCCCATCAGCTCCACCAGTTGCTTGCTGATGGAGAGTCCGAGTCCGCTCCCACCGTACTTCCGAGTGCTCGACGCATCGGCCTGACTGAATGGGGCGAAGATTCGACCGAGTTGCTCGGGGGTGAGGCCAATGCCTGTGTCGCTGACGCGAAACTCAAGTTCCACGGAGTCGACATCCGCGCGGCTGACGACCACCTCCACGCTCACCCGACCACTCGCGGTGAACTTCACGGCATTTCCCGTAAGGTTCAGGAGCACCTGCCCCAAGCGCATCGCGTCCCCAATGACAACCGCGGGGACGTCATCGGCAAAATGTGTGTCGAACTGCAGTGCCTTCTGGCGCGCCATCTGGCTGCAGATACTGTTGACGTGCTCGAGGCTAGCGTGAAGTCCGAACGGTTCTGATTCGAGCTGGACCTTGCCGGCATCCATCTTGGAGAAATCCAAGATGTCGTTGATAATCGAGAGGAGGTGCCGCGCGGACTTGTTCACGTTGGCGACATACGAGCGCTGTTTGTCGCCGAGTTCTTGTTGCAAGCACAAGTACGACATGCCGATGATCGAGTTCATTGGCGTGCGGATCTCGTGACTCATATTTGCAAGGAACTCACTCTTCGCCTGATTCGCTTGGTCAGCGAACTCGACCGCCGTTTGCATGTCTGCCATCTGCTGCGCAGCGGCCTGATGCCTACGGCGCTCCGTCAAGTCACGCACTGAGACCATATCCGAGGACGTCTGGATCCCCTTTGCGCGCGAGATTGTAAACTCGGCGTCGAACGTCGTACCATCGAGATGTCGGGCGACGCCTTCATAGACGATCCCGTCGGTGTCCTGACGAAGCTGTCGCAATAAATTTGGGCCGTCATCGAGCACGGCGCCGAGTGGACGTCCCACAACCTTCCCGAAGCGCGTGATAGCATGTGCATTGGCGCTCGAAACAACGCCACTCGGGTCCACGACGAGCAGGGCATCCGGGCTCGAGTTGAAGAGCGCGCGGAGTGCGCGTTGGGTTCGCGTCTGCGTGATAAATGCGCCGAAGAGCTGTGCGACCTGCTCGAGGAGTGTTGGGAGTTGATCGTAGCCCGGAAAGGTGTGTGATCCTCCGAACTCGATGACCGCGAGGACCCCTTCGCTCCCCATCACCGGCACCGCGCACAGCGTTCGAATGCCGGTGCTCCGAGCCGCTTCGGCGCGGCGGGAGTATCGCCCGTCAAAGCCTTGCGTGAGGAAGTCAGTTTTCTGGCAGGGCGCGCCCGTGCCCCATGCCACTCCTGGGGCTCCGACGCCGAACCCCCACTCTGTGCCTGCGGTAAAATCGAGCGTGGATGTTGCTTCGAGCCAGTCGGCACACTCCGGCCCAGAGATCGCACCCGTGACGTACTGGAGCGTGGGTTGCTCTGGTTCCACCGTCCACACGGACACCGTGCGGATGTCGTAGGCGCGCACCAGTTCTTGCGCGACAACTTCTGCGGCGTGCTTGATTGATCGCGACGCCAGGAGTTGATCGCCGATGCGTCGCGTCACCTCCGCATGGGTAACCTCAATGCGGTGTTCGGTGATGTCGGTGAGAATACTGATGTAGCCCGTGGGCGAGCCCGCGTCGTCGCGCGTGGGTTCACTTTCGACCAAGGCCCAGTATTGCTTGCCGTTCTTTCGATAGTGGAGCACTTCGAGCGTAAAGGGCTCGCCCGCTGTCGTCGCGCGCGCCATTTCGGCGACGGTGTCCGCTGAGGTGTCCGGTCCGTGTAACAGCTCGTCGAGCTCGCGGCCGTGAATTTCAGCGAGCGAGTATCCCGTGTGCGCGCAGAAGACCGCGTTGACCCACTCCGTGCGCTGCTGCTGGTCGGTGACGACCACGAGACTGCGACTCCGCGTCGCGACCGCCTCAAAGACTTCGAGTTGGCGCTTGGCGCTGATGCGCAGTGACGTGCTGGTGGGCGGCGAATCCATAATGGGCGGTGTCGTGCGAGCGTCGCGCGCGATCAGCGGGCGCGCGCGTCCGCGGCGAGGGTGTACGTCCCCACGAGCACGGCACTCTCGAGGACATGTCCCGCAATCGCGGCGCGAACGGCGCGCCCATCGACGACACCGTCCACCGGACAACGCGCCACGTCGAGCGCGTAGAGGGTGAAGGTGTAGGGGTGGATCACCGTGTCGTTGAATGGCGGGCACGGGCCATCGTACCCGAAGTACGTGCCTTCCATGGCGGCGTCGCCCGCAAACCAGATGGTGTAATCGTTGGAGCCGTGGCGCCGGCCCTGTGTGGTGTCGGGGCCTGGCTTGCCATGCGGCTGGATTCCCTCGGAGCCTTCGCCGGCGGCGGGCGCGCGGCAGTCGGCGGAAATATCG
>JAPLKT010000054.1 GCA_026387895.1 Gemmatimonadota bacterium | reverse complement strand
CGCCCCGGTCAGGTAGGCATCGAGCAAATTCTCGGAGTAGCCTTCTGCGCGCAGTCTAGCGCGGACCTGATCCGGCGTCATGCCACTGGTCATGATGCGCTGCCGCAGCTGGGCCAGGAGGTCAGGTCTGCCTTTCAGCAGCGCCTCCGCCTGTTGCGGCGTCGGTTTTGGAGCCTGCTGGGCAACGAGCGCGCACGGCATCGCGAATGCCAGGAGCGCAATCCAGTTACGAGTGCGAAGAGACACGGGCACGAAGTACTCCAAGGAATCGGTTGAGGCTCGAAGCGCAGCTCGGTCTGATGCCAGCGTACTCATAAATATAGAATCAAGAGCGCGACCGCCAACATACACCATAAAAATACTCAAAAAAACTCAAAAGCGGCGCTCGGACAACGCCGGGCGCCGCTCTTTTTTTTATCACATACACCGTGATGTATGGACGCGCAGGGACTCGAACCCCGGACCTCTGCTGTGTGAAAGCAGCGCTCTAACCAGCTGAGCTACGCGTCCCAATACCCACCACCTACTTTGCGCACGCCGTATACATCCTACGCATACCCCCATTATCATAAACCAGCGGTAGTTGTTTTTGGAAGCGGGGGCAGGCAATCTGTCGCGCGCTGTTGCGTAGCACCTCCGGCTCGTCCACACGCCCGATTTAACAACCCACTGTGATCTCGCCTGTCCGGCACGACCGAACGCCCGCGCCACGCATTGCGATCGTTCACGATTGGCTCGTCGTTAGCGCGGGGGGCGAGTCCGTGCTGCGCGATCTTTTGGTTGCGTTTCCCGAGGCCCGGGTCTTCAGCCTCATCGAAAAACTCACGGAGACCGACCGCGCTGACTTGGGGCTTGGCGTCGTGCATACCTCTGTGCTGCAGCATGTGCCGGGCATTGCGCGAAGGTATCGCCAGTTCCTCCCCGTCATGCCACTTGCGATGCGTTCGCTCGACGTGTCGGATTTCGATATCGTGATTTCGGTCTCCCACGCCGTCGCCAAGGGCATTCGAACGCACGACCGGCAGCTGCACCTCTGTTACTGCCTGTCTCCTATGCGCTACGCGTGGGATCTTCGGGAGCAATATCTCCAGGAGTCTGGGCTCAACGGCACCGCCCGTGGCCGAGTCGCGCGACTGCTGCTCAACCGCCTTCAACGGTGGGACGCCAAGAACTCCAAGGACGTTGACGAGTTTCTCACCCTCTCGGACTACATTCGCGAGCGCATCCAGCGGGCATACCAGCGCGATGCGGCGGTGATCTACCCGCCGGTTGATACTGATTTCTTTACTCCTTCAGGGGAGCCGCGCGGGGACTACTACATCACGGCGAGTCGCTTTGTCCCCTACAAACGCATCGACATGATCGCCGAGGCGTTCGCCAGCCTTCCCGATCGACGTTTAGTGATTGTAGGCACCGGACCTGACGATGCGAAAGTCCGAGCTGTGGCTGGCCCCAATGTCGAGTTGCTGGGGTACCAGTCGCGCACGGCACTGCGCCGCCTCCTGCAGGGGGCGCGCGCCTTCGTGTTCGCTGCCGATGAGGATTTTGGAATCGCGCCCGTCGAAGCGCAAGCGTGTGGCATACCGGTGATCGCCTTGGGCCGCGGAGGCGCCACGGAAACGGTCCGAGGGCTTGATGCCGCTGAGCCGACGGGTCTCCTGTATGGCGATCAGTCTGCGGAGGGACTCGCGCAGGCGATCCGCACGTTCGAATCTGCGTTGGGGCAAGGGCGCTTCAGCGCGGACGCATGCAGGCGCAACGCCGAGCGATTTTCTCGCGAGCGGTTTCGTACGGAGTTCCGACAGGCCCTCGAGGATGCGTGGGGACGGCATGTCGACCTGATGGGCCCTGGTGGATTCGAACCACCGCACTTCGGATTATGAGTCCGCTGCTCTAACCGCTGAGCTAAGGGCCCGCACGTAGCTGGAAAGGTAAGCGTGGATCGCCAACCGGCAACCAGACTGACGCGACTTGCGACAGTGACGTGATTGCAACGGAGGGCTCTTGACAATAAAGGACTCAAGTCCGACATTTAGTGCGAGTAACTGGGCACGGAACGGGGCTGGGGACAGCTGCTGTCACAGGCGTGCCCGATCGCGAGTATATATTAGTATGAGTTGTGTTGGCATCAGTTCTGGCTCGCGTATTCTTTCGGAGACCACATGACGGGTTCGTTTCGCACGCTGCTGGCTGCTTCCGTAATCGTCGCGACGACGGTTGCGCGGACGGCGAGCGCTCAGCAGTCCGTCGAGGACCTGCGTGCGAAGTTCCGTCTCCCGGTCCCGGAGGTTGGTCTCGCGACCGAAACTGGTCGCTTTCCGCGTGGCGCACCAGGGACGAGCTCCGGCTCACCGATCGCGTTCGGTGCGAACTGGAACGACGCTTTCATCGGCGCCGGTCTTCAGGCCCCGGTACGCTACAGCGCCACCGGCGACGCTGATGGCAGCCTCTCGATGGGCTTCGGGCTCGGCAATGGCTCTGACATCGCGGGACTCGAAGTCTCAATCAACGCGCTCTCGACGGTCCGTTCAGGGGTTGGCAATCGCATGGGTCTTGGTTTCAAGGCGCACAAGATTCTCGCCAACAACTGGGGGGTCGCGCTCGGTGTGCAGGGCGTTCAGCTCAATCGCAACGGCGACGACCGGAACAGCATCTACGGCGTGGTCACCAAGGCAATCAACCTAGAAGGCACTTCGTTCAGCCAGTTTAGGGGCTTCACCTGGTCGGGTGGTATCGGAACGGAGTCGTTCCAGACGGCGGGGAATCTCAACACGGGCAAGCACGGGGTCGGCATCTTCACGTCCGCTGCGCTGCGCGTGAACGATGCGAGCTCGGTCATCCTCGACTGGTCGGGGCAGGACCTGAACCTCGGCGTCTCCTTTGTGCCGTTCAAGAGTCTTCCGCTTGTGCTCTCTCCGGCAATCGCTGACCTCACGGGCGCATCGAACTCGAGCCTCGTGACAAGCAGCGGCGCGAAAAAGACCGGTCCGCGCTTCACGCTCGGCGTCGGTTTCGCCTTCAAGGTCAACCCCGCGTCGCCTGGCTCCGCTGGCGGCCCGGCTGCTGGGTCTTCGATGTTGGTCATCAGGGCGACGGCTACCCAGGCCGAAGCAGAGCGCATCGCGATGGCGGCGGCTCGTGCGGAAGACGAGCGTCGGCGTCAGGTCGCGGACGTTGCGCGCACCCAGACGGAAGAAGACCGGAAGCGCGTTGCTGATGCTGCGATCACTGCGACGGCGAAGGGCAATGCGTTGGCCGCTGACGCCGAGGCGGAGCGCAACAAGAACAATGCGTTGATCGAGGCGGCGCGCGCTGCCGTTGCCAAGATTGTGTCCTATGATTTCGACAAGGACGAGATTCGCGACGATCAGAAGGCCTCGCTTGATGCCAAGATCCCGGTCCTTCAGGCAAACCCGTTGCTGAAAATCCGCATCGCCGGCCACACCGACGAGCGCGGTTCGGACGAGTACAACCTCGCGTTGTCGCAGCGTCGTGCGGCATCGGCCAAGCGCTACCTCGTGTCCCGCGGCATCACGGCGGATCGTATCGAGACCGTTGGCTTCGGTGAGGAGCGACCGGTTGACTCGGGCAACACCGAAGGCGCGTGGACAAAGAACCGACGTGCAGAGTTCGAGATTACCGCGGGCGGCGAGAGCCTGAAGGTCCCGCTGCCTTGATTCAGAAAGTTTGACAGTTTCCCGCGATTTTTAGATCCGTCACTTCGTCACCAGCTCCGGAGCATACCTACCAATGAAGAAGACCTTCCTTACGTTCGGCCTTGCCATTGTGACCGCTGCGCCGTTGGCGGCACAGAACATCAACAACAGCGACTTCAGCAGCGCGGGCGTCACCACCTCCACGGTCGGCGGCATGTTCTCGCCTGGCAACGTTGGTGGGGTGAACACGGCGTCGTCTGGCATGATTGTCATCGGTGCCACGGCGTCGGCGTCGATCTCCTCCGGCACTGCTCGTTCGGGCGTGACCGGTGCGGTGATCCCGGCCGCGGCTGGTGCAGCGGTTGCCGCACTGCTGAGCGGCGCTGCTGGTTCGGTCGCGGCTGTTCAGGGGCAGATGAACGCCGCTGGTGCGCCGACTGCAGAGACGGCCGCGTTGATGTCTGCGCTGGCAGGGCTCGGGAACAACCCGTCGCCGGCAGCCGTCAGGAATGCGGTTGAGAAGTTCAACGCAATGATCGCGGCTTCGAGCCCGGCATTCCTGAACAACGCACCGCCGGTCGTCCTGGCGATCCACAGCGCCCTCGTGGCGTTCTCGGCACCGTTGATGGCGAAGTAGTCTGCGCCAAACGCACAAGCAGAACGGCCTTGGGCAATCGCCCAAGGCCGTTCTGCTTTAACTCAAGAACCGTGTACTGCGCGGCCCACGACAACGGGTTCGACTTGAGACTACTCCCCGTGTGCGTCGAACGCGGCCAGCACTTCCTCGACTGATACTGTCGCGGCTCCCATCTTCCCGACCTCGATGCCGGCGGCGTAGTTCGCGATAACAGCGGCTTCGAGCCGTGTGGCACCCGCTGCCAGCATTGCGGCCAGATAGGCCGTCACCGTGTCACCTGCGCCCACTACGTCATAGACCTCGCGCGCGGTGGTGGCGATCCGCTGCACACCGCCAGCGGCACCGCCAGCGGCACCGCCAGTGGCACCGCCAGTGGCACCGCTCTCAATCAGTGCCATCCCGTGCTCACTTAGGGTGAGGAGTACCGACTCGACGCCGAGGCGTGCGACGAGCGATGGGAGTGCGGCCGCGTGCGAGAGATCGACGGCTGCGCCGAGGGCTGCTTCGAGTTCGCGACGGTTTGGTTTGAAGACCGTCGCGCCCTGATAGCTGAAGAAGTTCCGGTACTTCGGGTCAACGATGATCGGAATGCCGCGGGCCCGCGCTTGTGCGATGCTCGTCTCGATGACGGCGGGGACGAGGACCCCCTTGTTGTAGTCCTCGAGAATCAAAGCATCGGCGCTCGCGATCGCGGTAGCGATGTGGTCGAGGATGCGCGCGACGTCTGCGGGGGCGCAGTCTTCGTCGTGCTCTTCGTCGATGCGGAGGAGTTGCTGGGACCGGGCTACAATCCGCGTCTTTGTTGTGGTTGGGCGGTCGACCGAGACGAGCCCGCGGGTCTCGCAGCCTCGTGTTGCGAGCAGCTCCTCGAGCTGACGCGCTGACGAATCATTACCGACCACAGCGACGAGCTCAGAACGGCAGCCGATTGCGGCGACGTTTTGGGCGACGTTTGCCGCGCCACCCAGCGCGAGCACGCGGTCGCGCACCCGATGCACGGGGACTTGCGCTTCGGGGGAGATTCGATCGACGTCGCCGCGGAGATAGACGTCGAGCATGGCGTCACCCACGACCGCGATGCGGCGTGAGCGTGCACCAGCGAGCAGGTGCTCAAGGCGGGCGCGTTTGATGAGACGTGTCATACCGTGGAAAATAGCGCAGCCATTGACCGCGAGCGAGTCTGGCGCTTGGATACGGCGATGCCAGAACACGCCCCGTTGTCGCCCGACCGTACGATTCCGGGCTCTGTCCCGGGCTCTGTCCCGGGCTCTGTCCCACGCACCGTCCCGCTCGTCTTGCTTGTTGCCGTGCTCGGAATTTCTGGGTCGGGGCCGCTGGTGCGCCTGTCGCACGCGGAGCCATTGGCGATTGCGCTCTGGCGACTCACCCTGTCGATGAGCGTGATCGCGGTGATTCTGCTGGCGGGCGGCAGCTGGCGTCAATGGAAGTCACTCAACCGTGGCGATCTGATCGCGGCTGGCGTAGCGGGGGTCCTGCTTGCGCTGCACTTCTGGAGCTGGATAGCCTCGATCGGGTACACGTCGGTCGCGGCGTCGGTGGTGCTTGTGAATGTGCACCCCGTGATTGTCGCGGCGGGCTCGGCGCTTTTTTTGGGGGAGCGACCATCGCGCGCGCAGGCCGCCGGAATCGCGGTGTCGCTGGCCGGGGCGGGACTGCTCGCATGGGGCGACATCACGGCGGCACCATCGGCGGCGCATGGTGGAAACGCTCTGATCGGGGATGTGCTCGCCGTTATTGGTGCGATAACAATCGCGGGGTATTTGCTCACTGGACGTCGCGTGCGGCAGAAGCTCGATCTCTGGCCATACGTGGGGCTCGTCTACGGTGTGTGCCTGTTCACGGTGTATGTAATCGCGATGGCGCGTGGAACGGTCATCGCGCCGCAGCCGCAGCCGCAGCGTGAGATGCTGATCTTCACCTGCATGGCGCTCGGCCCGATGCTCCTCGGTCACACCGGATTTAATTGGGCGCTGCGCTACGTGCCGGCGTATGTGGTCAGTCTTGTGGCGATCGCTGAGCCGATTGGAGCAACGGCGTTGGCCGCCTTTCTGCCGGGCATTGGTGAGCGTCCGAGCGTGATGACGCTCGTCGGCGGCGGCGTTGTGCTGGCAGGAATTGTCCTTGCGTCACGGCCACGTCGCTAGATTTCTCTGCATATGGAAAAGCTCTCTCTCGACGTGATTGTGACTCGTGGTTCGACCACGGAGTCTGTGCATCGCGTGCACGCGGCGGTCGTCGACGCCGATGGCACGATGCTCGCTGGCGCCCGCGACACCGATCTCGTGACGATGTGGCGATCGTGTGCCAAGTTCTTTCAGGTGCTTCCGTTTCTGACCTCCGGTGGGTTTAGCCAGGTCGGTTGGGGTGAAGAAGAGCTGGCGCTTTCGTGTGCGTCGCACGGCGGCGAGCCTGAGCATGTCGCGATCGCCACGCGCATGCTTGCCTCGCTTGGACTAGAAGAGGGAGATCTGGCCTGTGGGCCGCATGAACCCTTGTCGACGCGGGGTGCCAGGCTTGCGCGCGAGAGTGGATTGCCGTTCAATCGCCTGATGAACAACTGTTCGGGCAAGCATTCGGCGATGCTCGCGCGTGCCAAGACTGCGGGGTGGAAGACGCAGGGGTACGAGCGGGCGGATCATCAGGTGCAGCGCGCGTGCTTGGCCGAAGTGTCCAGTTGGAGTGGTGTGGCGCTCGATGACATGCCGACGGCCGTGGACGGCTGCGGCGTGACGGTGATGGCGCTCCCGCTCGACCGCATGGCGCTGGCGTATGCACGCTGGGGCCGCGCGGCAACTTCAGGCGACGAGTGGCCGGGGCGCACGCTCGCGGCGGTCCGTAAATATCCGATGCTACTCGGCGGCACCGATCGTTTTGATACGATGTTGATTGAGGAGACCGGGGGCTCGGTCATCTCGAAGGTGGGTGCCGAAGGGGTACACACGTTGGTGGTACCTGCGATCGGTATGGGAATCGCGGTGAAGGCCGAGGATGGCGCGCAGCGCGCGCAGCATTGCGCGGTGGTGCACATCCTGCAGCAGCTCGGTGTGCTCCAGGGCACTCTCCCCAAGCGCCTGGCCGACTGGCTGGTGCGGCCGATCAAGAACACGCGTGGCGAGATCGTGGGTGAGGTTCGTCCGGCGGAGTAGGGAGTCGTCGGTAGATCGCGTGGTTTGCACGTGGGCGCTGACTTCTCGCGCTCGAATGCTCCGCACTGAGAGGAAATGATGGTAGTTGATCCGCATGCCGAGCCTATTGTGACAGTGCTCGACCGGGCTACGGTCGCGCTCGTGCGCCAGTCTGCGCGTATCACGGCCTCCGATGAGGGCGCGATTCGTGTGGGATTCGCCGAGTGCGCTGAGGCGCGGGTGAGCGCCGAGTGGCTCGAGGAGCTCGTGTTGCAGTCGTACTTGTTTGCCGGTTTTCCGCGGGCGTTGAATGCTGCGCGGGAGTGGCGACGGTCGGCAGCGGCGGGGTCTGACGCGTCGTCGGGAGGTGCCGACACTTCGGTCGGTGGCCTTCCGCCGGGCGAGAGTTACGCGGCTGTGCACGACTGGCGTGAGCGCGGCGAGGTGACATGCGCGACGGTGTACGGCGATTCTTATGCGCCCCTGCGGCGCAACATCCGCGCGCTGCACGACGCGCTGGACGATTGGATGGTGGTCGAGGGCTACGGCAAGGTCCTGTCGCGTCCGGGGCTGGACTTGAAGCGCCGCGAGTTGTGCATTGTGGCGGCGTGCGCGGCGGCGGGGCAGGATCGACAACTGCATTCGCACCTCCGAGGCGCAGTGAATGCCGGGGCGTCTCCGGCCGAAGTGGGGGCTGCGCTGCAGGTGCTGACGGGGGTGGTGGACCCGGTGCTTTTGGAGCGTGCCAGCATGCTGTGGGCGCGAGTCGCGGGGAAATAGGGGCTCTTCGGCGCCCGACTAGTTACCTTTCTGGTATGTTCATTGATCGCGTCACAGTTCGCGTTTCCGCCGGTACGGGCGGGAGCGGTTGCACATCCTTCCGCCGCGAGTGGCGTGAGCCTCTTGGCGGCCCTGATGGTGGAGAGGGCGGTCGCGGTGGCGACGTACTCATTCGGGGCGACAACAATCTCGCCACACTACTCGACTATACCTACCGCGATAAGTGGGAAGCGGAGCGCGGCGAGCATGGGATGGGCGCGAACAAGACCGGCAGGTCGGGGGAGAGTGTCGTGCTCCCAGTGCCGCCGGGGACGGTGGTCAAGGACGCCGAGACCGGCGCGATTCTCGCGGAGATTCTCGAGTTTGGCCAGGAGATCGTGATTTGTAAGGGCGGGCGCGGCGGCAAGGGGAACTCATACTTTGCCACTGCGACGCATCAGACTCCGCGCGAGTGGCAGCCGGGCGAGGAGGGGGAGGAGCGGACGGTTGAGCTGGAGTTGAAGCTCATCGCCGACATTGGCCTCGTCGGCCAGCCCAACGCCGGAAAGAGCACGCTGCTATCGGTGATTTCGGCCGCGCGTCCCAAGATTGCGGATTATCCGTTTACGACGTTGCAACCCAATCTTGGCGTGGTGCAGCTGTCGGACCATCGGACCTTTGTGGTAGCGGACATCCCCGGGATCATTGAAGGGGCGCATGAAGGAAAGGGACTCGGGCTCAAGTTTCTGCGCCACATCGAGCGGACGCGGGTTCTGGCCTTCATGATTCCGATCGACGCCATGGATTGGCAGGCGGAGTATGATCAGCTCAGGACGGAGATTGCCAGCTATTCCGCTGAGCTTGCGGCGAAGCCGCATTGCGTCGTGTTCACGAAACTCGATTTGATGGGCGAGGACTATGTGCCCGAGATCGAGACGCAGGAGGCGTTTGCCAAGCTGTCGATTTCGGCGGCGGGGCGCCTTGGGCTGGATGGGTTGAAGGACGCCTGGTGGCGGAAGCTGTTGGAGCTCAAGAAGGTGGAGCTCGCGGCGACGGTTCGAGAACCGCTGGCCCCCTGAGGGCCCGATGCGTGGGGTAAGTGGTGCCGAGGTGCCTGTGGAGCGGCTTCGGCCTGGGGACCCATTGTGGCCAACAGTGGCGTTCGATGGGCTCCGCGAACCCGTCCGAGGGCTATTCGCGCTAGGCCGGACTGGGTTGCTCGGGCGCGCGCCTCGCCGATCGGTTGCGATTGTAGGGACCCGGGACGCGTCACCGTATGGCATGCGGGTGGCGGACGAGCTTGCCAGAGCCTTTGTACGGGCCGGCATCACCGTCGTGAGTGGCTTGGCTAGGGGAATCGACTCGGCGGCTCACAGGGGGGCGCTGGAGGCCAAGGGGGACACGATTGCCGTTTTAGGGACCGGAGTGGACGTGCCGTATCCTGTTGGTCACCGCGAGTTGCATGGTCGAGTGGCGTCCGCTGGGCTCGTCCTTTCTGAGCGTGAGCCGGGAAGCCGGGCGGTGCCAGGATGCTTTCCGCGACGGAATCGAATCATCGCAGCGCTTGCCGAAGTAACCGTTGTTGTGGAGGCTCCGTACAAGTCTGGGGCGGTGAACACGGCGACGCAGGCGCTTGAGTTGGGGCGGGTGGTGGCGGCGGTTCCGGGCCCGATCGATTCGGCGCGCAGCGCCGGCAGCAATCTGTTGATCCGCGACGGGGCCCAGGTCATTACCGGGGTATCGGACGCACTCGGGCTGTTTGGGGTAGCCGATGATTCCTGCTTCAGGGCCCCGGCTCTTGGCTATGAAGAGGGGCGAATCTGGGAGGCGCTGGAGGGCGGGGAGGCGAGTGCTGAGTCGCTAGCCGAGCGCCTGAGTATGTCTATTCGGCAGGTTTTAGAGTTAACATCGCGGTTGGAGATCAGCGGCCTGGCGGAGTTTCGGAGCGACGGGGTAGTGCGTAGGACTGCTACTTTATCCACATAGCGTATAGTGGCAATTGTGGATTGTGGAAAACTGTTGCTGTACGACATGATCAGCCGCCTGTTGGGATATACGGCTCCACTGGCATATCGTAAATAATTTGGCTGATGTATTTTCTAGGCTACAGGCAGTAAACTATTAAAATAAATAGGTTTGAGAAATCACTTTAAGTGATTCTCAATGGTTTACTCTCGGAGTTTTTAGGGGCTGGATTCGTCAGTACACTGAACTTTTCCCAAGGAGTGCCTGCTCTGCGGCACATCTACGTCCACGTACCATTCTGTGCTCGGCGGTGCAGCTACTGCGACTTTTCGATCGCGGTGCGGCGGACTGTTCCGGTCGCTCAGTACGTGGACGCCATTAAGGCAGAACTTATTGCTGGCTTCCCCGGCGATAGCACGAGGCCAATAAGCACCCTGTATTTCGGTGGCGGTACCCCAAGTCGCCTCGGGGAGCTCGGGGTCGGTGAGCTGATTGGGGCCATCGCCGAGGTGTATCCGCAGATCACGCCAGGCGCCACGGAGATCACGATTGAGGCCAATCCGGAGGATGTATCCGAGGCTGCGGCACGGAGTTGGGTAGCGGCCGGAGTGCGGCGAGTGTCGCTCGGAGTCCAGTCATTTGATCGGACGGTGCTGGGGTGGATGCACCGATCGCACGATGTTTCCACCGTGCGAGGGGCAATGGATAACCTCCGTGCTGCGGGGGTCAACGATATATCGCTTGATCTCATCTTTGCCCTTCCTGAAGCCCTGAATCGGAACTGGGCAGCCGACATTGATCAGGCGCTGGCCCTCAGCCCGGACCACGTTTCTTTGTATGGGTTGACCGTCGAACCGCACACCCCGCTGGGGCGCTGGGCCGCCCGCGGAGAGGCCGTTGAGGCGCCGGAGGACCGTTACGCGGACGAGTTTATGGAGGCTCACCGGCGTATGGTTGACGGCGGCTTTGAGCACTATGAGGTCTCAAACTTTGCTAAGCCGGGGATGCGGAGCCGGCATAATTCCTCCTATTGGAAGCGAGTCCCATACCGTGGGCTTGGCCCGTCGGCGCACTCCTTTGATGGGGTGAATCGCCGCTGGAACATCCAGGAGTACGAGCGGTGGCGGGCCTCGGTACTGGCGGGTACCGGCGCGGAGGCGGGGTTTGAGGAGTTGACGGCGGCCAACCGGATCGCCGAGGAGGTCTATCTTGGGTTGCGAACGGTAGATGGATTGGAACTCGGGGCTGCGGATCTTCCAGAAGTTGAGCGCTGGGTTGAGGCGGGCTGGGCGGAACTCGACGGCACCACGCTTACGGTGACTGCGCTCGGATGGCTACGTCTCGACTCGCTGGCCGCCGCCTTGACCGCACGCCGAAGTCGTTAGTATACTTCAACTTATGGCATCGGTAGAGCTTTCTGAGCGCGAACGTTCGGTCCTGCAGGCGGTCATTCGATCGTATGTAGAGACTGCCGAGCCGGCCGCGTCGCGGACCCTGGCCCGACGGTTCGGTTTTGGGGTGTCGCCCGCCACGATTCGAAACACGATGAGCGACCTAGAGGAGAAGGGATTTTTATTCCATCCCCATACCTCCGCGGGACGTATTCCGACCGAAAAGGCCTATCGGCTGTATGTGGACGAGCTCATGCGGATTCCACCGCTCGAGCCGGTGGAGCGTGAGCGATTGGCCAACGAGCTGTAGCAGGCGGGGTCTGCGATCGAGTCGATTTTGCGTCGTGCGGCGCAGAGCTTGGGCGTGCTGACGCAGGAGCTTGGGATCGCACTCGGACCGCGCATGGATCAGACGATTCTGGAGCGTTTGGACATTGTTCGCTTGAGTTTTGAAAAGTTGATGTTGGTGCTGACGCTGCGCGGTGGGGCGGTCCGTACGGTTTTTATAGAAGTGAAAGGGGAGATCGCCGACAATGCACTCGCCGAGGTCCAGCGGGTCCTCAACGAGCGACTCGGCGGCGTCACACTCGGCGAAATTCGTGTGTCGTTAGGGGCACGTGTGCGGGATTCTGGTGTGCGCGGCGAGGCCACGGAGCTGCTCAATATTTTTGTACAGGAGCAGGAGCAGTTGTTCGACGTGGCCGCTACGGAGCGAGGGGATTCGGTGGTGCTGGGACAGGCCTCGGTTCTAGCGGACAAACCCGAGTTCGCGAGTGGGGAACAGATGCGGCGGTTGATTGAGTTGACTGAAACGCGGACTGAGCTCGCGACCTTGTTGCGCACGCGGAACGCGGCAGCCGGCGTACAGATTACGATTGGCGCGGAGCATGGAGATTCGCTTCCGGGCGGGATGACATTGGTGACGGCAGAGTATCGTGCGGGCGGTCTTTCGGGCGTGATCGGTGTGATTGGCCCGACGCGCATGCCGTACGAAAAAGTGATATCACTCGTGACGCATACCTCGACGCTCGTCACGGAACTACTGGCATAGGGAATGGCTGACTTCTATAAAACGCTGGGTGTCGAAAAGACTGCCGGCGATGATGAGATCAAGACCGCGTATCGGCGGATGGCTATGCAGTTCCATCCTGACAAGAACGGCGGTTCGAAGGAAGCCGAGGAGAAGTTTAAGGAAGTCAGCGAGGCGTACGACGTGCTTCGTGATCCTCAGAAGCGCGCCGCGTACGATCGCTATGGCGAGGCCGGATTGCGTGGCGGCGGCGCTGGTGGAGGGGCGGGGGGCTTCCATCATGTGGATATGTCCGAGGCGCTCAACATCTTCATGCGCGACTTCGGGCTTGGTGACATGTTCGGCGGTCAGCAGCGTCAGGCGGCCGGTCCGCAGGCGGGGGCAGATGTTCGTGTGGACGTTCAGCTGACGCTCGCTGAGGTGGCGATTGGCGTGACGCGCTCGGTCAAGATGAAGTTGTTGGATCCGTGTGACCGATGCACTGGCGCGGGGGCTGAGCCTGGCACCAAGTCGACGAAGTGCAACACATGCGCCGGGCAGGGGGAGGTTCGGCGCGCTCAGCGTTCGTTCTTCGGGCAGTTCGTGAGCGTCGCGCCCTGTCCGACGTGCAATGGCGAGGGCGTGATGATTGCGACGCC
This sequence comes from Gemmatimonadota bacterium, assembly GCA_026387895.1. Classification (GTDB taxonomy): domain Bacteria; phylum Gemmatimonadota; class Gemmatimonadetes; order Gemmatimonadales; family Gemmatimonadaceae; genus Fen-1231. Next base: position 1,980 of record JAPLKT010000054.1, on the reverse strand, counting down.
GTGCAAGAACTGCCGTGGCGAGGGGCGTCAGCGCGGTGATCACACGCTGCCGATCAAGATTCCGCCGGGTGTGTCGAGTGGGCAGTACATGCAGATGCGCGGCGTTGGTAATGCAGGCGCGCGCCGCGGTCCACGTGGCGATGTGGTGGTGGTGTTCGACGTCGAGGAGGACGAGCGCTTTGAGCGCGACGGCGAGCATCTCTTTACCGATGTGCTCGTCACCTTTCCGCAGGCGGTTCGCGGGGCGGAGATTCAGGTGCCTGGGGTTCTGGGGCAGCTCAACCTCCGGGTGCCGGCGGGGACGCAGAGTGGACAACGGTTTGAACTTCGGGGCAAAGGACTCCCGCGCGTGAATGCGAGCGGCACGGGGGATTTGCATGTGCGCGTGCACATCTGGACACCGACCGAACTCACGAGTGAAGAGGCGGCGCAGATTGACGCGCTGGCGAAGGTGCATCGTCCGGCGCCTGCGACGCGGGAGAAGAGCTTTTGGGACAAGATGAAGGATGCGATGCGCGCATGACGATGTCGACGACCCCATGGTTGCGAGTCGCGGTGCGCCCGTCGTCGGACGATCGGCGCGAAGCGGTATCGGCGGCACTCTTCGCTGCGGGTGCGCAGGGCGTGCAGGAGGATGGCGTGCTTCTCGTGACACACCTTGAGCCGGGGAGCGATGTCGTGACGTTCGCTGAGGTGCTCCGTGGCGCCGACGCGGAGGCTGATATTGCCGTCAGCGAGCTACCGCCAATGGATTGGTCGGAGTGGCGTGCGCGAGTGGGAGCGCATCAGTTGGGACCACTGACGATTGCCCCGCCGTGGCTGGCGGATCAATTCGATGCGGCCACGACGATTGTGATTGATCCAGCGATGGCATTTGGTACCGGCGAGCACGGTACGACGCGCGGCGTCGTGCGGCTCCTTCCACTGGTTATCCAGCCTGGCGATGTGGTGGCTGACCTAGGCTCGGGGACAGCGGTCCTGTCGATTGCGGCAGTCAAGCTTGGCGCGAGCCGTGCGGCGGCCATAGAGATCGATCCCGATGCCACGTCAAATGCGCTGGAGAATGTTGAGCGGAACGGGGTGGTCGGGCGCGTCCAGGTGTTGGAGGGGGACGCGGGTGTGCTACTTCCACTCGTTGCGCCGGTACGGGTAATCCTCGCGAATATCATCTCGTCGGTGCTGTTGGGGTTGCTCCCGCTAATGGCGAGCTCACTCACCACTGATGGACGTGCTATTCTGAGTGGGATCCTGATTGAGGAGCGGCCCATGATGCTCGAGGCGCTTACAGCGCACGGGTGGCGCGTACTCGCGGAGGATGCGGAGGACGGCTGGTGGTCGGTGGTCATCGCGCGATGAGCACGCTACCGACCTTCGTCGTGGGTGACGGATTCGCCGCGGGGCAGGTTGTCACGCTCGGCGAAGAGGAGGCGCACCACATGCGGGTACGCCGACTCGATGCCGGTCAGCGCGTGGGCTTGCTCGACGGGCAGGGCACACGTGGCGAGGGCGTGTTGCTTCGGATCGCGAAGCGCAATGCAACGGTTCAGGTCGAGAGCGCGGTTGTCAGTGAGCCGATGCCAGCGGTCCATCTTATGCTGCCGGTCGCGGATCGCGATCGGATGCTCTGGCTGGCCGAGAAGGCGACAGAGTTGTCGGCAACGAGTTGGCGTCCCGTGTTGTGGAAGCGGTCGAAGAGTGTGAATCCGCGCGGCGAGGGCACTCAGTTTCACCAGAAGATTGCGGCTCGTATGACAGCGGCGCTTGGGCAGTCTGGGGGCGCCTATCTACCGGTCGCGTATCCGGACGCAGCGCCTGATCGCGCCATCGCGGCTGCGCCTGAGGGAGTTCGAGTCGTCTGTGATGGAGCGGGGGTGCCGATGGCGCGTGCGCTCGATGTTGCCCTCCGTGCCGCGTCCGGAATTCCCGCAATCACCCTGGCCGTTGGTCCGGAAGGCGGGTTCGAAGATTCGGAACTCGCGG
>JAPLKT010000017.1 GCA_026387895.1 Gemmatimonadota bacterium | reverse complement strand
TCGAATCGCTTCTTGGTCTCGGCCATGAGTGGCGCAGCGCCGCTCACACAGACTCGGAGACAGCTAAAATCGACCTTCCCCGCCTTTACTTCGGGGCGATTCAGCAGGGTGTTGTAGAGCGTTGGCACGCCGGCGAACACCTGCGGCCGCGTTTGTGCCAAGGTCTTGAGGAGATCTGGGATATCGCGCGGGTTGGGCACCAACACAATCGGGTTATGGCCAATGAAGGCCACCGACTGCGCCGCACAGGCGCCGTAGGAGTGGAACATCGGGAGCGGGAGCATGAACTTCCCCGTCCACGCGGGGAGCGCGTCGGACACCCAGGTCTGGAGCTGGAGTCCCGAGGTCACGAGATCGCGGTGCTTGCCGGGGACGCACTTGGGGGTGCCTGTGGTGCCGCCGCTCATCAGAAGCAGGGCAATGTCATCAGGGCGGGCGCCCTCGCCGGTTGGTGCCTTACCGTCGTTGGCGGCTAGGAGATCGGCGAGCGCGGGATCGCCATCACGACGGGTGATCCGATGCCCAGCTTTCTTCTCGAGCGCCACCGTGAAGACCCAGCGTAGCAGCGTCGGGAAATATTCTTTGATGTTCGTGGTGATCACGCGGCGCACCGAGGTGCGCGACTGCACCGCCTTGATCCGCTCGTAGAACGGCGTGAGGGCGACGACCACCGAGGGATCGCTCGTTTGGAGAGGAGACACGAGCTCCTCTTCCGTGTAGATCGGGTTCAGTGGAGCGAGGCTCGCGCCGAGTTTCCAGGCCGCGAGTTCCACAATAAAGAATTGCGGGCAGTTGGGGAGCATGGCCGCCACCCGGTCGCCGCGTTTGACCCCGAGTTTCTGAAGGGCCGCGGCGAAGGCGTTCGCCGAGCGCTCGAGGTCCGCGTAGGAGAAGGGGCGCCCCTTGAAGATGAAGGCGGGGTGCTCCGGACGTTCCGCGGCGGTGTCGTGGATGTAATCCGCGAGGGTGCGCTCTGGGTATTGGCCCAGCGTGCGGGGAACGCCTGCGTCGTAGTGTGCGAACCAGGGGTGCTCGGAGTGCTCAGTCATGGTGCGGAACCGGGTTGTTCTGGATAGGTTCAACAAATGCTCGTTAGGCCGAACTGTCCACTTTTGAACATGCCGAATATGCATCGTCGCATGTCCGCCACATCCTCGCCGCCCTTGGCGTCAGCCTTGGATTCTCCCTGGCCCTCCCCGCCGCAGTCGCTGCGCAGGGACGCCCCCTCCCGACGGACGATCCGTCGGTCAAGAAGGGAATGGACAACATCAAGTCATGGAACGCCTGGATTCTCGAGCAGCAGGTTGGGCTCTGCGAAATTCCCGCGCCGCCGTTCAAGGAAACTGCCCGCGGGCTCGAGTTCCGCAAGCGGATTGCGGCACTCGGCTATCCGCAGGCGAAGATCGACTCGATTGGCAATGTGATTGTCGAGCGCCCCGGCACGGGGAATGGCCCCACGGTGATGATCGCCGGGCATCTCGACACCGTCTTCCCGGAAGGGACGGACGTGAAGGTGAAGAAGACCGGCGACCGCTATGACGCGCCTGGCATTGGCGACGATTGCCGCGGACTCGCGGTGGTGTTGTCGGTGGCGAAGGCGCTGAACGAAGGGGCCATCAAGACCACCGGCAAGGTGATTCTCGTGGCCAATGTCGGCGAAGAAGGCCCGGGTGATCTGCGCGGGGTGCGTTACATGTTCGGCGGCGCGTACAAGGGAAAGGTTGACTACTTCATCTCGGTCGACGGTCTCGGCATTCATGTCACGGATCGCGCGGTGGGGAGCAAGCGCTACAGTGTGAAGTTCACGGGCCCGGGCGGGCACTCGTACGGCGCGTTTGGTATGCCGAGTGCGATCCACGCGATGGGGCGCGCGATTGCGAACATTTCGGATTTGCAGGTGCCGAGTGGCGCTAAGACGACGTTCAATGTGGGGATCGTGAAGGGTGGGACGTCGGTGAACACCATCTCCCCCGACGGCACGATGGACGTGGACAT
>JAPLKT010000043.1:37546-44478 GCA_026387895.1 Gemmatimonadota bacterium | reverse complement strand
GATCGCAATACCGCGGGTGATCAGGCGGCGCACCCACGGGCGGAGTCGGAGGTCGAGGAATCCCTCCATGACGATCTGACCGGCGAGGGTACCGGTGAGCGTGGAGTTCTGGCCGCTGGCGAGTAGGGCGAGGGCAAAGACGGCGCTCGCGCCACCGACGCCGAGCAGTGGGGTGAGCAGTTTGTAGGCGTCTTGGATCTCGGCGACTTCGGTATGGCCGCTCGAGTAGAAGGTGGCGGCCGCGACGATGAGAATTGCCGCATTAATGAAGAGCGCCATGGTGAGCGCGATCGTCGAGTCAATAAAGGCGAAATGCACCGCCTCGCGTTTGCCCGCGGCCGTCTCTTCGTAGCGACGTGTTTGCACGATGCTCGAATGGAGATACAGATTGTGCGGCATGACGGTGGCGCCAAGGATGCCGATAGCGATGTAGAGCTGGTCCTTGTCGGTGATGATGTCCGTGCTCGGGATGAAGCCTTGGGCTACGAGTCCCATTGCCGGGTGCGAGATGACCAGCTCGAAGAGAAAGGCCGCGCCGATGGTGGCGATGAGCGCGATGACGATGGCTTCGAGCAGGCGGAACCCGCGGTGCTGGAGGGCGAGCACGAGCATGACATCCAGCGCGGTGATCAGGATTCCCCAGGTGATGGGGATGCCGAAGAGCAGTTTGAGCGCGATGGCGGAGCCAATGACTTCGGCGAGGTCGCAGGCGGCGATCGCGATTTCGGCGCCCACCCAGAGGAGCAGCGAGGTCGGCCGCGAGTAGTGATCGCGGCAGGCTTGGGCGAGATCGCGCCCGGTGACGATGCCGAGTTTTGAGGAGAGTCCCTGCAGGAGCACCGCCATCAGATTACTGATGAGGATGACGGAGAGGAGGGAGTAGCCGAAGCGGGAGCCACCCGCGAGCGAGGTGGCCCAGTTCCCCGGGTCCATGTAGCCGACGGCGACCAGGTAGCCCGGGCCGGCGAAGGCGAGCATTTTGCGCCACCAGGTCGAGCCGTCGACCGGGATGGAGCGGTAGGCGTCGGCGAGCGAGGGGGTGGAGCGGGAGCGGCGCCAGCCGGAGGGGGGCGTTTCGGCCGAGGAATCCGGCAGGTCGGGGATGGGGCGGAGCGGGTCCACCTTGGTATTTTAGCACGTCCTAACTTTTATGCAAGCAACGAGCGTCCTCGCTAAGGTTTCGACCGAAAGACCGATGTCCTCCTTCCGCAGGAGCGGGAACGGCGGTACATCTATGGCTGTCCCTCAGCCCTGGATTTCCCCGATGCGACTTTCCGCTCTGCCCCGATTCGTGCTCGCGTTGTCGAGCGCGGCCATCGCGACCGCTGGCGCACAAAATGCGCCGCCCGTTGCTAGCAACGCTGCTGGCAACGCTGCTGGCAACCCACTTGCCGCCCTGCCCTTTGGGGCCACCAACGACAAGCCCGCCTCCAAGTGGACTCCGCCCGCGAGTGCTGGGCGTCAGCTCACGCTGAACGACCTGCTCACCTGGAAAGGGATTCGCTCCCCTGCCCTCTCGAATGACGGCAAGTGGTTTGCCTACACGATTGCTCCGAACGAGGGAGACGCCGATGTGGTGATCCGGCCGACCTCGGCCGGTGGAAAAGAGTGGCGCTTCCCCGTGGGTGATGCCACCGGTGGTGGCGGCCGTGGAGGAGCGGGTGGCGTGGGTATTTCGGGCAACAATAAGTGGGCCGCGTTCTTGGTGAATCCGAGCGGCGCTGCTGCTGGACGTGGCGGACGCGGTGGACGTGGCGGTGGAGCTGCGGCTCCTGCCGGCGGCGCGCCGGCGGCGAATACGCCGACGAAGTTGGCGGTGGTCAGTCTTGCCGACGGCACGAAGCGCGAGTTCGAGAATGTGCGCGCGTTCCGCTTTGCCGGTGACAAATCAGACATTCTCGCCGTGTACCACAACGCGCCGCGCGCGGGTGGCGCAGCCGGTGGTGCGGCAGGAGGTGCGGCTGGTGCAGCAGCGCCTGCCGGAGGCGCAGGCTCGACGCTCGAGCTGGTGAATCTCGCCGGCGGTACGCAGGCGGTAGTGACCGATGTGTCAGAGTTCGCGTTCGACGACAGCGGTGATTGGATTGCGGTCGCCATCAGCACGGCGGACCAGGTGGGGAACTCGCTGCAACTCCGGCAGCTCTCCACCGGCATCACCAAATCGCTCGACGTCTCAAAGGCGTCGTACCGCCGCATCGTGTGGGGTGATTCGACCGACGCGATTGCCGCACTCCGCGTGGTCAGCGACACCGCTGGCGGCGACGAAGACGCGACCGTTGTGGCGTGGAGTCACGCCGCCGCTGGCAGCAAGGCGATGGAGATCAGCGCCAAGAGCGCCGGCATCAGTGGCGGACTCGTGGTGAGCAGCGACCGTGCGCTCGAGTGGGGCGACGGTCAGAAGGTGGTGTACTTTGGGCTGCGCGAACCGCGCCCGCCCCGCGCGCGCACCACGGGCGGCGGCTTTACCCCACCGAGTCCGGGCGGCACGGCGCCGGGTGCTGGCGCGGGTGGTCAGGTAGCCGCCGCTCCGCAGACGGACGCCGAAGTGTCGAGCCTGATTCTCTGGCATTGGAAGGACGCGCGGCCGCAGGCGCAGCAGCAGGTGCAGGAAGCGCAGGACAAGAGCTTCAGCTACCAGGCTGCGTACCATGTGGCGCAGGGGAAGGTGGTGCAGCTCACCGATGCGCGCATGCGCGACATCTCGATCGGACCCAAGGATGCGTGGGCGGTTGGCACGGATATCGCCGACTACGAGCGCGACGCGGGCATCAAGGGATTCGTGTTCCGCGATGTGTATGCGGTGAATGTGGCCACGGGTGAGCGGAAGCTCATTCAGAAGAAGGTCCCAGGGAACGGTGGTGGTGGCGGCCGAGGCGGTGGTGCCTCGCCAGCGTTCGCGCCTGACAACTCCAAGTACGCCTACTACGACAACGGCGACTGGAAGCTGTTCGACTTCGCCGCCGGCTCGACCAAGACGATCTCGACGGGCATCCCGACGAAGTTCTGGAACACCGAAGACGATCACAATCAGGTGAAGCCGGCGATCAACGGCGCACTGGTCGGCTGGACGAAGGACGGCAACAACGTGTACATCCGCGATAACTGGGATGTGTGGCGCATTCCGACTAACGGCGGCAGCGCCGTGAACATCACCGCCAATGGCGCCAAGGATCAGATCAAGTATCAGGCGCGTTTGCTCTTCGATCCGCGTGACCGTGGTTCGATCGACCCCGCCAAGCCGCTCTATTTCCAGACGTACGGCGAGTGGACCAAGAAGGAAGGGCTCGCGCAGGTTGATCCGATCAAGGGCGGCACCAAGGCCATCACCTTCGAAGACGCGAAGGTCAGCTACCGTAAGGCGCGCGATTCCGACACCTGGGTCTTCAGCCGTCAGACGGTTGTGAAGTACCCGGACTGGTACGCCGCCGACGCGGGGCTCACCAACGAACGTCGTCTGACTGAGGCAAACCCGCAGCAGAAGGACGTCGCCTGGACGCCGGGCGCGCGCCTTATCGAGTACAGCTGCGACAATGGACTCGGCAAGCATCAAGCGGTGCTCTATCTCCCCGCGGGCTACGAGAAGGGGAAGAAGTACCCGATGCTCACGTACATCTATGAGAAGCTCTCGCAGGAGTACAACGCCTACACGGAGCCGAACGCGACGCGTTACTCGAACCCGAGTGTGTACACCTCGCGCGGCTACGCCTTCCTCAAGCCGGACATCGTCTACAAGGTCAACGAACCGGGCCGTTCTGCGGTGTGGTGCGTGGTGCCGGCGGTGAAGGCTGCGATTGCCAGCGGCATCGTCGACTCGGCGCGTGTCGGCTTGCAAGGACACAGCTGGGGTGGCTATCAGACCACGTTTATCACGACCCAGACCAAAATCTTCAAGACGGCCGTGGCCGGTGCGCCGCTGACGGACATGGTCTCGATGTTCGGCTCGATCTACTGGAACTCGGGAAGCACCGATGCTTCGATTTTCATCTCGAGCCAGGGACGTTTCACGGGCGGACCGAACGACGTGCCCGATGCCTACATTCGCAACTCCCCACAGAACTTCGCGCAGAATCTGAGCATTCCCTTCATGATGTTGCATAACGATCGTGACGGCGCGGTCGATTTCAACCAGGGGATCACGTACTACAATCACCTGCGCCAGCTCGGCAAGGACGTCGTCCTGCTCGAGTACGTGGGTGAGAACCACGGCCTCGCGCGGCCGGCAAACATGAAGGACTACAACCTTCGCATGACGGAGTGGTTTGACACCTTCCTGCGCGATCAGCCGGCGCCCGAATGGCTCAAGGACGGCGTACCCCGCCTCAAGATGGAAGAACATCTGAAGGATCGTCGCCCGATGGTCGATCCGAAGACGGCACCGACGCCACCAAAGGTCGTGCCCTAGTTCGCTGCGGTGAATGGGAGCGGCGTAGCGTCGGCCTTTGAGCCAGCGCTACGCCGCTTCGCTTTTCGGGACGTAGTGCATCCACAGTCCCCACGCCACGGCCCAGCCGAGTATGGCGGCGAAGGTGACATCGCTCACGAAGTGGGCGTGATCGAGGATGCGGGTGATGCCGCAGCCCCAGGCGAGCGCATACCAGATCCAACGCGCGCGCGGAACGAGACGCGCCATCATGGCGAGCGCGCCGAACGCGACCATCGTGTGCGAGCTTGGCGTGGCGAGTCCCGCGGTGCTCCACGGGTGATCCGCGAAGGCGCGGAAGACCGACTCGCCGTTCCAGAGCCCCGGGCGCTCGCGACGGATGGTGAGCTTCAGCACTTCGCAAACGATGCCCGCGAGTGCGGGTGAGCCCACGAGCAACCAGGCGTTGCGCTTCGCGCGGGCGGGGTCGGTGGCGCGCTGATGCAGATAGAGCGCCGCGGCGGCGATCACCCATGTGGGCCACCACCCCATCACCCGCAGGAGGCGCCCCCACTCGGTGCCGTAGACATTCGGGTTGGACCAGTGGGCGAACACCCACTGATCCGCGAGCGCGGGAATCAGCAGGAAGGCCAGCGTGATGGCGAGCGCTGTAGCGGCACGCACGCCGAGCGAGCGCCGAGCATGGTTCGTGGAGTAGCTCACGCGGCAATGGGTTCGAAGGAGCGGAGGATGTACTCGGTCAGGCCCCAAATCGCGTGCTCACCGAAATGGATAGCGGGGCGCCGCAGCGGCTGGCCGCTCACGACGATGTCGGTCTCGCGAGCGGAGGCCGGATCAAAGAGGAGGTCGAGCGAGACCCAGAAGGTCGCGGCGACTTCGTCGCTCCCACCCACCGGCGCATCGGCACCGACAATCGCGACAAACGGGCGCACGATCACTGGGGGGAGGATTGGGGTACGCGGGCGCAGTTCATCGAGCGCGCCGAGGATTGTGCCGTGGACGCGAAGGTCGAGTTGGACTTCCTCGAGTGTTTCGCGGATGGCGGTGTGTTCGAGTGAGGCGTCGGTCGCGTCGAAGCGCCCGCCGGGGAGCGCAATCTGGCCGCTCCAGGGATCCCCCTCACGGGCGGCGCGCTTGATGAAGAGCACCTCAAGTTGCTTCTCCGCATTGATGCGTAGGATGAGCGCGACTGCCGCTTCCCAGAACGGTTCCTCGCGCGTTTCGAGCGTGGGCTCATGCCGGCGCACCGCGCCGATAATGCGCGCCAGTCGCTCTGCGGCGGAGGCGCCTGCGGCGGTCATCCCTCGACCGCTCCTCCGGCCATCATCCAATCGCGCCAGCCGCCTGCCATTGAGCAGACGTCGGTGTAGCCCATCTGTTGCATGGTGTCGGCGGCGAGCGCCGAGCGATTTCCGCCGGCGCAGTAGATCATGACGGTGGCATCGCGGGGAATCATGGCCTCGACTTTGGTCTCGAGCGTTCCGCGGGGGATATGCATCGCTCCCGGCAGGCGACCGAGATTCCATTCAGACGGTTCGCGGACGTCGAGATAGATGGTCGTGGCGTTTGTGGCGAGCATCCCCTGCACGTCCTTTGCGCTGACTTCGCGGATGCGGGTCTTGGCGTCGCTGATGAGGTCGGAACCGGTCTTCTGCGTCATGATGCTCGCTGGGTGGAGAGTCGGGGAGTATCTGAAATATGGTGCGCGCCGTAGCTTGAAGGCTATGTCTCTTGCGATTCGGGTACTTCTGGCCCTCGTGGTGGGCTTCGGCATTGGGCTTGGCATTGCGTCGCACGCGATCCCGGGGCTCGAGGTGATTGCGACCATTGCTGATCCTATCGGCGCACTCTGGGTGTCGGCGATCCGCATGACGATCGTCCCGCTCGTGCTCTCGACGCTTATTCTGGCGGTGGGCGGGGCGGAGGATGTCCGGACGGTCGGGCGGATTGGCGTCCGCGCGATGGTGCTCTTTCTGGTACTGCTCTCGGTGGCGGCAATCCTTGGTGTGATCGCTGGCCCCCCGGTGGTGGCGCTGCTGGCGATTGATCCTGCCGCGGCGGCGGCGCTCCGCGAACACGCCGCGGCGAGCGGCGTTGCGATCCTCGAGAGCGCCAAGGCTATTCCGACGGTGGCGCAGTTTATTGTCGACTTGGTACCGACCAATCCAATCAAGGCGGCGTCCGACGGCGCGATGCTGCCGTTGATCGTATTTGCCTTGGCCTTTGGGGCGGCGCTGACGCGGGTGGAGGACGGGCCGCGCGCGGCACTCCTTGGTGCGCTGCGTGGTGTCGAGAGCACATCGCTGATGCTGGTGCGCTGGGTACTCGCGGCCGCGCCGATCGGCGTGTTGGCGTTGGCCATTGCCCTTGGTGCCAAGCTCGGCGTCGCGGCGATTGGTGCGCTGGTGACGTATGTGGGGCTCGTGAGTGGGGCGTCCGTGCTCTTTTGTGTGGTGGTGCTATATCCCATTGTGGTGATGTTTGGTGGGGTCTCGTTGCGGGTCTTCGCGCGAGGGGCGCTACCGGGGCAGGCGGTGGCATTCTCGTCGCG
>JAPLKT010000043.1:0-37507 GCA_026387895.1 Gemmatimonadota bacterium | reverse complement strand
ATGCTCGACAGTGCGCGCGATCGCCTGCATCTCGATGAGCGGGTCACCAGTTTTCTGCTACCGCTCGCGGTGGCGCTCTTTCGCTGCGGTGCAGCGATTGGCCAAACGATTGGCGCGATTTTCGTGGCGCGGCTCTACGACGTGGCGCTGAGCCCGGCGCAACTCGTCACGATTGCCATCACAAGCGTCATCACGACGCTGTCAATCCCAGGAATTCCGGGCGGATCTATTCTCATGATGGTGCCAGTGTTGATGTCGGCTGGTCTCCCGCCGGCCGGCATGGGGATTCTGCTCGGCGTGGATACGATCCCAGACATGTTCCGCACGACCACCAATGTCACCGCGGACATGGCGGTCGCGGCCTTGCTTGGCCGGCGCACCTCACCAACTCCCACAGACCAGAAGGCGTAATGTCGACCGGTTGGATTCTTGTTGCGGCGCTGCCTTGGGCGCTGGTGCCGCTCTTCCTGCTGTGGCGTGTAAGTGACTCGACGGAGCTCGATCAGTATCCACTCTCGCTTGGCGACGACGCCGAACTGGTCTCGGTCGTGCTGCCAGCGCGAAACGAAGCCGTGCATATCGAGGGCTGCATGCGCAGCATTCTCGCGTCGCAGCATCCGCGATTTGAGTTGATCGTAGTCGATGATCACTCGACCGACGGCACGGGAGACATTGCCCGGCGCATCGCGGCGACGGATCCGCGCGCGCGCGTCCTGACGAATCCCGATCTTCCCGAGGGATGGTTCGGCAAACAGTGGGCCTGCCACAACGGGGCCGCTGTTGCGAAGGGACAGATGCTGCTCTTCACCGACGCCGACACACGGCACGGGCCGGAATGTCTCCCACGCGCGGTGAACGCTCGGCGCATTCGGGGCGCCGACCTCCTCAGCGTTGCCGGACAGCAGGTGATGGAGAGCTTTTGGGAAAAGCTCATTCAGCCACACATCTTCATGCTGCTCCTCGCGCGCTTTGGTGGATCAGAAACGATCAGTCGAGCACAATCGCCGTACGGCAAGGTCGCGAACGGCCAATACCTGATGATCACTCGCAACGCGTACGATCGCGTGGGTGGACATGCCTCGGTACGGTCGCACGTGGGGGAGGATCTCATGCTCGGGCAAGGTGTGACGCGGGCCGGAATGAGCGTGCAGATGGTCACTGGTCTCGAGCATCTCTTCACGCGCATGTACTCGGGACTTGGCGACATCGTGCGCGGGTGGGGGAAGAACGTCTGGGCCGGTGGGCGCGACACGTTGCCGATTGGCCCATACGGCATCTGGCTCCTGCGTCTCCTCTTCCCACTCCCGCCACTTTGGGAGATTGTTCCGCCAGTGGTCGGCCTGCTCGCGTACTGCGGGCTGCTTCCGGTCACATTCGCTTGGTGGGCACTCGCCGCTTACCTCTTTACCTCACTCGGCTGGATCCCGCCGTACCGGCAGGCGAAGGAGTCGGTCTGGTACATCTGGCTCCATCCGATTGCGAGTGGTGTGGTGTTCTGGATCTTTGCCACGGCGTCGTGGCGTGGGCAGCGCGTAGAGTGGAAGGGACGCCAGTACATCTCGCGCTGAGCGGCTCTGTTCGACCGATTAGCTTTGACAGATGCGCCCACCGCTCAAAGCCGTCCTGTTCGACCTCGACGGGACACTGTTCGACTCCATCGCGCTCCTGTTAGCCTGCATGCGGTATGCCTTCGAAGGGTTCGAGGGCTCACATCCGACCACGGAAGACTGGATCGCCGGAATCGGGACACCGCTGATCAAACAACTCGGGGCATACACACGGACCGACGCCGAGTTAATTGCGCTTCGTGACCGCTATCGCACGCATCAGAAGGAGCAACATCAGCTGCTGGCGCGCGCCTTTCCCGACTCGCTCCCCGTGCTCCGTGAACTCCAGCGCCGCGGGCTCGCGATGGCCCTCGTGACCTCGAAAGGGAACATGCTCGCACAGGAGGCGCTGGATTTCACTGGGATGGCGCCGTTTCTGCCAGTACTCGTTGGCGCTGACAGCGTGACGAAGCACAAGCCGGCGCCGGAGCCTGTGCTGCTCGCGCTGGAGTTGCTCAACGTGCGTGCCGACGAGGCAGTCTTCGTGGGGGATTCGCCGCACGACGTCTATTCGGGCAATAGCGCCGGTGTTGAGACGATTGGCGCACTGTGGGGACCGTTCTCGCGGGAGCAGCTCGTCGCGAGTGCACCGACGTACCTCTTGGACTCGCTTGGCGCGCTCCCGGGTTTGCTCGATCGCCGCTGACACGGCGTGTCGCTCATCGGCGGCAATCAATCGATGTTGCGCGCAGTCGTCCGATGACGGTGTGTTCGTGAGCTGATGCGATTGTAGGCGTGTGCCTACACTCCGTGACTTCGCCGAACAGCTGCAACGGCTCCACGCGTACCGTGATGCGCTGCGTATCGCGTCGCTCCTCGATTTTGCCGAACCGCTCCCGTTGGATGCCGCGGGGCGCCGCCATCTCGGACTCGATGCCCGGGTTCGCCGCGCTGCAGTCGCGGCTGGTGCCGGAACGCTCCGCTTTCTCGCAGTCGACGCTGCACTGGGGGATTGGACTTGCGCAGAGATCGCCACACTCTGCCGACAGGTTGCGCTGCGCGCGCCGCACCTGCTCTGGTTCGTGGTGGTGGTCACGCGTGAGTCGCGTGCCGTGGTGTTGGCCGCTCCCTCAGCCGGTGCCCGCGTATCGGCGTTGCGCATCGAGCCGGATCGTGTGCTACCCAGTGATGCCGAAACGCTCGCCGCGGTGCATAGCGCACGCCGTGGGCCCGACGTGCTCGTGCATCATCGATGGGGAGAAGTGCTGGGACGCGAGCATCTCACACGGCGCTTCTATCGTGAACTCGAGGCGAGCGTTCTCGACCTCGCCGCGACGGCGAGCGGACAGGCCTCTGAGGCGGTACGTCACGAACTCGCGCTCCTGAACACGACGCGGGTGCTCTTCCTCTCGTTCCTGCAGGCTAAGGGCTGGCTTGATGGGGACCGCGAGTATCTCCGTCACCGCATTATGACCCAACTCGAACGAGGGGGTGCGCTACACCGGCGCTTCCTCGAACCGTTGTTCTTTGGCACGCTCAACACTCCCGCCGCAAAGCGCTCAGTCACAGCGCGCGCCCTTGGTCGGATTCCTTTTCTGAACGGTGGACTTTTTGCTCGGAGTCCGTTGGAGCGGCGCGCGCGTCATGTGGTATTGGCCGATGATGCACTCGCGGAGCTCACGCTCTCCTTACTGGGTCGTTACCGATTAACCGCGCACGAGGAACACGCGGGCTGGTCTGAAGCGGCGGTAGATCCTGAGATGCTCGGCCGCGCCTTCGAATCGCTCATGGCGCGCGATGAGCGGCGCGCCGCCGGTGCCTTTTATACACCGCACGATTTGGTGCACCGCGTGGCCGGCGCGGGGCTCGACGCCGCGCTCGTGCGATACGGCGCCGAGGAAGCGTTGATACGCGCAACCGAATCCGGCGAAAAACTCAGTGGACGCGACGCGGACCGTGTCGCACAGGCCGTGTGCGCGGTGCGCGTCCTCGACCCTGCGTGCGGCTCGGGCGCGTTTCTCGTGCACGCGCTCGAGCGGCTCGCGGCGCTTGCGGGTTCAGCTGGCGATTATCGCTCGCTCTCGCTCCGGCGACGTGACGTGCTCACCATGTCCATTTTTGGCGTGGATATCAATCCCACGGCCGTATGGCTCTGTGAGCTCCGCCTGTGGTTATCGGTGGTGATCGATGCCGAGGAGTCAGATCCCTCGCGCGTGATGCCGTTGCCGAACTTGGATCGCAACATTCGGGTGGGCGACGCGCTCGCCGGCGCTGCGTTTGATCAGGCGCCGCGCCCAGGAGGCCTCGCGCTTGAGCGACTGCGTGGTCGGTACACACGCGCCACAGGCGTTCGCAAACGGACGCTTGCCCGAGCGGTCGACCGCGAGGAGCGCTCCGCCGCGATTGCGCTCGCACAGCGCGCGTTAGAGCTTGCCGTCGCGAGACGGCGTGACATGCTCGGCGCGATCAGATCGCGGGATCTTTTTGCAGACCGACACCCTGCGTCGGCCGCACAGTCGCGCCGGCTCACAGAGTTGCGCAGCGACGTGCGTGAGGCGCGTCGACGTCTCGTGGTGTTGCGCAGCGGCGGAAGTCTCCCCTTCGCCTTCGGAAGTCACTTTGCCGATGTGGCCGCGCGCGGAGGCTTTGACGCAATCATTGGGAATCCGCCGTGGGTGCGCCTGCACCATATCGCACCGACCGACCGCCTTGACCTGCGCGCGCGTTACCGGGTGATGCGCGAGGCTGCGTGGGTCGCTGGGGCCGACGCCACCGGTGCCGGGCGGGGGTTTGCTGCACAAGCGGATTTATCGGCGCTCTTCGTAGAGCGCTCACTGGCGTTACTGCGGCCTTCTGGGACGCTCGCACTTCTCGTCCCCGCCAAACTGTGGCGCTCGCTCGCTGGGGGAGGCGTTCGCAACCTGCTCCGTGAAGAAGCCACGCTCCGCGAGATCGCTGATTGGAGTGAGGGTCCGTCCACATTCGACGCGGTCGTGTACCCCTCCCTTGTCGTGGCCAGCCGCGATCTTCGCGATGCGACCAGCACCAACGTACGCGTCGGTGTCGCACGGCGTGATCAGCTCCTGGCATGGGAGTCGCGCGTCGACGACCTGCCAATCGACGCCTCGATCGGTGCACCGTGGGCACTGGTCCCCCCTGATGTTCGCCGCGACTTCGAGCGGCTTGCCGCTGCAGGTCCGGCGCTCGCGTCGACCAACCTTGGGCGGCCCGTCTTAGGGGTAAAGACTGGTTGCAACGACGCCTTCATTGTGCGTGCGCTCGAGCCACGAATGCCGGGCGAGCGCATGCCTGCCGAGTTGCTGCCCGCAGACGACGTCTGCCGCGTGGCAGCGCAGGAGAGCACCGGTAGCGTTGAACGCGCGCTACTCCGCCCTTTGCTGCGCGGTGAAGGGCTGCACGCATGGCATCGCTCGCAGGATGGCGAGCGGATCATCTGGACACATGCAGCCAACGGGGCGCCACTCGACCAACTCCCCGCTGCTTCGCTCGAATGGCTACGTCCGTGGAGGCGACGTCTTTCTGCGCGCACGGACGCCCAGGGCCGCGGTCCGTGGTGGCAGCTCTTCCGGACGGAGGCGGCACGCACCGATCGCCCTCGCGTTATCTGGGGTGATATCGGCCGCACCCCACGCGCTTCGGTGCTCGCGACCGGAGATCCGACCGTTCCGCTGAACAGTTGTTACGTGATTATCGCTCCAACGGACGACGACGCGCACGCGCTTGCGGTGCTGCTCAACGCGCCTCCGATCATTGCCTGGCTCACCATGATCGCGGAACCCGCCCGGGGCGGCTATCATCGATTCCTCGGCTGGACGGTGGCCCGTCTCCCGATACCACGTGACTGGACGCGCGCGGTGGAGCGGCTCGCGCCAATGGGGCGAGCCGCGGCCGCTGGCGCGCCGCCAGATTCGGCGACCCTCACCGCCGCTGCACTCGCGAGCTACCACCTCCGTCCCCGCGATGCCGCGGCATTGCTCACGTGGACGCACAGCTAACAGCCGCAGTCATTCGACGCGCGGTACTCGGCGACACCGATGCCGAGCCAACACGCATCGGCGACATCACGCTCCATCCACATCAGAGTGACGCGGTGCATCGGCTGCGCGCAGCAATACGACGATTCGGTGGCGCGCTACTCGCGGACGATCCGGGAATGGGAAAGACGTTCGTGGCACTGGCGCTCGCGCGTGATTTTATGCGCACCGTAGTTTTTGCGCCGGCGGCCGTTCGAGATGCGTGGTCACGAAGTGCGGCGAGCGCCGGCGTGTCGATCACCGTGGTGTCACTCGACCGCATGAGTCGCGCATCTCCTCCCGCGATCGACGCCGATTTCGTGATTATCGACGAGGCACAGCACGTCGGCGCACCCGGCACCGAACGGCGACGCGCGCTCGCGACCTGTTGTGCAGGACGCCCTGTGCTGTTGCTCTCGGCGACCCCAGTGCGGAATCGCCTGTCGGAACTGCATGCACTGCTCGCTCTGTTTCTCGGGCATGGTGCGTCGGTCGATGCGGCGATGCTCGCGCAGTGCGTGGTGCGGCGAGAGGCCTCGTCGACGCTCCTGCCAGCGATCGTTACAGCGCCTCCGTTGCGACCGCCGCGAACTCCCGCACTTGACCGTGCGATTCGCGCGCTCCCTCCGGCGGTGCCACTGCAGAATGGCGGTACCGCCACATCGCTCGTGACGATCGGGCTGCTCCGGTGCCGCGGGTCGAGCATCGCCGCACTGTGCGCCGCGTTGCGACGCCGCTTGCAGCGCGGTGCGGCGCTTGACGCGGCGCTCGCGCAAGGACACTGGCCCAGTGCGGCCGAACTCCGTCGTTGGCTCGTGGCAGACGATACCGTGCAACTCCAACTTGCGCTCGACCCACCGACCGCCGACGCCGCGCGTTGGCGCAGTGCCCTGCACCACCATTGCGAGGCGGTGCGGACATTGCTTCTGCGGGCACAGACATTCGAACATGGTGACAGCGCTGGCCGCGCCGCGATGCTCCGCTCCGTTCTCGACGCTCACCCTGACGTTCCAGTGGTCGCGTTCTCTCAGCACGCCGCAACGGTCCGTGCGCTCTACCGTGAACTCCGCGACCTACCGCATGTCGCACTACTCACCGCCGATGGAGCCCAATCCGCGAGCGGTGGACGGTCGCGCGCTGATCTGATTGCCGCGCTCGCGCCGGGCGGTGCAACGCGCCACCGACCTGCTGAGCGAAGGGGTGAACCTGCAGAGTGCGGGCGTGGTGGTGCACCTAGATCTCCCCTGGACACCAGCCCGAGTCCGGCAGCGCACTGGACGCGTTGCACGGATGGGGGCGGAACATGCGACGGTGTTTGAATACGTCGTGTCACAGTCGCGTGAAATCGCTCGCACGTTAGCGATGCACCGGCGTCACCACCAGAAGCAGCGCGCGGGGGAGCGGGCGACTGCAGCGAGTGCCGCGTGTGAACGACTGCGTGAGCTCGTCGAACGCTGGCCCTCGATCCCCGATGCGCCACGCGGTACGGCGAGTCAACCCGTGAGAGCAAGCGTGCATGGGGCGGCGGCGGGATTTCTCGCGGTGATCGAGAGTGCCGACGAGCGGTTCCTTGTTGGCGGTACCAGGCGCGCGCGTACGGTGGCACCGACTGTAGAGCCCGCACGCCTCGTTCGCGTCGCTGAGGGAGTAACGGTGCCTCTTGTACCCACAACAGGAGGCGTGACGGCTCGCGAAGCGGACGACGTACAACGCGCGCTTTCCCGGTTTCTTGCGTATCGCGGCGCACGCCAGGTACTCGACGCCGATGGACCGCGCACGGCGCTGCGACGTCGTCTTGTGCGGCGCGCGATGGATGTCCTGACGCGAACTCCCGTCGTGTCGAAGCGTGCGGTGGCAGCGGCGATCGCGCGTCTCCGCCTCACACTCGGTCAGGCACCAGCGGCCGGAGTCGAGCCCCTCCTCAAGCGGGCGCTGAGTGAGCCTGTTGCAGATGAGCTCGAGTGGCTCGAGCGCACGAGTTCGGCGCTCGCAGCGCTCGCATCGGTCGCAAATCCGCGCGCGTGCGGCGTTGAGCGATGTTCCCCTGATCGCGTCACCGCACTGCTACTCATCACGCCGGCAGAACAGATTCCTCGGCGCGCACGGTCCACTCGCCGCAGCCGGTCGTGACAATGGTCGCCGGCGTGCGGTGACTCGCACTGCCATTAAATCGTCTAACCCGTTGTAAGACAACACGTTGGCATACGCTGGAACCTCTCGATCGCCAAACGGTTATAATTCAGTATCCTCTTCGGAGATTCGGAGTTTTATGGGCTTCTCGTATCAGAGTGTCGGAGTTGTGCGAACTGGCGCGGACCGCGCGACCCTCGTGCGTCGTACCTACGCGCTCGTCTTCGCGAGCGTCTGCGTGACCGTGTTGGGCACCTGGTTCGGACTGGGACAGCCGCAGATGATGGCTGCGGTAATCCAGCATCCCTGGATTACCATGCTCTGCACCTTCGCACCGCTCTTCTTGGCGATGCGCGCGCGCACGGCATTCCCGCAGAACGTGGTGCTGGTCGGGCTCTTCGCGTTCGTGATGGGGCTGACAATGGCCCCCGTCATCTACATGATGGAACGCACGAACCCGGGCGTCACGGGCAACGCTGCGATCCTGACGTTGAGCACCTTCGGCGTACTCACCGGCTATGCCTTTGTGAGCCGTCGCGACTTCAGCGCGTGGGGCAGCTTCTTCACGATTGGCCTGTGGGTGCTGATCGCCACGAGCCTGCTCAACTTCTTCTTCCAGAGCCAGGCCGCCGGACTCTGGATCTCCGCGGGCACGGTCCTCGTGTTCAGCGGCCTGTTGATCTTCGATACCTGGCGCCTGCGCAACGTGTACGGGCCCGACGATTACGTGATGGCGGCCGTGCAGATTTATCTTGACCTGCTCAACATGTTCATGGCAATCCTGAACCTGCTGGGCGGCGGTCGCCGGAACTAATACACAACGGGTGGTCGGCACGCGCCTGACCACCCGTCTCCACTGTAGCACCGACGCTCGCGGGGACTATCCCGCGAGCGTTTCCATTTCCCGCGCGAGCGTCACGTCCAGCGCGGTGATGCCGCCCACGTCGTGCGTGCTCAGCGTCGCGGTGATCTTGGTGTAGCGGATGTCGAGATCCGGATGGTGCTGCATGATCTCCGCCACATTCGCCACACCCGCGACCCACCGAATGCCCGCGGGGAAATCGGCGAAGACAAATGTCTTGGTGAGCGTCTCCCCACGGTGCGCCCACCCGTGCAACGTGCTGAGCTCACGCCCTAGCTCAATATCAGAGAGCACCGGCGGTCTCACTGCGACACCTCGGCGGTTTCGATCTGCACGCCGCCGCGGCGACGCGATCCGTTACGCCGTACGGCGATCATCTCCGCCACCACACTAATCGCAATCTCCTCCGGCGTGTCGGCACCGATCGACAAGCCCACCGGCGCATGCATGCGGTCGATGGCCTCCTCGGACACGGACCACGACCGCAACACGCCAGCCGTCATTGCGACCTTGCGGCGACTCCCGAGCATCCCAAGGTACCGGAGCGAAAGTGGCGCCAACTGCGCGGCGAGCTCCACGTCATGCTGATGCCCGCGCGTGGCAATCACCGCATAGGTGTCGGCATCGAGCAATACGGCGCTGGTCACGTCGTGGAAGTCGCAGGTAATCGCGCGTTCGGCAAAGGGCAGCCGAGCGGGGTCGGCAAAGTCGGGACGATCATCAACGACAGTCGCGCGCCACCCAGCGAAAGCGGCCGCCTCGGCGATGCGCGCGCCCACATGGCCGCCGCCGAAGATCACGACGCGCGGCTTTCCAGAGAGCGGTTCCGTGAGTGCAACGTCCGTGAGCAGCGGCAGCTCAGCGCCGCCGGGCTCTGGCACGTTTACGGATTTAATCGGGCCGTCAGTCCAATCAAGACCGGTCACCATAACGCAGCGCTCTCCGCGCGCGACAACCGCCGCTGCTTCTGCGTAGGCCGCCGCGAGCACCGGATCGGGATACACCGGCTCAATGAACATCTCCGCCGTACCGCCGCAGGTGAGTCCGTAGTCGCCCGCAAGTTCGGCATTCAGCGAATGCTTGGACTGGGCCGGCAGACGCCGCTCAATCACATCGAAGGCGCGCTCAATAATCTCCGCTTCAAGACAGCCACCACCCACCGTTCCCATACGCGCACCGCCAGCGGTCACGAGCATCTTGGCGGTGGCACTCATCGGGAGCGAGCCGTGACGCTTGGCCACCGACGCGAGCGCCCCGGCCCCGCCACCAGCGGCAAGACGCGCACATTCGGCGAGGATAGCCGCAAGACTCACTTATAGCGCCCCGGCCAGACGACACCCTGATTCTTGGCAACCGCCTTCATCCCCTTATACGCGAACTTCTGTAGGCGTTTTCCCTCGTACGTCTCGGTGGTGTAGAGATTGCCCTTGCTGTCCGTGGCGATGCTGTGCACCGCAAAGAACTGCCCGGGCTGACGACCACCGTCGCCGAACTGCGTGATCACAGCGAGCGACTGACGATCGATCACATACACGCGCTCGTTCTTGCCATCGGCCAAGAAGAGGTACTTCTGCGCGGCATCCTTGCTGAACGCGATGTCCCACACCGAGCCGTCACCGAGCGTGGCCGGCACGTACTGCTGTTCCTTGACGAACTTCCCGTCCTTGGTGAAGACCTGAATACGATCGTTCGGGCGGTCGCACACATACACGAGCCCATCAGTACTCGGCTCGGCGCAGTGCACCGGGTTCCGGAACTGTTGCGCGAGCGGAGCCGCCGGAATGTAGCGGCCGAGGTTCGAGTCGGAGGGGACGTTGCCGTAGGCACCCCAAAAGCGCTTGATGGCGCCCGTGGTGATGTCGAGGACCGCGACGCGCTTGTTGCCGTAGCCGTCGGCGATGTAGGCCTCGTTGGCCTTGGGGTCGAAGGTGATCTTGGCGACGCGGCCGAAAGCGTCCTTGCTGTTGCTGTTCGCCGCGCGCCCTGGCACGCCGATCTGCTGAAGGAACTTCCCTTCGTGCGTGAACTTCAGGATATGGCTGTCGCCGGTGCCGTTGCCGCCAATCCAGATGTTGCCGGCCGGATCGATCGAGATCCCGTGGTTCGAAGCGGGCCACTTGAAGCCGTCGCCCTGCCCCGGCTGCCAGCCCCAGGAGTTCACGAGATTTCCCTCGGGATCGAACTCGAGGACCGGCGGGGCCGCGGCGCAGCATTCACCGGTCTTGGGGTCGGTGTCGAGCCCGGCCTCGGTACGCATGGTGAGGGTCGAGTCGCCGCGATGGATGATAAACACATGGTCGCGCGCGTCAACGCCAACGCCGATGGTGGAGCCGAGGATCCAGTGGTTCGGGAGCGGCTTGGGCCACACCGGGTCCACTTCGAAGGCCGGCGCCTGCACCGTTTGTTGACGGAGCGAGGCGGACAGGGAGTTCTGAGCGACGCCAAGCGCAATCGTGACTGCGGCGAGGGTCCCGGCAATGATCCAGGGGCGGCGAACCGACATGGCGTGCTCCTCGGGAGGGGCGCGAGGTGGCTGGAAAGGCGGCAACGCCGTATACTCGACGTCGCCCGGTGACGGAATGTAACTAACCGTCTTTTGCAGCGTCCGTCCAGAGTACCGAACACAAGGTCGATCAGAATGGGGCGTCCCGGAACGAGCATCATGCGATGGGGGGTGAGCGCGGTGAAGGCCTTGTCGGCCTCATTCGCGATCGTGGTCGCGCTCGTATTCGCTGTGGTTTTCGGGTGGCTGCTCCTGATCTGGTCCGCGCCGGCGGTGCACGCCCACGAGATTCCGGCTCGGGTCGGGATTTTGGCCTTTGTGCGCCCTGAGGGGCTGCTGCTGCGGGTGGTGGCTCGGGTTCCGCTCGAATCGATGCGCGACCTCGATATCCGGCCGCGGGCAGACGGCACGCTCGACCTCGCAACCCTGGGGCCGCTCCTGCCGGACGCCGCCAAGCTCTGGATTGCCGATTATCTCAAGCTCTATGAGGACGGCCGGCCGCTCAGCGCGAGCGGGACCGTTCGCACGCAGCTCTCCCTCCCCAGTGAACGATCGTTTACGTCGTACGACGTGGCCGTGGCGCATGTGACCGGCGTTCCGCTGCCGGCGAGCACCGAAGTCCGTTGGACGCAGGCGATGCTCGACGTGATCATCGAATATCCCATTACGAACGATCACGCCCATTTCACGATCGAGCCTGGGCTCGCGCACCTCGGCGTGCGTACCACGACGGTGCTCCGCTTTCTCCCTCCCGGGAGCGGCGAACGCGTGTTTGAGTACATCGGGAACCCCGGACTCGTGGCCCTCGACCCGCGCTGGTACGAGGCGGCTCGGCGGTTCGTCGTGCTGGGGATTGGGCATATCCTGAGCGGCATTGACCATCTGCTCTTTGTGCTCTGTTTGGTGATCCCGGTGCGTCGGTGGAGGCGCTTGCTGGAGATCATCACCGCGTTCACGGTGGCGCACTCGATTACGCTGGTGGGGTCGGCGCTGGGAGTGGCGCCGAGTGCGTTGTGGTTCCCGCCGTTGATCGAGGTGCTGATTGCGGTGTCGATTGTGTATATGGCGCTCGAGAATATTGTGGTGCCGGCCGAGCGATTGGGGTATCGTTGGCGGATGGCGTTCGCCTTTGGGCTCGTGCACGGCTTTGGGTTCAGCTTTGCGCTGAAGGAGTCGCTGCAGTTCGGTGGCGCGCACTTGGTGGCGTCGCTGGCGGCGTTCAATGTGGGAGTGGAGATCGGGCAGTTAGCCGTGCTTACGGTGGCGGTGCCGCTGTTGGCGTGGCTACTTCCGAAGCTCGCGAGTGAGCGGATCGGCGTGATTGTACTTTCAGCGATCGTTGCGCATCAGGCGTGGCACTGGATGACTGAACGGGGAGCGGCCTTGCTGGAGTATCGATTTGCGGCGCCCGAGATTGACACCGCCTTTTGGTTGGCGCTCGTGCAGGGAGGGCTCTTGCTCTGCGTCGCACTTGGTGCGGCATGGGGATTCCAGGTGATCATTCGTCGCTTCGGCAGTCCGAGGAGCAGCGTGGTCACCAGCCTCGCGATAGGACTGGTGGTGGCACTCGGTGCGGGGCCGACGGTTGCGCACGCGCAGCGCACGACCCACGACGGCATTTTCACGGCGGAGCAGGCGGCGCAGGGTCGCGATCTGTATTTGGGCCTCTGCCAGAGCTGCCACACGGCGATCTCGCATACCGGCGCCCCGTTCAAGGAGCACTGGGTCGGCAAGCCACTGTCGGACTTGATGACGTACATTCTCACCCTGATGCCCAAGAGCGCGCCCGGGACGCTTGAGCCCGACGACGCCGCGATGTTGCTCGCGTACATCTTGAAGCTCAACGGCATGCCCGCTGGCAGCACCACGCTGAGTGCCGAGATTCCGCAGTTGAGGCAGATTAAGATCGAACTCAAGACCGCAGCACCCAAGTTGTTGTAGCACTACGCTGGTGGTAGCCACACCGTCGTTCTCCCCACCCGTTCCAAAGGACGTTCCCATGGCATCACGTTCGTTCTTCACCCGAACGCTCGGTATCACGCTCGCCACCTGCGCGTCGATGATCGCGGGCGCGATTTTTGTCGCCCGGGGTGACGCTGCTCAGGGCAAAGCCATCGTGCGCGGCAACGTGCCCGGTGAATGGCGCTACTGGGGCGCCGATGCGTGGAGCACACGCTATTCGGCGCTCGACCAGATCAACGCCAAGAACTTCGACTCGCTCCAAGTCGCGTGGACCTGGAAGGCGGGAGAGTTCGGCGAGGACGAGTATTATCGCACCACGCCGCTGTATGCGAATGGTCGCATTCTCACCGTCGCGACGACGCATCGGTATCCGATTGCCGTGGATCCGTCGAATGGGCAGACCATTTGGTCGTTCAAGTTCGACGAAGGGATCCGTTGGCAGAAGGCGCCGCGACAGTTCGCTGGACGTGGGCTGTCGTACTGGACAGACGGCAAGAACGAGCGCGTGCTGGTCGTGACCCCGGGCTACCACCTCTACTCGATCGATGCTGCGACCGGAAAGCCCGATCCCGCGTTCGGCAAGAATGGCGTCGTTGATCTCGAAGAAGGGCTGGGTTTCCCGATGGTCTCGCTCGCGGTCGATGACTCGGGGTCGCTGATTATTTCCGACGCCGCGCCGCTGCGCAAAGCGAAGCCCGGCGAGAAGTGGGATCCCGTGAGCAAGACCGGCGCCGACGGATCCGTCGGCATCGATCCCTCGCACGGGGAGATCGCGAATAGTTCGCCGGGAATCGTCGTGGGCGATGTGTTCGTGGTCGGCAACTCGTCGATCCATGGCTACTACCCAATCAAGTTGCACAATCTCCCCGGCTACGTGCGCGGTTTCGATATTCGCACCGGGAAGCAGCTCTGGAAGTTCAACCTGATTCCTCAACCGGGTGAGCCGGGTTCGGAGACATGGACGAAGGGGTCCAAGGAAGGAAGCGACGGCGTCGGCAAGAACGACCCGTGGGCCACGTGGTCGGCAGATCCGGCACTCGGGCTCGTGTACGTCCCCGTGGGCATGCCACTCATGGATGAGTACGGCGGGCATCGCCCAGGCGCGAATCTCTATGGCAACTCGGTGGTTGCACTCGACGCCAAGACAGGCAAGAAGAAGTGGCACTATCAGCTCGTGCACCACGACATTTGGGACTACGACGTTCCGATGGCGCCGAACCTTCTCGATGTGACGATCGACGGGAAGGCGCGCAAGATTCTCGCGCAGACCACCAAGCAGGGATGGGTGTACGTGCTTGACCGCGAAACTGGTCAGCCCGTATGGCCGATTGTCGAGACGCCGGTGCTGCAGAGCGATGTACCGGGTGAGGAGACCTGGCCCACACAGCCGATCCCGAGCAAGCCCGCCCCGTACTCGCAGCAGGGACTGCTCGAGAGCGACCTGATCGACTACACGCCCGCCGTGAGAGACAGCGCGCTCAAGCTCGCGAAGCGGTGCCGCATGGGACCGTACTTTATTCCCGCATCCGTCGCTGACGGGTCCGGAAAGCTTGGCTTCAGCTGCTCGTGGTACGCCCCGGGAGCGAGTGGTGGCGTGAACATCGACGGCGGCACGGCGGCTGATCCCGACAACGGATGGATCTACGTCGGCGGTCAGAGCGGACTCAGCACAACGCAAATCCAAAAGGATCCCTGCTCGCAGTTCCGCTACAGCTCCATTCACGATTCCTGTGGACTGCTGGGCGCGATGCCAACGCCGCCGGACTACAAGCCTGGCAACGGACGCGGCGGTGGCTTTGAGAATCGTGCCAGCGGTACGACCATCGGCGGCGTGAGCATCCTCAAGCCGAAGGAGTACGGCGGCATCACCGGCTACGACATGAAATCCGGTGACAAAAAGTGGTGGGTCCCGAACGGCGGATTCATTCCCGTGACGAGTGCTGATCCCCTCTTTGCCGGGGTGAAGCTCCCGCCGCGCACACCGGGTGGTCAGCCGCAGGTGATGAACACCAAGTCGCTCGTCGTGTACGGCACCGGACGGAGCGGTGGCGTGCCAGGGCAGGCGCCTACGCTCTTTGCCGTGGACAAGATGAGCGGCAAGCAGGTGGGCGCGGTAAAGATCCCAAGCAAGACCACCGCCATTCCGATGACGTTCCTCCACAAGGGGAAGCAGTACATCGTCTTTGCGACCGGACTCGGGAGCAACACCTCGCTCGTGGCGTTGACGCTGCCGAAGTAATGCACCGAACGCAAAAACGGGGTGCCGCGAGCGATCGCGGCACCCCGTTTCACATACAGCTCAACGACTACGGCTTCACATATTTCTTCAGTGCTCTAGGACCCACTTCGGCGCCGTAGATATTCCCTTTCGCATCCACCGTCACCCCCTCAGCCGCGCTCGTGCTGCGCGCCGCGGGGTCAGGATCGGGGATCAAATATTTCACCGAGCCATCCTTCGCGCTCCCAATCCGGATGCCGCGCGTCCACTCCTTGCGACGCGGGTCAATCGAGCCGGACTCACTATCGGCGACGTAAATGGTGTCGTCGTTGTCGATCCAGAGCCCGCTCGGACGCGAGAACTGATACCAGGTGTCGAGCCACTTTCCGTTCTGATCAAACAACTGAATGCGGTTGTTACCGCGGTCGCCAACAAAGAGGCGTCCCTTGGAATCCATGGCGAACGCGTGCGGCTGATCGAACTCGCCGTTCGCCGTCCCCTTCTTTCCCCACTGCGTGAGGAACTTGCCGCTCTTGTCGAACTTGAGCACACGCGCATTCGACGAATCGGTAGACGCATGCCCTTCGCAAACAAAAATGTCACCGTTGGGTGCGACGAGTACATCGTTGGGCTGCCAAAAATAGTCGGTTTCCTTCCCACCCCCGGGCGCGCCAAGCGTCAGCAAGAGCTCGCCCTTGGGCGAGAACTTGAAGATCTGGTGGCCGTAGATCTTGGCGGGAGTCGGCGCGGCGTCAGCAGGTGCGCCGCCGCGTCCAGCGCGCGGACGATTGTCCTGCCCGTCGGTGACCCACACGTTGCCGTCACGATCAATGTGAATCCCGTGCGGGAACACCATCATTCCTGCCCCGAAGCTCGCGACGAGCGTGCCGTTCTCATCAAACTTCCACGGCGCTCGTGGATCCCCACACGCGTCCGGCCGGAAGCTTCGCCCATCCTTCGACGGTCTTGTACGGATTCGGGAGATCGTTGGTCGGCTGCTGCTGCGCGCCGAGTGTGACCGCGCCGAGTGTGACCGCGCCGAGCATACCTAGCATTACGAGAGCGTGACGCATCAGAACTCCTCCTCGCTCGGCGGCTTCGGCGCGGGCCCTGGTGGTGCGTATTCCTCCTTCGGGAGCACGAACGCCTTGGCAACGGCAGGATCACCGACAATGCCGAGTACGCGCTGTGCCACGTATTCCCCCGCGACGGGGCCGAACTTGAATCCTTCTGCCTGACCGACGCCGGCGATCCACGCGTTGGTTGTTTCGGGGACGTTGTCGACGATGAAGTCTCGATTCACACTGATCTCGTAATGACAGGCGTGTGTCTCGAGGAGCGGCGCGTCGGCGAGCGCGGGAAAGCGGCGCTGCAAGAAGCGGCGGGCACCGTCGATGTTGGCCTGATTCGCCCACCGATTGCTGGTGTCCGGATCCTCTTGTCGCGGATCGGCGGGGGCGGGCGGCGTCGGCGCGGATGCTGGTGTACCTGCGGGCGGTGCCGGAGGAGCTGGCGGGGCGATTCCCCCGCGCACGCGGAAGCCGCGGCTGTCGACGTGCAACGTGGGCCAACCCGTGGTGCCCGGAAAGTTGTAGCTCGGAAGATTCGGAAAGGTGAAGCGATTATCCCCTTCCGGTGTGCCGTAGTAGCAGGCGGTACCGAGCGGCACGCGCATGCGGTTCATCATCACGGTCGGGAAGAATTTTCGGAACCACGGACCAAGACAGAACACGTAGGCGTCGGCGCGAATAACAGTGCCGTCGTCGAGCACCACGCCGTCCATCTTGCCATTCACAATCTTTCCGGGCTTCACGCGGCCGAGGATGAACTTGGCGCCCATCGATTGCGCGATGGCGGCGACCGCCTGGGTGGCAGCACGACAGCGCACGACGCCGGCGTCCGGCTCGGTGATGCCGATGGTGATGTCATCGCAGTTCATCATCGGGTAGCGCTTGCGGACTTCGTCACCACTGAGGACTTCGTGCTTGACCCCTTGGGCGGTCCAGATTTCGCGGGTGCGCTTGATAATGACGTCGTCAGCGGTTGCGCGCAGGATGATGTCGCCCGTTTCAAAAAAGAACTTCGTGCGAAAGGGCGCGGCCCACTCCGCATTGAAGTCGTTCCAGCGCCCCAGCGCGATGCGTGCCCACTTGGCCCAAAACTCGCCCGTGGTGCGATCTCCGTACGAGGAGCGGATGCCGCGGGTCTCGTCGCCGGAGGTGGCCTTGGAGTTGGCGGAGCCGTACTGATCGATCATTGTGACGCGCGCGCCGCGTCGGCGCAGATGGTACGCGGTCCAGCCGCCCCATGCGCCCGCGCCAACAACCACCACGTGGCCGGCACCGGTACCCGTGTCGAGTTTGGCAGGTGCGATCCCGGGCACGGGCGTTGCGGAAATGGCCGGCATTGCCGTCGCGCAGCCCGCAGCGGCCATCGCGCCCATGCCGACGGTGGCAGCGCGGAGGAAGTCGCGGCGGTCGAGCGCTGGTGCGTCCGTCAGCGCGGAGGGTGGAACGTCAGCTGTGTTATCGTCGTGCACGGTGGAGCCTCGAATAAGAGAGGTCGACTGAGCCGAAATTGCGTTGATTTCCTAGTGATTGCAATGCGTGGTACCTGGCAACGCGCGGAGCGTCCGCATACGGGTCATCCCGCGAGCGCCGCGTGACGCCGCGCGAGCCACACGCCAAGGCCGAGCCACACCGCCGAGAGCGGCACCGCGACCCAACTAATACCCACGAGGCTCAGCCCAATCGCGGTGAGCCCCGCGTAACTCCACGCACCGAGCTGATCGCCGCCGCGGTACACAAAGGTCTCGATAAAGCTCTTGGCTTTGTACTTGTCCTCGCGCGGAACGACGGTGAACAGCACCTCCATTCCCGGATTGGTGAGCGCAAAGTTGCCAGCGCGCCGCAGCACCACGAAGGCCGCGAGAGCAGTGAACACTGGAATGCTCGCGAGAGCGCCAAAACCGAGCATGGAGACAATCGGCAAGAACGCGAGCGCGGCCACGAGTCCGAACCAGCGAATGATCCGCCCCGTAAAGAAAATCTGTGCCGTGATCGTGAGCACCTGTACGGCGAGTTCCACGCGCGCGAGCACCACCGTGCGGGATGCGCGATCCGCATACGCCGCGCCGACAATCGCGCTCTGTTCGAAGTACAAGAATGTAGAGCCAATCGTGAACAACACGAGATACATCGCGATCCCGAGCAGGTAGGGCGACTTCACGGTGTTGGAGAAACCGGCCCAGAGATTGCCGCCTACGGGGCGTCCTTGGTCGTCCGCGAGCCGCGCACGATCCGCGGCGGTTGAGTCGGCGCCGGCCGCGACAGGGAATCGCGTCACAACCACCACGGCCAACTCGAGCAGGACGCAGCTCACGAGCAGCAAATTCAGCTCACCAATGCTCTTGGTGAACGACGCCGTGACGGCGCTCCCCACCACCGAGCCGAGTGTGCCGCCAACGCCGATGAAGCCGAAGAGCCGCTTGGCCTGCTCGCTCTTGAACACGTCGGCCATGAAGCACCAGAACAGCGACGTGACGAACAGATTGAACATGCTCGTCCACACGAAGAACGCACGACCGGTCCAAATGTCGGTGGCGGAGTTGTCGTGCCCTCCGCCCGACCGAAAAATCACATAGAACACCAGCAGACTCGCCACAATCAGCTGGTATGCGTACGGAATGAACTTCCGCGGCGGGAACTTCACCACGAGCGACCAGAACAACGGGTTCGCGGTGAGTGTGACCACGAGCGTGCCAACAAAGAGCATGGAGAGCTGCGCGGGCGTTGTGCCTGCCGCCACCGCGTCGCGCATGGGGCGCAGCACAAACCAGCTCGCTAACGCGCAAAAGAAGAACAGCGCCGACGCCAGCATCGCCCGCACTTCGTGGGGCTCTACATCCACGGCGCGACGCAACAGCGTGTACAGCGCCCCCGCCTCGCGGCGAGCGGACGGCAGCTCAGGCGGCGTCAGGGTGCACCCTTCTGCTTGGCGTGCCAGGCCGCAAGCACCTCAGCCTCTTTACTCGCGGGGATTCCTGCCACGGCGCCATCGGCGAGCGTTTTCTGCTCCGCTTCAGGACGCGTCTTGTTCCAATCGAGGGTGTCCTTGGCCGTTACCGCGAGCGGACGGAAGGTGAGCCCCTTCGCCAGCGCGCGCGAAATTCCGCGGCGCGTGAATCCCGCGGTGGCGCCCTCAGGATTGATCCACACCGGCATGTGGCGCCACCCTTGCAGGCCGTTCGCGCGCAGGAAATCGGCGGGCACGTAGGTGAAATGCGCACCGGCGGCTGTCACCGCTTTGATGCCGCCCAACATCTCGGCCACCGTGAGCGGAGCCGCGGGGCCTGTGACGTTGAACGTGCCGAACGCGCGATCCTCTGCCATTCGAATCATGAACTCCGCGAGATCGCGTGAGTCGATGAACTGCACAGGATCCGTAGGACGCCCAGGCGCCATCACCTCGCCACCACGGTCAATGCGGGCCGGCCAATAGGTGAAGCGATCTGAGCGATCGAGCGGTCCCACAATCAACCCCGGACGAATGATCGTGTGAATGCCGGCGTAGTGTTTGGCGACTTCCTGCTCTGACGCTGTCTTCAAAGCGCCGTAGTACTTTTTGGCGTCATCGGCGACGGTCGTGTACGGGTCGAGCCCCGCGGGAAGGGGGGTGAGTCCGGCGGTTTCGTCGGCGCCCGGCTTGGAATTGTCGGGATACACCGAGATGGTGCTGATGAACATGTAGTGCTTGGTGTTGCCCTTCAGCTGCTGCGCGGCGTTGCGGACCCACGCGGGAAAGGTCGTCGGGTTGTCGATGACAACATCAAATTTTTTCCCAGCAAGCGCGCTGACATCGCCATTCAGGTCGCCAATCAACTGATCGACACGCCCTTTGAAGAAATCGGGGCGCGTCTTGTTGCGATTGAACAGCGTGACGCGATGCCCACGTGCGGTGGCATACTCCACCTGCTCGGGGCCGGTGAAGCCGGTGCCGCCGAGGATGAGGATGTCGAGGGGCGCCGGTGCTTTGCCCGTGGCAGCGCGCCCAGTCAGGAACTCGCGACGGGAGTAAGTCTTACGCGTCACTTGCTACCCGCCTTCTGTTTGGCGTGCCAGGCCGCGAGCACTTCGGCCTCACGCTTGAGTCCGATGCCGTTGATCTCGCCATTGAGCGTGGCGTCTTGCTCCTTGGCCGGGCGCGTCTTGTGCCAGTCGAGTGTTTCCTTGGCCGTCACCGCGAGCGGGCGGAAGGTGAGTCCCTTGGCGATCGCCTTGGCCGAGTTGCGGCGCTGATAGCCCGCGGTCTTGCCATACGGTGGCTGCCAGACCGACATGTCGCGCCAGGGGCGCACATTCTGTGTTTGGAGGAAATCCCAGGGGACCCAGGTGAACTGCGCGCCCGCCGTGGTCACCGCCTTCACGCCGTGGAGCATCTCGCCCACCGTCATTGGATGTGCCGGTCCGATCGCGTTATAGAGCCCGAACTCGCGCGCCTCAGCCATGCGCACCATGAACTCCGCGAGATCGCGCGAGTCGATGAACTGGCACGGATCGTCCGGGTTGTCCGGCGCGAGCACTTCTCCGCCCTTCTCAATGCGCGCGGGCCACCAGGTAAAGCGGTCGGTGCGGTCGAGCGGTCCGACAATCAGGCACGGTCGGATGACCGTGTGGATCCCCGGATAGAGCTTCGCGACTTCCTGTTCGGCGCGGACCTTCAGCGGGCCGTAGTACTTCCCTGCGTCACCGGCGTCGATGGTGTACGGGTCGAGGCCATCGGGCATCGTGTGCACCGGCGAGTTCTCGTCGAGCCCGATGATCGACTGATCGCTGTAGGTGGAGGTCGTCGAGATGAAGATGTAGTGCTTCACATTCCCAGCGAGCTGGCGTGCGGCGTTGCGCACCCAGGCGGGGAAGGTGGTGGGGTTATCGAGCACCACATCGAACTTCTTGCCGGCAAGCGCGCTCGTATCTCCATTGAGATCGCCCACCAGCTCCTCGGCGACCTTGCCCTTGAAGAAGTCCGGGCGCGTCTTGTTGCGATTGAACAGTGTGACCCGATGCCCACGCGCGATCGCGTATTCCACCTGCTCGGGGCCAGTGAAGCCCGTGCCGCCGAGGATGAGG
This sequence comes from Gemmatimonadota bacterium, assembly GCA_026387895.1. Lineage (GTDB taxonomy): Bacteria > Gemmatimonadota > Gemmatimonadetes > Gemmatimonadales > Gemmatimonadaceae > Fen-1231. Next base: position 16,123 of record JAPLKT010000043.1, on the reverse strand, counting down.
ATGTTGAGCGAGACGGGGGCCTTCTCGATTTTTCGGGTGCGATCTCTGGGGGCAGCGTTCGGGGCTGCGTTCGCCGGTGCACCGAAGGCGGCTGTGGGGAGACCAGCGAGGCCCAGCGCGCCACCAGCGGCGGTGAGGGTCCGGACGAACGAGCGGCGGTCGGTAGACATTGGGGTCTCTCCTGAGGGCGATTCGAGCCGTCTCAAACGTACGTGTCGGTGTAGACGGGTGTCCACCCGTCTCGGACTCGGCTAGCCGCTGTGAACCTCGGGGAAGTATCTTTTCCGTGTACTTTGCGCGCTCCGCAAACCCCGAGAAATACCCTGATGAAGGCCGCACGTACGTTGGCGATTCCGCTCGCCGTGATTGGTTTCCTGATGCTCTTGGCGGGGTACCAGCAGCAGATTCTTAGTCGGTTGGATTTCGCGGCCCTCGCCCCACTTCGGGCCACGCTTCCGCACTTGATTAGCAGCGGAATCTGGCTGGCCGTCGCCTACCTCGTGAACCGGATTGTGGGGCTGGTGCTGTGGGATCCGATCCACAGCCGAGTGCCTGTGCCGCGCCTGTTGCGCGATGTGACCGCACTCCTGATTTATTTGCTCGCCATTACCGGCATTGTTGGTGTCGTGTTCGACAAGCCGATTGGTCCGTTCTGGGCCGCGTCGGGGGTAGGCGCCATTGTCCTCGGCTTGGCCCTCCGGAATGTGATTTTGGATGTGTTTATCGGCTTGGCCGTCAACTTTGATCGCCCGTTTGAGATTGGCGATTATATCCAGTTGGGTATCGGCCCGACTGCCGGCCCCACTGGGCGGGTCATGGAGCTCAACTGGCGCACCACGCGCTTGCTGAATGGCGAAGGGAACTTGGTGGTGATCCCGAACGGGCGTTTGAGCGAGTTGATTGTTACGAACTTCTCGCGGCCAGAGCGGATGAGCGAGTTCATGCTGCCGATTTTTCTGGATTTTGACGTTCCGACCGAGCGTGCGCTCCGCGTGCTGAGTGCGGCGGTGGCGTCGGCCGCGGGCACCAATGGCGTGCTCGAACAGCCCTCGCCCAAGGCTCGCCTGCGCGGCGTGAGCGCACAAGGCGTGGAGTATCGGATCAAGTACTTTGTTGATCCAACAATCGCCGGCCCCGGGAAGGCGCGACACGAGGTGCTGCGGACCGTCCTTGATCAGTTGCATCGTGCGGGACTACATCCCGCCTCGCCGTCGCAGGATGTGTTCCACGCGCCGCTCCCGGTGCGCAAACTCGATGCACGTTCGGCGGAAGATCGCGCGCAGCTGCTCGGTCGCATTGAGCTGTTCAAGGGACTCACCGAGGGAGAGCGCCTCGAGCTCTCCTCGCAGATGCAGGAACGCTTGGTGGCCGAAGGAACGACGCTCCTGCGCGCTGGCGATTCCGGTGCGTCGATGTTCGTGCTCTACGAGGGGCTGTTGCACGTGACCGTGAAGGCGGAGTCGACGGGACTCGACACGCGCGTCGGTCGCGTCCAAGCCGGGATGTTCTTTGGCGAGATGAGCGCGCTCACCGGGGAGCCGCGCAGTGCAACGGTGGTGGCGGCGACAGACGCGCTGATGTTCGAGATTGAAAAAGAGCAGATTGCGGCGCTGATTGACCGCCGCCCAGAGCTGGCACGTGTGATCGCGGAGACGGTCGCCACGCGCCGCCTCCGCAACTCCGACGCGCTGCGACTTGCCAATGCCGCGACCGTTGCGGTGGAGACGAGCTCCCTCACCTCGCAGCTACTCGGTAAGATGTTGAGCTTCTTCGGCATCACCGCCAGGGAATCGATGACGGCGGCACAACTCGACGAGAATTCCGCGCAGAACCCGTTGGCCTGACCGGCGAAGGTATACGACGTGACCTCCCCTCCTCGCACCACGCCGACCCCACGAGCCGCCCGCTACACGCTGGGCCTCCTCGCCGCCATCAATCTCATGAACTTCTACGACCGACAGGTCGTGGGAGCGGTGGGCGAGCGCATCAAAGTGGAGTGGCAACTCTCCGACGGACAACTCGCCGGCCTCACGACGGCGTTCGTCTTGCTCTACGCCATCGTCGGGATTCCCCTCGGACGACTCGCTGATGTCGGACGACGCAAATACATCCTCGCAGTGGGAATTATCGCGTGGAGCGTCTTCACCGGACTCTCGGGGCTCGCGAGCAGCTTTGCGATGCTGATTCTCTGCCGACTCGCCGTGGGCATCGGCGAAGCGAGCGCGGCCCCCGCGGCGAACTCGATGATCGGTGACCTGTTCCCGGGCGCTCGTCGCGGACGTGCGATCGCAATCTTTATGCTCGGGCTCCCCTTCGGACTCGGCGCGAGCTACGTCATCAGCGGGCTCGTCACGCAAGCAACCGGCGGATGGCGCCCCGCCCTCTTCGTGGCGGCCGTGCCTGGGCTCCTGCTGGGCCTGCTCGCGCTCTTCATTCCGGAACCGGAACGCGGCGCCGCCGACCCTGACGTGGCGCAATCGCAGCGCACATCGATCGCGGCGATCCGTCATGTGCTCAGCTTGCCGACGATGCGATGGATCATTGCCTCCGGCGCGCTCTTCAATCTGAATACGTACGCGCTCTCCGCGTTCAACACGTCGTACCTGATTCGCTTTCACGGACTCAACATCGACATCGCGAATCGTTTTAGCGGAGCGATCTTTGGCATTGGTGGCGCCATCGGCATGATTGCCGGCGGCTGGATCGGCGACCGCTCAGCGCGTGGCGGCCCCGGCGGTCGGATGCGCCTGGCCGCCATCGGCTCGCTGCTCACCGTGCCCCTGACCTGGATTGCCCTCGAACAACCGGCCGGCAATGCGTGGGGCTATGCCATGCTGATGCTCGTGTCGGTCGGGGTGATGTACGTCTACTACACGAACGTGATGGCGACCATCTACGACTTGGTCGAACCGCGTGAACGTGGCACCGCGATGGCGGTGTATTTCTTTGTCTTCTACCTGTTCATCGCCGTGGGGCTCCTCGCCTTTGGACGACTCAGCGACGACCTGGCCGCACGCGCACTCGCCACCGGGCTCACCGCTGTCGAATCACGGTCGGCAGGGCTGCACGGCGCCTTGTACGCGATTCCGGTGATCAGCGTGCTGCTGACACTGGTGCTCTGGGCCGGCGCGCGCACGGCGCCAGCCGATCACGCGCGCCTTCGGTCGTCGAACGCGGGCACGCGGCGCGGCGTGGCCGCGTTGCTCATCATGCTGCTGCTCTCGGCGTCGAGCGCGGGCGCCCAAAGCCCCACACGGGATGGCTTGCTCACCGCCGCGCGTGCAATCATGACCACGGCGCGGTACGCGACGCTCGCCACCATTGCCACCGATGGCGCAGCGGCGCAGGCTCGCATTGTGGACCCGCTCGCACCGGACTCCAACTTCACCATTTGGGTGGCGACGAATCCCGCGACGCGGAAAGTGGCCGAGGTCCAGAAGAGTGGTCGCGCCACACTCCTCTACTTCGATGCCACCGCACTCGAATACGTCACGCTCGTGGGGACGGCCTCTGTGGTCACGAACGCCACGGAGAAGCAGTTGCACTGGAAGCGCGAGTGGGATCCGTTTTATGCGAAGGGTCCGTCGAGCGCGGAGGTCGTACTCCTGCGCATTCAGCCGATGCGGCTGGAAGTGGTGAGTCCGAGCCGGAAAATTGTGAACGACACCGTGCTTTGGCGTCCCCCCACCGTGCAGTTCGGGCCGCCCAAGCGGAAGTAACTCCGCTCGAACGGCCCGAGACTGCTGCGGAATAAAGAATCAGCGCGGCGGTACGCCGGTCGCCGGCACGCGCGGGCTCGCAACGGCCGGGTTCTTCTTCCACTCTTGGTTGTCCTTCCGGATCACACTGAGCGGACGAAGATTCCACTCAAAGAAGGTCCAGGTGCGCGCCCACGAGTCGATCTGCTCGGGTGAATCGTCGCGCGACAGGCCGTCCTTGGTCACGCGACGGCTGAAGGTGTGTCCGCAGCCACCACCACCCTGCGGCGGATTGATATAAATCTTGGTCTCGGCTAAGTCGGGCTTGAGCGCGCGCAGTGTGTACACGAACTGCTGATCTTCGCGAAAGAACACGTCGCAGTCGTTGGTCGCCACGTGCACCAGCATCGGCACCTTCAAGTTTTCCGTCTGGAAAACCGGCGAGCGCTTGATGTATTCCTCGACGTTCTCGAAGGGGAGTCCCTGAATCCCTTCTTCCGCCGCGTAGTCGCGCGCGTAGGAGGGACCGTGATCCGAGAGACGGAAAATCAAATTCGTGACCGGCACGATCGCCGCACCCGCGCGGAATGGCTGGCCATCGCGGAAGAGGTTGTGCGCAGTGATGAATCCGCCGTGGCTCCAGCCCATCATGCCGAGTCGATCCATGTCGACGTAGGGGAGCGTCTTGAGGTAGTCCACGGAGGAGAGCGCATCGTCTACTTCCTTGCCGCCGTAATCGATTTTGCGGTGGAAGTCGTCGCCGTAGCCGGTGCTGCCGCGGTAGTTCGGGGTGATCACGACGTAGCCGCGGTCGATTGCGTCACGCACAAAGGGCCACATATCGGTGCCCCAGGTGGAATGCACACCTCCGTGCACCCACACGAGCGCTGCGTGTTTGGTCGCCTTCTTGGTCAGCGGCGCAAACAGGTACGCGGGAATCTCGAGTCCGTCGACTCGGCTCTTGAACGTGACCTTCTTGAACTCAGCGACCCCTTTGGCGCGGGCCTCGTACGTGCTGTCATTGGCCATGCGCGCCTTGATCTGGGCATCGCACTGCGCGGCGCAGCCAGCGAGATCCGCGGGCGCCTTGCTGACGAACAGCGCGCGTGCACGCGCGGTATCGGTGATCACCACGGTACGGCCGCCGCCACGGCCGCCGGCCGGGGGCGTGGGATTTTGCGCGAGCAAAGGCGACGCAACGAGCGACGCCGCGAGCGACGCCGCGAGCGATGCCGCGAGCGACGCAAGAACAAGCATTCGTTTCATCCGAGTCCTCACAAGAGGGTGGTTCCGGTCACTGGCACAGCGCGAGCCTGCTGGCGAACAAGCTACTTCCTGCGGGCGACCGCCGACAGCGGCCCTCCACCCTCCAATTGTGAGCACGCAGCACCACCCGTAGCTTCATAAGGATGCCAGACAGCGCCCGGATTCTCGTGGTAGCGGCGACCGCGCGTGAACTCGCGGGCGGCGACGGCTGGCGTACGCTGTGCTGCGGTGTCGGGCCGGTGGAATCGGCCGCTGCGGTGGCTGCGGAGATCGCCCGCGAACGCCCGTCCGCCATTCTGCATGTGGGCATCGCCGGTGGAAGCCGACGCCTTGCATTCGCCCGGGGCGCGTTGGTCATCGGTACNNGCGTCTCCACAGACTGGGCACCAAATACCGTGGTCGCGGAGTCGAGATTCGTGGCCGCGGCGCAACGCGTTCTCCCAACGGCGGTCACGTTGCGCATCGGGACGAGCGCACGCATCGGCGGCACCGACCAGTGCGCGCGCCAGTGCGACGTCGAAGCCATGGAAGGGTTCAGCGTGCTCCGTGCGGCGCACCTCGCGGGGATCCCTGCCATCGAAGTCCGCGCGATTTCCAATGATATCAACGAACCGGACCGCGCACGCTGGCACTTTGCCGAAGCGTTCGCCGCTATCACCACGGCGACACCGGCACTCGTGGCTGAACTCCGCGCGCTCCTGTAGAATTCCCATCTGTGCGTGAACTGACCTTCGGCTACTCGCCCTGCCCCAACGACACCTTCGCCTTCCACGCGCTCACGCACGGGTTGGTGGAGGCGCCGTTCCGTGTGCGCCCCGTGTTGCTCGACATCGAGGAACTCAATCGGCGCGCGCACCTCGGAGAGTTCGACCTCACCAAAATGAGTGTCGGCGCCTTCGCCGCCGTCGGCGATCGCTATCGCCTCATGCGTAGCGGCGCAGCACTCGGCGAAGGGGTTGGCCCACTCGTCGTGACGCGCACCCCGATGTCGCTCGAGGAGGCGGTGCGTGGCTGCGTCGCGATTCCAGGACGCGAGACAACCGCGTTCCAGCTCCTCCGACTCGCAGCGCCTTCGCTCACCGACGTGGTCGAAGTGCGCTACGACCGAATCCTGAGTGCGGTGCGCGATGGTGAGGTGCACGCCGGCCTGATCATCCACGAAAGTCGCTTCACCTACGCCGAACACGGATTATCCAAAGCGGTAGACCTCGGCGACTGGTGGACCGCGGAGACCGGCTTGCCCGTGCCGCTCGCGGGGATCTGCGCGCGCGGAGATATCGATGATGCTACGGTGCTCGCGGCAGAACGCGCGATTCGCGCGTCGGTGCAGTATGCGTTCGATCATCCTGACGCGAGCCGCGAGTATGTTCGGGCCAATGCGCAGGAAATGTCGGAAGCGGTCTGTGCGCAACATATCGCGCTCTATGTGAACGATTTGAGTCTTGATATCGGCGCCGAAGGACTCCGCGCGATTGAGCGCTTGGTCGTGGGGCGCTGAGGATTATGCCGGTGCAGAGACTTGGCCATGTACTCGCGTGCGTTCTCCTTGCGCTGGTCGGCGCTGCGGCGCCGCTTGCAGCGCCACTCGCAGCGCAAGCGCCAGAATCCGCAGCGAACGCGCCGCGCGGCGCGGCGATCTACACGGATGCCCAAGCCGAGCGTGGGAGCCAAGTGTATGGGTACCGCTGCGTCGCGTGTCATCAGCGCACGGACTATGCGAATCCCGATTTCCGTTTGAAGTGGAACGGGCAAACCGCGTTCGCACTGTTCGAGCGGATTCGCTCCAGTATGCCGGATACGGATCCGGGGAGCTACGGCATCACCGAGTATCAAGATGTCGTCGCCTACATCTTGAAGATGAACGGACTCCCTGCGGGCACGGCGTCGTTTGTTGGCGACAGTGTAGCCAGAGCCACCGTGCTCGATTTTGCACGTTACAAGCCAGCTCCCTTACATCAGACCGAGGTCGTGCATGCGCTCTCTTCGACTGCTCGCGTTGTGCTGCATCAGTGCTGCTCCGCTCCTCGCGCAGCGCGCGCCGGTGGTTCCAGCCGGCACTAGTGTATCACCCACACTGACGCCGGGCATCACGCTCGGCAAACTGGTGTTCGCCTCTGGTCAACTTGGGGTGTCGCGCGAGGCCGGTGCGGACACCACCATTCAGGCGCAGACCAAGCGCGCGCTCGAGAGCGCCAAGAAGGTGTTCGAAGCAGCCGGCACCACCATGGGGAACGTCGGCAAGTGCACGGTGTATCTCGTCGACGTGAAAGATTTTCAGGGAATGAACCAGTCGTATCGCGAGTTCTTCCCCGACTCTCCGCCGGCGCGCACCACGGTGGTCGTCGCAGCACTCGTCTCAGCGGGGGCAAAGGTTGAGATCGAGTGCGTGGCCGTGATGCCCTGAGCTAGTGCGGGGCGCCCCACACGGCGCCATCGCTGAACGTGGCGAGCGTGGTGAGCCCGGACCGAGCAATCGTCGTGCCGGGCTTTATCACGTCCGACCCTTCGGTGGTGAAGAGCAGCACCACCGCATGCTCGCGTGCGACCTTTGCGCCGAACGCGATCGCCGTCCGAGCATCCGGACCAGCGGGCATCATGCGCGCGGCTCGTCCGGTGTGGAACCAGATGGCGGCTGGCCAGTTCGTGTAGAGTGGAGTTCCTGCCGGGAGTGCGGCGGCATAGGCCACCACGGGGGAGAGGCGCCACTCGCGCGCGGCAAAGTCGCCACCGTCGTCGCGATACATATTCCACCAATCATGCGCCACATTGTACGATGTTAAAATCCAGGTCGCGGTCATGACGACGGTGAGGTGCCGTCGCCACGTCAGAGTGCGCCCCGATTGCCACCAGGCGGCGAGTGTCGTACCAATGGCGAGCGCGCCCATCAAGAGCGCTGGCGACAGCAGGCGATCATCGAGCGGGATCCACGGATCGGCCGCGAGCCGGGAGAGTAGCACCATCCCGAGGTAGCACACCGCGACGAGCGCCGAGGCACGCTGGACGCGACCGAGCGCCGTGGGCGTGGGCGTGCCGTTGGAAGTCTTGGCGCGGGCCGCACGGAACAGGAGCGCAATCGCCACCAGTCCCGCGATGGCTGCCACCGTGCGCACCAGATCGCGCTCCACGCCCGGCACCAGCCAGTGCGCGAGGGTGTCCCATCCTTCGGCGAGCGTGCCGCCGACCCCCGTCAGATAGAGCCCGGTATGACGCACCGCGACCTTCTCGGTCTTGGTGGGACGTGACAGCACCCAGAGCAGGAAGGGCAGCACCGGAAGTACGGCGGCGAGCAAGGCCCGCCGCGCGCGCGCGACGCTTGGCGTCTCGCGATGGGCGAGCCACGTGTCGAGCACAATCGCGCCGACCAGCGCCAACCCGGCGTACCGCACCAGTGAGGCTGTGGCCGCAATCACGGAGAGCGCGAACAGGCGTCGTACACGCGTGGCACCGCTGCCTTCATTCGGCACACGCACCAGCACCAGCACAAAGAGCGCGATCAGTGCCAGAAACAGCGGCTCGCTCAGGACCGAGGCGTGCACCACGAGCATGGCTGGTGTGAAGCCAACAATCCCGGCGACCGTGAGCGCGCCGAGTGGTCCCGCGGCGGCGCCGGCGGCGAGGGCGAGGGCGAAGAGCGTGATGGCGGCCGCGCTCGCTTCGACAAAGCGTGCGGCGTTGGTGGGCAGTGCGCCCGCGGTGATGCCGGCAGCGATCGCCGTGGAGAATCCCGGCGGGAAATGCGCGAGCGCGGCGGTGGTATCGGGGCTGTCCCACGTGCCGCTCGGAATGCGCAAGCCGTGACCGCTGGCCATGGAGACGCCGGCGCCGAGGTAGGAGACCGCGTCGGGATCCAGCCCTGGTCCCGGCGGCTCAGTGAGCTCGATGACCCCCCAGCCTGCGGCGAGGCCAGCAAGCAGGGCGATGAGCAGCACGAGGCGGTGGCGGAGCATGCCCGTAGTATTGCCTCGCGTGCCCGGTTTCACGAGTCTGGACCGACGCGGATGCCCCATCCGAGCCGCTTTACGAACGGTCCGAGCGGCCTCACAATTCGGGGACTGCACGACAACAGCATCTAGTAAAAGAAAAATCGTAAGATGTTTCTATAAAACGACTTACGTTGTTATCAAGCAAAAAACCCGAAAAACACCCCTCCTTGCACTTTCGGCTTTTGTTCGGTATATCACAGGCATGTCTCTCGCCCTCCTCCGCCAGCAACTCGCCGACGTTATCGACGGTACACGCTCCGCCACACCCGGGCTGAGCACAGGAGCCACGGCACTCGACGCCGCGCTCCCCGGCGGCGGACTCCCGCGCGGCCGACTCACCGAAATGGTCGGCGCACCAGGAAGTGGCAAAACGACCATCGTCCGCACGATGGTCGAGCGCGCGATCGCCACGGGATGGCAGGTGGCCTATATCGACGCCACCCGCACCCTCGCCCCGCGCGACTGGGCCCGCGCCGGCGCACAACTCGTCAACGGTGAACCCGGCTTGTGGGTCGTGCGCCCCGATCGCCCCGCACGCGGTGCCTGGTGCGCCGACGTACTCCTCCGCAGCGGCGCCTTCGCCTTCGTCGTCCTCGACGGCGCGCCAATGCTCGAACGCGGCGTCGCCGTGCGCCTCACCCGACTCGCCCGCGAAGCCGATGCGGTGTTCCTCGTGCTGGGCGACGACGCCAAAGCATCAGAGCTCGCCGGGAGTCTGCGCATGCGCGTCGTCACTACACGCTCCTCCCGACGAAGAACGAGTGAGCGCATTGGCGAAGGCGCAGCACCGAAACAGATCCACGTCGTGATCGAGAAAGGCGCTCCATACCAGACCGTGAACGTAGGAGAGGGGGATTGTGGCAACACCGTGGCGCGTCGCGTGCGTTCGTATTCCGAGGTTCCCGATCGGCGCGGTGTGGCACGCCCACCACGAGTCGGGGCCGCATTGGGACACCCAGCCGATAGCGCTCACCCACGGCAAACGACAACTCCTCCGCGCCGTGACCTCGGCAGCGGCGCGCCAGCATGTGCGCGTGGGGATGACCGTGCCCGAAGCCACGTCACGCTGCGCACAGCTGGAGATTCTGCCGTGGGATGAGCGGGTCATCACGCGCGAACTGGCGCGGATGTCGGCCGCACTGCTCGCAGCCTCGCCGCAGGTCACCGCGGTCCCCGATGCCCCCGGCACCTGGTGGGTAGGAGCGAGCGGCTTCGAACCACTCGGCGGCGAACGCATGCTCGCCCTCGTGCTCCAGCAGTTGGCGAGTGTGTGGCATCCGTCGGCACGCGTGGGTGTGGCTGACTCGTGCGTCGCGGCGCGTGCGGCGACTTGGAGCGTTGCGGCTCCGGACCCGCATCATGTGCGGATCGTACCGGCCGGCGGATGCGCCGGGTATCTCGCGTCGGCGCCACTGGCACTCGTGCCGATGGACGCCGAGCTGCGCGAGGCGCTCGGCGCACTCGGGCTGCACACGGTGGGCACATTCGCGGGGCTCGAGGCCGCCGACGTCGAACACCGATGGGGCGCATCGGGGCTCGCCTCGTGGCGACTCGCACACGGCATCGACACACGACGCCCCGTGCTCGCGCGCTCCGATGCCACGCGCGCGGTAAGCACCGAGCTCGCCCTGAGCGCCGACTCCATGGAGCCGGTGCTCTTCATCGTGCGCGCCGCGCTCGGACAACTCGTGGACGCGCTGGTGCACGACGCACGCGCCGCCGCCGCGATCGCCATCACCCTCACTCTCGACGACGGACGCGGCGCCGTGGTGAACGCCCCCGCACACACCATCACCCGCGAGGTACGCCCAGCACGACCGATGGCGCGCGTGGCCCCGCTCTTCGAGCGCTGTCGCGCACTGCTCGATCAGTGGAAGCTGCCCGCTCCCGTGTGCGCAGTCACGGTCACGGTGACCGCCACCGCGCCGATGAGCGCCGAGCAAGGAGATCTCCTCGCCGCCTCGTGGCGCGATCCGGGCGCCGCCGACGCAGCCTTCGAACGGCTCCGCGCCTCACTCGGCGCGCACAGTGTCGTGCGCCCTGTGGCGCGCGACGAACATCGCCCCGAGAAAGCGGGCGCATGGGCCGAGTTGCACGAGGGAACGAGCGCTGTCGGCGAGCCCAGCCCCACGCGGAAGTCGGTGCGCAGGGAGACTCCCGCAGCCGGAACCGAAACCGGCACCGCCACCGCGCGCCTGCTCGAAACCCCCGAACGCATTGACGTCGAAGTCGCACACAGCACCCCCCGCACGCTCTGGTGGAGCGGCAAACGCGTGGTAATCACCCGCGCCGTGGGCCCCGAACGCCTCAGCGGCGATTGGTGGAAGGATCCCTTCGCCCGCGACTACTGGCGCTGCGAGAGCGAGGAACTCGCACGCGACATGCTCCTCTACCGCGACGCCGTCGGCTGGCACCTGCAGGGGTGGTATGACTGAGTCGCGCGCGGCACTTCGTGTTTCACGGCGCGTTGCACCGCACGCGTCACGGTGCGCGCCACACACTCCCATCGGGGAACCGTGCCACGAGCACGAGCCCCGCGCGTTGCGCAGTCGGCTCCACACTCAGCACGCCGGGCCACGGCACCGTGACATCCACCAGATAGCCGTCGCGGCGCGCGAGTGTCTCACGCAGCGCCGCGGGGTCTACCGACTCAACGGGGCACCCCGTGTGCAGTGTGCGGTCCACGGCATCCGCGCACACAATGCGCGCTACACGATTCGCATGGAACCAGAGAGCCCACGGCTGATTGGTGTACAGGGAGTGCGCGCTGGAGCCACTGCCCTGCGCACGCACCCAGCGCACCACTTCGGCGTCACGCCACTGGGGGGCGGCAAGAAAGAGCGGTGCCCGACGCACATCGCGCGCGAGTTCGGCGGTCGCGTAGATCCCCGCTCCACTCCACACCACGGCGCAGGCAATGAACGTGCGACGCATCCACTCGCCGGTGCGCTGCCAGGCGAGCGCAATCGCGCCGGCGATTCCCACCATCGCAAGGAGCAGTCCCGGGACCACATGTCGCTGCTCGTCGAAGCGCACGCTCGCATCGAGCAGGAGCGACGTGGGAATCAAAATGAGGGCCAGCCCCGCCGCGCCCATCGCGAGTCGGGTAAAGCGCCAGCGCGTCCCGTCGGGATCCACACGCAGCACACGCCACCAGAGGAGCGCCACGAGCAACCACGCCACGACGCCGAAAAACGAACGCGCGGGGATGCGCACCGGCACCGCCACATGAATCAGTGTGATGGCCAGATCGCGCGGCATGTGCACCAGATTCTCGCCGATCCAGTGCAGATGTTGCGCACGACCAGCAAGCGCAGCGGGGAGAAACAACAGCCACAGCACAACCACGAACACCGCCGGGAGAACCACCCGCAGGGTGGTGCGGCCACGCCACGCGTTCCACGCCGTGGCGGGAATGATCCCCAGTCCAATCCATCGCACAACGGGCAATGCCGCGAGCACCGTCGCGAGTCGCCAGTCCCCGTCGCGTGTGCGCACCGAGCGGTACGCCCAGAGCGCAAAAAACGCCAAGAAGAGCGGCTCGCTCAGCGCCTGAATGTGCAGTTCCCAAAAGAAGGGGCTACACAGCAGCAAGAGCGAGGCGAGCACCGCGGCCGCTGTGCCCCCCACAGCACCGGGGAGCAAGGCCGCTGTGCCCGCCGCAAAAAACGCGGTGACCGCCGCCGAGAGCGCCTGCACCACGCGTGTGGCGTCGATCGCGCTCAATCCCGTGCGCACACCGCCAGCAATCGCCGCAGAGAATCCCGGGGGTTCCCACACCCAGAGTCGCGTGGTGTCGGCACTCGCCCAACTCTGCAGCGGCACGCGGAGTCCCTCACCGTGCGCAAGAAACCAGCCGCCGCTGAGATAGGCGAACGAATCCGGCTGCAGTCCGAGCGCGCCCGGTGGCGCGGTGAGCCACCAGGTGCCGAATCCCGCCACGAGTGCGGCCACGGCAGCTACCGCGCGGGTACGCGGATCGCGGAAGGGCGAGGGAGCACGGACATCCATGACCGGAAGATAGAGACGCAGCGCGAACATCGCACGGGCAGATTGTGAGCTACGTCGAACTCCACTGTCACTCGGTGTTCTCCCTGCTCGACGGCGCCGCGCAACCCGAGCAACTGGTGGCGCGCGCGGTCGCACTTGGGATGCCCGCGCTCGCACTCACCGATCACGACGACCTCGGCGGCGCGGTGCGATTCGCGACCAGCGCGGCCACTGCCGGTATCGGCGGGATTATCGGCGTGGAGCTCACCGTCGAGGTGCCGGTGGCCAAGTTGCCGAATACCCATCTCGTGCTCCTCGCGGAAACGCGCGAGGGGTACGGCAATCTCAGCACCCTCATCACCCGCGCGCGGCTCGACCAATGGCGCGGGCGACCACGCGTATCGCTCGACGTGCTCGCCGCGCACAGCGCTGGCGTCTTCGCCCTCACGGGATGTCCGCGCGGCTGGGTGCCGGCGCTCGTCGCGCGCGGGGAGAGTGACGCCGCCTGCGAAGCCACCGCCACCTTGCTCGACATCTTTGATCGCCGCGTTGCAATCGAGTGCTGGGACCACGCCCTCCCCGACGAGCGCAGCACCGTGCGCGAGCTGCTCTCCATCGCGCGTGCGCTCGACGTGCCCTGGGTGGTCACCAACGATGTGCACTACGCCGAACCCACCGACCGGCTCGCCCACGACGTGCTCTGTGCTCTCAAGCACGGCGCCACACTCGACGAAATGGGGACCGCCCTCCGCCCCAACGGTGAGTGGTATCTCAAAGGCCACGCGCAGATGGCGCGCCGCTGGCAGGGACACGAGCAAGGGCTCGCACAGTCGCTCGCGATCGCTGAACGCTGCGCCTTTCGATTGGCCGACGTGAAACCGACCCTCCCCCGCTTTCCGCTCCCTGACGGCATCACGGACGACGCGTATCTCGCGCAGTTGGTCGAGCAGGGCGTTCACGAACGATGGGGATGGCGTCGCACCGCGCGGCACGACGCGCAGATCACGCACGAGCTCGCACTCATCAGCAAGCTCGGGCTCGCGGGCTACTTCTTGATTGTGTGGGACATCGTCCGCTTTGCGCGCCGCGAAGGGGTGCTCTGCCAAGGCCGTGGCTCCGCCGCCAACAGCGCCGTGTGCTACGTGCTCGGCATCACCGCGGTGGACCCCATAAAACTCGAGTTGCTCTTTGAGCGCTTTCTCAGTGAAGAACGCAAAGAGCCCCCCGACATCGACATCGACTTCGCGCATCGCGACCGCGAGAAAGTGTTGCAGTACGTCTATGACCGTTACGGCCGCGAGCACGCCGCGATGGTGTGCGAGCACATTACCTGGCGCGGGCGCAGCTCCGTGCGCGACGCCGCGCGCGTGCTCGGCTTCTCTCCACAACAGGCGGAAGCGATCGCGATGTCCAGCGATCGCTCCTCGGCGAAATCCACAGCTGAGGCGCTACGTGTGGTCGAGGGCGAGACTCCCCTTCGCGATGCTCTCGGACCGCTGCGCGGTCCTGCGGCCGCATCGCTGCGGGAAGCCTCGCCCTCTCCCTCCAGCCAAAAGCGGACGGGGCCGAGCGTGGCCCCCGTCCTAGAGAAGCGGCCGCAGGACGCCGCAGGCGTCCGAGAGCTTCTCGTAGACGGAGGCCACGCCCGGCCAAGCAGCCAGAGCGCGAACAGCCAGAGCGCGAACTCCATGCTTGAACGCGCCGGACTCGACCCCAACGACCGACGCGTTCGCACACTCGCCGACATCGTCCTCGGGCTGCATCAAGCGCCGCGCCATCGCGGGATTCACGTCGGTGGATTTGTACTCACGCACGAACCGCTCAGCACCGTCGTCCCCATTGAACCCGCCGCAATGGACGCACGCACCGTCATCCAGTGGGAGAAGGACGACCTCGATCCCATGGGTCTCGTGAAGATCGACCTCCTCGGGCTCGGCATGCTCACCGTGCTGCAGGACTGCCTCAAGTACATCCGCGCCACACGCGGTGTGTCGATCGACCTCGGGCAACTCAACATGCAAGATCAGTCCGTGTACGACGACCTGTGTCGGGCCGATACCGTTGGCGTATTCCAAGTCGAGAGCCGCGCGCAGATGAACACCTTGCCCCGCCTGAAGCCGCGCTGCTTCTACGATCTCGTGGTCGAGGTCGCACTCATCCGCCCCGGCCCCATCCAAGGCGACATGGTGCATCCGTATCTGCGGCGCAAAAACGGCGAAGAAGCCATCACCTACCCGCACCCGTCGCTCGAGCCAATCCTCAAGCGCACACTCGGCGTCCCCCTCTTTCAAGAGCAAGGCATGCAAGTTGCGATTGCCGCCGCGGGCTTCACCCCCGGCGAGGCCGATCTCCTGCGCAAAGCGATGGGGCACAAGCGTAGCCGCGAGCGCATGGCCTCCATCTGCGAGAAGATGATCCGCGGCATGGAGAAGAACGGAATCCCGCCCGACGTCGCGCAGCGCATCTACAACCAGATCAACGCCTTTGCCGACTACGGATTTCCCGAGAGCCACGCCGCAAGCTTCGCGCTGATTGTGTATGCAAGCGCCTACTTGCGGCACTATTACGCCGCCGAGTTTCTGTGCGCCATGTTGAACGCGCAGCCTATGGGATTTTACTCGGTGGGAACACTCATCGAGGACGCGCGGCGGCATGGGGTGCAGGTGCTCCCAGTGGACGCCACACGATCGGTGTGGGATCACACGCTCGAGTGTGCGGACGGGACCGTGGTCGAACCGCACGACGGCGTGATCAGAGTGCGGCGTCCTGCGGCTCCTGCGGCTCCTGCGGCTCCTGCGGCTCCTGCGGCTCCTGCGGTCTCGGTCGAAGGACGGGGGCAGGAGGGCGTGGCCCCCGTCCTAGAGAAGCGGCCGCAGGACGCCGCAGGCGTCCGAGAGCTTCTCGTAGACGGGGACCACGCCCGACCACGCGACCCACGCGGACCAAGCAAGACGAAACCCGCCGTCCGACTCGGACTCCGCAGCATTCGCGGACTCGGCAGCACAGCACGCGGGAAACTCGAGGCCGCGCTCGAGCAGGGACCGTTCACGAGCATTCAGGATCTCGTGCACCGCAGCGGCCTCGACCAGCGCGCCCTGCGTTTTGTGGCCGAGAGCGGAGCGCTAGATCCGTTCGTGCGCGAGGAGACCCCGCACCGGAGACGGCGCGTGGCGTTGTGGCGCGTGC
>JAPLKT010000086.1:9222-27222 GCA_026387895.1 Gemmatimonadota bacterium | reverse complement strand
CCGCGGCGATCGCACTCACGCTCACCACCGGCACCGGGACTCTGGCCGGTACCGCAACGGTGAGCGCGGTCGCCGGCGTCGCAACATTCGCAGCGCTCAATGTTACCGGTGGCAATGGCGTCGCCAACTATGTGCTCACGGCGGCGACGGCTGGATTGACGTCGGCCACCACCACACCAGCGTTTACGATTACGCCGTAGCGCCGACATTCTGAACTCGTGCGTAGATCTCTTTCGATGCGCGCCGCTCGTCACCTTGCCTGTGCCGCAGCGCTTGGGGCCTGCGTGGCTCCAGCGGTAATTGCTCAGCCCGCCACGTCGCTCAGGCAGCCATCGGCGGCTGTGCTGGCGGCACAGGGTCCCGACAGTTTCACGGTCCGGATCTCCACGACGCAGGGGGCCGTCACGGTCATCGCTCGGCGAGCGTGGGCGCCGCGCGGGAGCGACCGATTCTTTCATCTGGTCCGGCTGCGGTTCTACGACAAGTCGATGTTCTACCGGGTGCTCCCCAACTACATCGCCCAGGTGGGTTACCATCGCGACCCAGCGGTCACGACCGCCTGGGACGAGTTAGCGATCAAGGACGACAAGGGCGGTGAGTCGAATAAGAAAGGGTCCGTGACCTTTGCGCACGCGGGCGCCAACAGCCGCACCACGCAGCTCTTCTTCAACCTGGCCGACAACACCAACCTCGACCCACTCGGGTTTACGCCGTTCGCTGAGGTGACCGAGGGGATGGACGCCCTCGCGGCGTTGAACGGAGAGTATGGTGAGATCTTTCCGAGAGGGAACGGGCCCAAGGCGGCGCGGGTGGCGCTCGAAGGCAACGCCTACCTCAAGAAGGCGTTTCCAAAGCTTGACGGCATCGACAGCGCGCGGATCGTCGAGCGGTGGCCCCCCGCCAAGCGGTAGCCGGGCGCCCTGCCTGATTGGGCCGCCGTCTCTCATCAGCAAGACCTCTCTGATCGGAGCGTCAGATGTTAAACTACAGGTATCCGACCCGGTAGCTCAGTTGGTAGAGCAGCGGCCTTTTAAGCCGTAGGTCGTGGGTTCGATCCCCACCCGGTTCATTATGTTAGCGAGGCGAGTTGGGGGTAGCAGCCCCGTTCGCGTGGTCAAGAACCTGCGACCTTCGGACTGCGTGCCATCAGCGACCGGACATTCAGGGCGGTATTCACCACCCCCTTTTTTCGCCGACGTCGCTTCCATGTTGTCACGACTTGAATCTCAACTCGTTCCGTTTGCTGAATGTGCGCCTGCGACGATCTTCGCGTTCGATCGACCCGATGACGCACGGCTGCAATAGGCACTTGCCGGCTGACCTGCGCTTCCACTCACTACTTTCCGTTTGATGAATCTTGCCAGCTCACGAGTCGTCGTTACGGGCGGCGCAGGTTTTCTCGGGCGACGGGTGGTCGCTGCCCTTGTTGGACGAGGCTGCTCGACGGTCTCTGTTCCACGGTCTCGTGAGTACGACCTACGTGACCGGGAAGCTGTGAGACGCCTGTACCGAGACACTCGGCCCGATCTCGTGATTCATCTAGCGGCGGTCGTTGGGGGCATCGGAGCGAACGGAAATAGCCCGGGCCGTTTTTTTTATGACAACGCAGTGATGGGGATTGAAGTGCTGGAACAAGCTCGTGTCGCCGGCGTGGCCAAGTTCGTGTCGGTGGGCACCATCTGCTCGTACCCAAAATTCACGCCGGTGCCGTTCCACGAAGACGACCTTTGGAACGGTTACCCGGAAGAAACGAACGCGCCGTACGGGCTAGCGAAGAAGATGCTGCTCGTTCAGTCTCAGGCCTATCGAGCCCAGTACGGTTACAACGCTGTCCATTTGCTTCCCGTCAACCTTTATGGTCCTGGTGACAATTTTGACCCAGCGAGCTCGCATGTAATCCCCGCGCTGATCCGGAAAATGGAATTAGCCCGCGTGCGCGGCGATCGCGGCGTCACCCTGTGGGGCGACGGATCGCCGACACGCGAGTTTTTGTACGTAGACGACGCGGCTGAAGCGATTGTGTTGGCAAGCGAGCGCTACGATGGTGCCGAGCCGGTGAATATTGGCGCAGGCATGGAAACATCAATTCGCGCGCTTGCAGACGAAATCGCTGCGGCCGTCGGGTTTACCGGCACCATCGAATGGGACACGTCGAAGCCCAACGGCCAGCCGCGGCGGAGCTTGGACATCTCGCGCGCAGCGCGCGCATTTGAGTTTCGAGCAAAGGTGTCTTTCCCCGATGGGCTGCGCGCGACGATTGATTGGTACCGCGGTGCGCGGCCCGCGTAGGGCAAGTCCCGTTGACGCTGGTCCTGCTTGCAGGCTGCTCAGCACTTGGCCGCCGCGGGTTTCCGCGGCCGCCGCATTCGACATGAATTCCGTGCGGTGATCGACGCCGGGAACCCCCTCTCCGCGCCGACCTTCTTGAGGCCGATGACCACGTATTTGAGCAGCGCATTGTCATTGTCGTGCTGCCGGATCCTATTGCAGTGTGCTCGCGACCAAGTGGGGGCGCACCTCTTTCAGGTATAGAACGGCGCCTCGCTGACTCCGAGTTGCCAGCAGCGATCCGGGACGGGCGTGCCTCCGTCCGCTCGGTGCAACGCAGTCGATATCTCCGCTTCCGCGAGCTTCGACCGTACCACAGTTGAGCCATGCTAGCTGGTGGGCGGGCAGAAAAACGTACCGGATCTGGTCTGTATGGACGGGATCACTTTTCGGGAACAACGTCAGCATTCCATCGGTTCGCGGACAGTTGACTGCTCCAAGCGAATGTAGTACGTTCAATCATTGAACAAGCTAAAGGATACCTCCCATTCCTGTCGATAATACGCAGCTTGAGTTGATTCGTCTTCTCGAAGCAGATCCCGTGCTGACGCAACGGCAGCTTTCAAAACTTTTGGGTGTCAGTTTGGGCAAGGCGAACTATTGCCTCCGAGAGTTGATCAGCCGCGGTTTGGTGAAGGCCAAGAATTACCGCACCAGCCAGAATAAGGCGGCGTATCTGTATATCCTGACTCCCAGTGGGATCGCGGCGAAAGGCGACATGGCGCGGCGTTTCTTGGTTCGGAAGATGCACGAATACGACGCGTTGACGGCCGAGTTGGAAGTGTTGCGTCGTGAGGCCGGAGAGTAGGGGCTTAGTTGGCACGGCAGTTGCTGTTGTAACTCTTTTGATGAGCGTATTTTACGACTAATTCGCACTGGTGTTGGTCTCTCACGCTCTGTGACTGACCATGCCGGCGTGCGCCCTCTTGAGAGGACGACGGCAGCGCTAATGGTCACGGATGCGATCGGTTGGTACGTGGTGTGGACTGAGCCGCGAGCGGAGAAAAAAGTCGCGTCGCGTATCGCCGCTCGCGGGGACGATGTATGGCTTCCGACGTATACGGGGAAGCGGCGATGGAGTGACCGATGGCAGGAGGTCGTGTTGCCGCTCTTCCCCGGATATCTCTTTGCGAAGACGGCGAACGGTGGCTGGAGGGATTTGTTGCAGACCCCGGGGGTTCTGACGCTCGTGAAACACGGCGGTGTCCCTGCGGTTCTGCACGACGACTTTGTCGAGCAACTGCGTTCAATCGTCGCGGCCCCAGAGGGCGTGCCCGAGCCTGTGGAGTCACTGTCTCTTCGCATTGCTCCTGGAGATGAAGTGATCGTACAGGAAGGGCCGCTCAAGGGAGCGAGAGGAAGCGTGGTCGAAGTTCGTGGGGCCAGACGTCTGTTGATCTGGGTGGAAGCCATCGGCAAGGGGATGCTTTGTACGATTGGAATGGCGAAGGTGTTGCCCGCACATGACTGAGCGTCGCCGCACGCCGTTAGCTCGAATGATCGGGCTACTGGCACCGACTGAACAGCGGGCCCTTGTTCTCGTGGTCGTTTCAAGTTTTGTGACTGCCGTGTTTGAGACGTTAGGTGTCGTCTCCATTCTTCCGTTTATGGCCGTTGTGATGGATCCGACGGCAATCCAGCGCTATGGGCCCGTTGCTGATCTCCTCGTCTGGATAGGCGCGGACTCGCCGGCTCGCGCCACGATGCTCATCGGCGTTGCGACCATCGTGGTATTGGCATTGGGGAATGCGGCGACGGCAGCCAATGTGTGGGTGCAGCAGCGCTTTCTCATGAATGCGCGCACCGCGCTCTCGACGGAACTGTTCGGTGTTTACATGCGAATGCCCTATGCGTTTCACGTCGAACGTGATTCCGCCTCGCTCGTCAAGGTCATGTTTGAGGATATCGAGGTGGCGCTGGGTGGTTTCCTGGCGCCGCTGCTCCAGGCCATTTCAAAGGGGCTGGTGGCGGTTCTGCTCCTCGGGCTCGTGGTCACGCGTGATCCAGTCGTGGCCCTTGCCACCTGCGTCTTGCTGGGTGGCAGCTATTTCATTGTGTATCGTTACGTGCGCGTCCGGCAAAGTCGCCATGGTCAGATCGTGAACGCGGCGTCGCTCGAGCGTCAGCGCATCGGCCTTGAGGGATTGGCGGGAGTCAAGGAACTGCACGTGCTCGGTCGAGAGGATGAGCCAGTTCGACTGTTTCATCTCGCGTTCGATCGCTTCGGCAAGGCGCACGCGGCGAGCACGTTCATGACGCAGTTACCAAAATCTCTGATCGAAGTTGTGGCGTTCGGCGGCGTTGTCGCTATCACACTTGTGCTGCTTGCAGTCGGCGATGTGCGCACCGCAATTCCAACGTTGGCGCTGTACTCGCTGGCGGGCTACCGTCTGATGCCGGCGCTCCAACAGCTGTACTCGACGGCAATCAGTCTTCGGTTCAACGAGGCGTCCGTGACGTCGCTTGAACGCGACCTTGCTCGCGTGCGATCCCGCGACCATGGTGAGGAGCGTGACGGCGAGGCCGCGAGCGCGTTGCCGTTTGAGCGAGAACTTTCCGTTTCCGGCGTGACGTTCACGTATGCGAATGCGCCGCGCCCCGCTCTCCGCGATATCGAGTTAAAGATTTGTCGCAAGGAAAGCATCGGACTCGTCGGGCGAACGGGAGCGGGGAAAAGTACGCTCGCCGATCTCCTCCTCGGACTCTACGTGCCAGAGATTGGATCTATCTGCGTGGATGGCGTTGCGCTCAACGCGGAAAACGTGCGGTCGTGGCGCCGGTTCGTCGGGTATGTGCCGCAAAGCATCTTCTTGGCAAACGCCTCGGTGCGAGACAATATCGCGCTCGGCATCCGTGCCGATTTGATTGATTCCGAAGCGGTGGTGCGCGCCGCGCAGATGGCGCAGGCCGACGAGTTTATTGTCCAGCTCGCCAACGGATACGATACGATAGTTGGTGAGCGCGGGGTGCGTTTGTCCGGCGGCCAGCGCCAGCGTTTGGGCATCGCCCGCGCCCTGTATCGTGATCCGGCGGTGCTGGTGTTTGACGAAGCGACGAGCGCACTGGATGGCATGACGGAAGAAGCCGTGATGGACGCCGTTCGGGGGCTGTCGCAAGAGCGCACGGTGGTCCTCGTCGCGCACCGACTGCGCACGGTCGAAGCGTGCGACAGAATCGTGGTGCTCGATGCGGGCCGAATCGTAGCGGATGGCCCGTATGCTGATTTGGTGCACTCGTCGGCGGAGTTCCAATCTTTGCTTCGGCGGCCAGTATCTGTGGACGCTCACCCTCTCCAAGCCGTGTCTCCTGAGGCCATGTCGTGACTGAACCCTTCTCGCTCGATGGCGCGCACGTCCTTGTGACCGGTGGCACGGGCTCCTTTGGCCAGCGGTTTTGCAAAACGGTGTTGGGACGGTTTCGGCCTGAGCGACTTATTGTCTACAGCCGAGACGAGTTGAAGCAGTTCGATATGCAAAATGCTGAGCCGTTTGCGCAGCACGCAGACATCATGCGCTATTTCATTGGCGACGTACGAGACGAAGCCCGGCTTCGCAAGGCCATGGAGCGTGTCGATGTTGTCATACACGCGGCGGCGCTTAAGCAGGTTCCTGCAGCCGAGTACAATCCCTTCGAGTGCATCAAAACAAATATTCTCGGTGCTCAGAACGTCGTGGAGGCTGCGCTCGGGAGCCCGAGTGTGCGGCGGGTGATCGCGCTCAGTACGGACAAGGCAGCCGCGCCGATTAACCTGTACGGTGCGAGCAAACTGGCGTCGGACAAGCTTTTTATTGCCGCCAACAACCATCGCGGTGATCGTGATATTCGGTTCAGCGTCGTGCGTTACGGAAACGTTCTCGGTAGCCGCGGTTCCGTGGTTCCCTTCTTCCTGAAACGACGTTTATCTGGGGTGTTGCCGATTACCGATTCCGCGATGACGCGATTCAATATCACATTGCAAGAAGGCGTGGAGCTTGTGCTCGGAGCGTTGGGTCGATTGTGGGGTGGCGAACTATTCGTGCCAAAGATTCCGAGTTATCGGATCACGGATGTGGCGCGGGCGATTGCCCCCGAAGCTCGGCTTGAGGTGGTGGGGGTTCGGTCTGGGGAAAAGCTCCACGAGGAAATGATTACAAGCACTGACTCGCTGGCGACCATTGAGTTTCCCGATCACTTCGTGATTCTACCGTCGACGCCGCTCTGGGATATTGAACGATTCGCGGCTGAGAGCGATGCAAAGACGGGGTGGAGGTGCGCGCCGGGGTTTTGCTACAACAGCGGTACTAACGAACGATTCCTCACCGTGGCCGAGTTGCGGGAGCTAATTTCGCGTGAGTTGCAGGTGGAGTTGGCCAAGTGACTGATCGGTTCATTCCGTACGGCCGCCACCAGATCGACGACGACGACGTGGCGGCGGTCGTCGAGGCACTCCGTAGTGACTGGTTGACCACCGGCCCGGCAGTGGAAGGTTTCGAGGGTGCGTTCGCGACGTACGTTGGCGCTCAGCATGCGGTGGCCGTGGCCAATGGCACAGCGGCACTGCACCTCTGCATGTTGGCTGCCGGTATCGGCCCGGGCGATGAGGTCATTGTCCCTGCGTTGACGTTCGCGGCAAGCGCCAACTGCGTGCGCTACGTCGGGGCAACCGTCGTGTTCGCCGATGTGCGCGACGATACGCTCACCGTTGATGCCGTGCAGGTGGCTGCGCTGATTTCACCGCGCACGAAGGCGATTCTGGCGGTGGACTACGCGGGGCTGCCGGCTGATTTGGACGACCTGCGGATGCTCTGCGATCGTCATGGACTGTTGTTGGTCGAGGATGCGTGCCATGCGCCGGGTGCCGAATATCGAGGACGGAAAGTGGGGAGCATCGCCGACCTTTCCACGTTCTCCTTCCATCCGGTGAAGCATGTCACCACCGCGGAGGGCGGCATGGTGACGACGAACGATCCGGCCCTTGCCAGTCGGGTGAGAACGCTCAGGAACCACGGGATCACCACCGACTATCGTCAGCGAGAGGTCGCTGGAACGTGGGAGTATGACATGGTGGCGCTGGGTTACAACTACCGGTTGAGCGACATCCAGTGTGCGCTCGGACTTTCGCAGTTGGCAAAGGCGCCGGAGTGGCTTGAGCGGCGGCGCGCGCTCGCGGCTCGATACACCCGAGAACTGGCCGCGCTGCCGGTGCGGCTGCCCTGTGTGCCTGATGATCGGACGCACGCATGGCACCTCTACGCCGTTCGCGTTCGGGCTCGGGATGTCGCCGGCGCGCGCCGCACCCTTTATCGACAGCTACGGGCAGCTGGCATCGGCGTCAACGTGCACTACCGGCCGGTGTACCTGCACAGCTACTACCGCGATCTCGGCTACGAGCCCGGCTTGTGTCCGGTATCGGAGGCGGCGTACGCCGGGCTCCTGTCGCTGCCGATGTCTCAGGGGTTGAGTGAGGAGGACGTTGGACGCGTCATCGAGCAAATATCGAAGGCCTGCGTCGGCAGTGGCTGAAGATCGTGATGTTCCCAACTCAGGGGAAGAGTTCGTGTTTCTGGCCCGCGAAGCCGACGCGTGGATTTTCCGGAATACAAGCGCGATCAATGCGGCGGAGCTCAGTGATCGGCTTGACCGCGAGCACGTGACGCTGCAAACTCGGAGTCACCCGGAGTTTTTTCCGGCGCTGTATTGCGTCGCTCCGCCGGAACTGCACTGGACGGAGCTCGGCTTGGCGCTGGATGAGCCGCGGGACTATGAGTTGCTCACGCGCATCATCGAGCACTTTGGCGACGAGCGACCGCTGTTCAGCTGTCCGGACGTTGTGCGCCTCCTCCGGGCAAGACCGAGCTGGGTTGCCATCAACGAGCAGGTGCTGCGGAAGGGCGACACATGACGCGCCGCGTGCTCCTGGCCGGGCTCGGACAGATCGGCATGGGATACGACGTCGCGTGGCCTGCGGCATCGGTTTTGACCCATGCGCGCGCTGCATCGGTTCATCCGTCCTTTGATCTGATCGCGGCCGTGGACCCACTGGTCGAGCGCCGCGAACGATTCAAGGCCACGTATGGGGTGCCGGCGTATCCAACGCTTGAGCTGGCGCTCGAAGTGCATCATCCTGAGATCGTGGTGATTGCGGGGCCGACCGACCAACACGGGGAAATGGTGCGGACGCTCCTGCGGTTGCAGACACCGAAAACTGTCCTGTGCGAGAAGCCCTTGGCATTCGAGCTTGTCGAGGCACGGTCGCTGGTCGCGTCGTGCGCGGAACGAAATGTCGCATTGTACGTCAACTACGTTCGGCAGTCGGACCCCGGTGTCATCGAAGTCAAGCGTCGGCTCGAGGCTGGGGAGATCCGCGGCCCCGTGAAGGGAGTCGTATGGTATTCGAAGGGTTTGTTGCACAACGGCTCGCACTTCTTCAATCTCCTTCAATACTGGGTGGGACCGTTTGAGCGGGGGGCAATCTTCGATCGCGGTCGACTCTGGGAGGGGCGCGACCCGGAGGCGAGGAAGATTATTCGCACTACACGGTCGAGCTGATCGCTGCGA
This sequence comes from Gemmatimonadota bacterium, assembly GCA_026387895.1. Classification (GTDB taxonomy): domain Bacteria; phylum Gemmatimonadota; class Gemmatimonadetes; order Gemmatimonadales; family Gemmatimonadaceae; genus Fen-1231. The sequence goes on along the minus strand of JAPLKT010000086.1, from coordinate 18,357 downwards.
ACGGCCGGCTCCGGTACGATGATGGAGGGGCGCTCATTACGTGGCAGCCCGCCCGCCGGGGTTTACTTTCCGCCTCGGTGCCATCGCTGGCGGAGCCGGAAGTCATCCCCTCCGGCATGGCGCGTTATCAATGGCACGTCATGGAGCAACTCGATCGAGCGCTCAACGGGCTCGACGCCGCGATCTGTTCAGGAGCGGACGCGCTCGCGGCGCAGGAAGCGATGTCAAGTCTACTGGAGAATCGATGATCGCGGATAGCTCGCCGCTCGCCCTGCTCGGAGGACGCAAGACCATCTCCGCGCCATTCCAGCGATTCAATTCGATCGGGCAGGAGGAGGTCGACGCGGCGAAGGCGGTTGTCGAGACCGGCGTGCTGTCGAAGTTCCTGGGGTGCTGGGATCCGGACTTCTTTGGCGGTCCCAAGGTGCAGGAATTCGAGCGTGCAGCCGAGCGGTACTTCGGAGTGAGACACGCGATTACGGTCAACTCATGGACCTCAGGGCTGATCGCCGCAGTCGGCGCGATCGGCATCGAACCTGGGGATGAAGTGATCGTGAGTCCGTGGACGATGTGTGCGAGCGCCACGGCGATCTTGCACTGGAACGCGATCCCCGTCTTTGCCGACATTGAGCCTGATACGTTTTGCATCGACGCGTCATCAATCGAAGCAAACATCACGCCGTATACGAAGGCGGTCATGGTAGTCGACATCTTTGGCCAGTCGGCGAACATGGACGCCATCATGGTGATCGCCGAAAAACACGGACTACGCGTCATCACCGACTCAGCGCAGTCTCCGGGCACCCGCTATGGCGCGAAGGTTGGCGGAACGCTCGCGCACGTCGGCGGATACAGCTTGAACTATCACAAGCATATCCACACTGGCGAAGGAGGCATTCTTGTCACGGATGATGCCGCCATCGCCGAGCGCCTGCAGCTGATCCGCAACCACGCCGAGGCTGTCGTCGGTGACAAGGGTGTCACGGACCTGCGCAACATGGTCGGCTACAACTTCCGACTCGGCGAGATCGAAGCGGCGATCGGAATCGAACAACTGAAGAAGCTCGATGGTTTCGTGGCGAGCCGGCAGCGTGCGGCGCAGCGACTCACCGCTGGGCTCAGCGGACTGCGAGGGCTTCGGACGCCAATGGTCCGCCCGGGCAGCACGCATGCGTACTATCACTATCCGCTCGTGCTGGAACTCAACCGGTTGCCGGTTGGTCGGGCCAGGATTCTGGAAGCGCTCGACGCGGAAGGGGTGCCGGGTGTGTCCGGCGGATATCAGCTTCTGCACCTCCTGCCGATGTACCAGCAGAAAATCGCCTACGGTTCTCGCGGTTTCCCCTGGACATCCGACATCTGCCATCGCGACGTCAGCTACGCCAAGGGCATTTGTCCGGTTGCCGAGCAGCTGCACGACTCGACATTCCTCGGCTTTGCTTTGTGCGCGTTCGAACTCGCGGATCACGAAGTGGATCAAATCGTCGCTGCGTTTTGGAAGGTGTGGCGCAACCTGGAGGCACTCGCGTGATCTATTCATTGAACGAGGCCTACTTTGTGCGGCCGCTGGAAGAAGGTGACGTCCACGGTTCATATCCACGGTGGTTCCAGGATCAGGAAGTGTGCCGTTACAACTCGCATGGCAAGTTCTTCCATCCCGAAGACTACTTCCGCGACTATGTCGCGGCGTGCGCGCAGGAGCGCCGCATCGTGTGGGCCGTGTGCCACCGCGAGGACGGCCATGTCGGGAATGTGAGCCTGCAGGACATCGCGACGATCGACCACACGGCCGAGTTCGCGATTCTCCTCGGCGATCGCCGGCATTGGGGCAAGGGGCTTGGGTTTCTTGCCGGGCGAGCGCTGTTCACCCACGGCTTCGACAAACTCGATCTCGCAAGGATTCACTGTTCTACCGCGGCGACGAATCTCGGCATGCGGAAACTTGCTCTTCGGTTGGGGATGACTCTGGAGGGAACGCGCCGGCAGCATTTATTCCTCGAGGGTTCTCGAGTGGACGTCGTGGAATACGGTGTGCTGCGTGAGGAATTCAGGGAGCGAGTCGTTTGATGCTTGCCGTAGTGTCACACGATGCCGGCGGTGCGGAGATTCTCAGTAGTTTCGTCCGGCAGCACCCCGACGACTACCAATTCGCGCTTGCGGGACCGGCGCTTGGCATCTTCGAACGCAAGTTGGGCGCAGTACGCAGTGTCGGTCTCGGCGCCGCCATTGAGGCGAGCGACAGGGTGTTGTGCGGGAGTAGTTGGCAGTCGTGCCTCGAATGCGATGCCATCGCGCTCGCCAAGGCACTCGGCCGTCGATCGGTGGTCTTCCTTGACCACTGGGTCAACTATCGCGAGCGTCTGACGCGAAACAGGCAGTTGTATCTTCCCGATGAAATCTGCGTGGGTGATGGCGACGCGAAGCGCTTGGCCGTTGCGGCGTTCCCGGGCGTGTCAGTCATACTGGAGCCGAACCCCTTCTTCGCGGACTTGAAGCGCGAGTTCGCTGCGCGGATCCAACAAGAGGACCGATCGGCACCTGAGCGCACTGTGCTGTATTGCACCGAGCCGGTCCGCGAGCACGCACGGCTGCAGCACGGTGACGAGCGCCATTTCGGGTACACGGAGGAGGAGGCGCTTCGGTTCTTTCTGACGAATGTCAGGACGGTGGTGCCCGGAGTGCGGCTGATTGTCATACGGCCGCATCCGGCGGAAGCGACCGGAAGGTACGAGTGGGTACGACGCGAGACCGACATGGACGTCGTCATCGGCGGCACCCGATCCTTGGTCGAGGAGATCGCAGATGCGGACGTGGTGGCCGGCGGTGAAACGATGGCCATGGTGGTCGGATTGCTCGGCGGCAAGCGCGTGATCTCCAGCATTCCGCCGGGAGGCCCAACCTGCGCACTTCCGCAACGCGGCATTGTTCACCTGCGGGATCTCATACGGGCGCGGCACGGCACGTTCTCTGAGGAGCACGGCGGGAGGTCCGGAGATGTTCAATAACGTCTGGCAGAAGGTCGCAGCATTGCTTCGCGCGCCAATTTCTTCGCTTGGACTGCGCCGGTTCGAGGAGCACAACCGGCGTGTGTTCGTCCGGTCGCCTGCGGAGACGCGTCGTCACCCGGAAGTGCTAATTGAAGTGAACAACATGCACTCCGCGCACATCGCCTATTCATATCTGGCCAACGTGTTAGGGGAACTGCATGGCGCCCGGGTCGTCGGCTACGTTGTGCAGGCGAACCGCAGCAGAAAGGAAGCGTTCAAAGCGTGGGCAAAACGTACGATCGGCTACGCGCCGTACGGTGCGTATCGCTCCTTCGGGACGGGGCAAGTCGTCACGCCGGTTCTGACGCGAGCGCAAAAGGCGCGGGCTAGGCGGCTGTTCGCCCACGTATATGATGGCATCGCCAGCAAGACTGACATCGAAGCCATGCGCGTGTCTGGCATATGGATCGGCGACCTGGTCTACGATGCGTACCTTCGGGAGTACGCGCGTCCAACCATCATCAAGGCGTCAGTCGAGTTCGTGACGTCGTTGCGGCATTCGCTCGAGCTGTTCGTCTTTTGGCAGGACTATCTCGATGCGCATGATGTCCGTGCGATCAACGTGAGCCATACGGTGTACGGGAACGCGATCCCGCTCAGGATAGCGGTGGCGCGCGGCATTCCGGTGTATCAAGTCAATCTCACGCACTGCTACCGCCTGGACGCCGAGCATCTCTTTGCGTACGGCGATTTTACGACCTTTCGCGAGCGCTTTGCCGCGCTGCCGGAAGCAGTGCGCGACGCAGGGCTTGCGGAGGCGCAGCGGCGTATCGAACGGCGGTTCCGGGGCGAGGTCGCTGTCGACATGGCCTATTCGACCAAGTCGGCCTTCCGAGCTCCTTCCCACCCGCGCCTGCTCAGTGAGTCTCCCCGCAAGAAGATCTTGATTGCGGCGCATTGTTTCTTCGACAGTCCGCACTCGTATGGTAACAATCTGTTTCCGGATTTCCATGAGTGGCTCGACTTTCTTGGGCAGATCTCGGAGCGCACAGATTATGACTGGTACATCAAGACGCACCCGGATTTTCTGCCGGGGAGCAAGGAAATCGTCGAGGCGTTCGTGTCGAAGTATCCGAAGCTTACGATGCTGCCGTCGGACGCGTCTCATCATCAGCTGATCGCCGAAGGGATCGACGTCGTCTTGACGGTCTATGGGACGGTCGGTTTCGAGTACGCAGCTCTTGGTGTTCCCGTCATCAACGCCTCAATGAACAATCCGCATATCGCGTTCGATTTCAACGTGCATGCCCGGGACGTTGAGCACTACCGCCAGTTGCTGCTGCAGTTGGACAAGCTGCCTCTCGTGATCGATCGGCAGGAGGTGCTCGCGTACTACTTCATGGCGTTCATTCACCATACGCCCAATCTCTTCTTTTCGGACTACGACGGCACGATTCGCTGCCTCGGCGGTTACCCCAAACAATTCACGCCTGCGATCTATGATGTGTGGCTCGACCAATGGACGCTTGAGCAGCATGAGGCGTTGCTCGCGGCGTTAGTCACGTTCGTGGAATCGGAACAATATCGGATGGACGAGCGGCACCTCCCGCCGCGCGCGGCCGCGGACGTTGTCCCCGCCCCGGCATGAGTGCCGGCGGCGTGCAGGACGACGGTGGCACGGCACCGATTGTGTCAATCGGCATGGCGGTGTACAATGGGGCCGCTACGCTGCGCCAGGCGATCGAGTCGATGTTGTCGCAAACCTTTACGAACTTTGAGCTGATCATCTCCGACAACGCTTCGACGGATGAAACCGGGGCGATGTGCGAGGAGTACTCAGGGCGGGACCGCCGTGTGCGATACGTTCGGCAATCGCGAAATATCGTTGCGGGTTTGAACTTTGAGTACGTTCGTGCGCAGGCGACGGGACGCTACTTCATGTGGGCGGCCGCGGACGACGTCCGGTCCGCGGACTTCCTAGCTGAAAACGTCGCGTTCCTTGAGGAGAATCCCGGCTACGTCGCGTCCACGAGCCCTCACGTCATGGAAGGACAAGACGTGATCGCAGCGAACTTGGTGACGTTCAGTGCGAGTGGCCGCGTGGAGGATCGGTTTGCATCGTTCTTCGCTACGACAACCATTGGCGGCAGGCGATACAGAAACTGCTGGCGCTCCCACGGGATCTTCTACTCACTGATGCGGCGGGAAGTGTTGAAGGGCGCGCCCCCATTAGGAGAGTATCTCGGATCGGACTGGGCCCACGATCTCTATTTGCTCAGTCGCGGCGGAATACACCGGACGACGAAGGGGCTCACGGTGTTCGGCGCGCATGGTGTGAGCTCGACGGATGCGATATACCGCCTTTCGCGGAAGCGATGGGTGGAGTGGTTTGTTCCTTTCTACGAGCTGAGCGTCTACGCGATGTCGCTGTCCGCCGCATGGCCTCTGCGCGCGCGCGCATGGTTGTTGATCGTCCTCGCTGACCTGAACTTCAGGACAACATACTGGCGTGTGATGAGCCGGCTGGCGCGCTTGCGTGCCTCCGAGCGCGCGAGCGGCCTCGGAGGCAGTTGATCATGCGTCTGCTTGGGAAGTTGCGAGCGAGGGTCATCCGCAACCCGCGGCTGGAACGGCTCGCCGAGCGACAGATGGTGATGCAGGCGCTCGTCTGCGCGAGGCACAACCGCGAGCGATCACGCTTGCCGGGGCTTCACGACGTTGAGTTCTGCGCATATTCGCAGTGGGGTGAGGACGGTATCATCGATTGGCTCGTGTCGCGACTGCCGGGGGTCTCCAAGAGCTTCGTGGAATTCGGCGCGGATGATTATAGAGAGTCGAACTCGCGACTCCTGCTGCTGCTTAGAAACTGGCGGGGCTTGGTGCTCGATGGATCAGAGGAGAGCATCGCGGCTATTTGTGCCGATGACCTGTCGTGGCGCTACGACCTCCACGCGAAACAAGCGTTCGTGACGCGGGAGAATATCAATCGCCTCCTCGCGGACGCGGGGTTTCGAGGCGACATCGGGTTATTGAGCGTGGATATCGACGGAAACGATTACTGGGTCTGGGAAGCGATCGACGTCGTCACGCCGGCCATCGTGGTCTGCGAGTACAACGCGGTCTTCGGTGACCTGCATCCAGTGACCGTGCCGTACGCGGCGGACTTCCAGCGCACGCGGGCGCATCATTCCAACCTGTACTTTGGCGCGTCGATTCGGGCGCTCATCTCGCTGGCGTCGCGCAAGGGCTATACGTTTGTCGGTACCAATGCGAACGGCTGCAACGCCTTCTTCGTGCGTCAGGACCTGTCGGGGCCGATCGTGGCGGCGTTGGAGCATCGGTATCTGTTCCCGTCGCGATTTCGCGAAGGGCGCGATGCCACAGGGCGGCTCAACTATGCGGCGGGGGCTGCTCGTCAGGCCGCGATCGGGGCTCTGCCCTTAGTGGATATCCGAGCGAACACGCCGGTGTGTCTCGGGGATTTCGCAGCGACCTGCTCGCCGAAATGGCTGGCAGGTGAGGCGGAGACGTTCGATGCGTAGTCGCACTTCTTTGAACCATCGGTAACTGAAAGAGCCGCATGTCTACAGATGACTTTTTTGATGTATATTTCCGCGAACTGAGTCGACGCTTGCAGGATGCCGGGCCAGAAGACTTGCGGTCCCTTTGCGACGTGTTAACGGGCGCGCGAGGCCACAAGGTGATCGTGGTCGGCAACGGCGGTAGTTCCGCAATCGCCAGCCACGTGGCGGTCGACCTGACGAAGGCCGCCGGCGTTCGCGCGCTGACCTTCAACGACGCAGACCTGATCACGTGCTTCGGCAACGATTATGGCTACGAGCACTGGGTCGCGCGAGCCGTCGACTTCTATGCCGACGCCGGCGACGTCGGCGTGTTCATCAGCAGCAGCGGGCGGTCGCCCAACATCCTCAATGGCGCGAGGCGTGCCGTCGAGCGTGGCCTGACGGTGGTCACGTTGTCGGGGTTTGACTCCCTGAATCCGCTGCGCACGCTCGGGGAAATCAACTTGTGGGTCAACAGCCGGAACTACAATGTGGTGGAAACCACGCATCAATCCTGGCTCGTGTCGGCGGTAGACCGGATTGCGGGCGTGGCGGCGGCGTCATGACGCGCCCTCACAATGTTCTGGTCACGGGCGACAAGGGCTACATCGGTTCGGTGCTGACGTCGGTACTCGCCGAGCGCGGCTTCGCGGTGACGGGACTCGATACGGGGTACTACCGGGATTGCCTCGTAGGCACGGTGGCGGAGCCGTATCCGTCAGTGGCTGGCGACATACGCGACGTCACGCCGGAGGCCCTGCGCGGAGTGGACGCCATCATCCATCTCGCTGCACTCTCGAACGATCCGCTCGGCGAATTCTCGCCCAGCCTCACTGCCGCGATCAATCTGCGCGGAACCCTCCGGCTCGCCACCGCTGCGCGCCAGGCCGGGGTCAGGCGTTTCGTCTACGCGTCGTCGCAGAGCATGTACGGGATCTCGACGACCGACGAGGAGCTGGACGAGGACGCTAGCGAGAAGAATGCCATCACGACTTACGCCAAGACGAAGTGGGAAGCCGAGCTGGCGCTCAAGGCCCTGGCGACGCCAGACTTTACGGTCGTCTGTTTCCGTCCGTCCACCGTGTTCGGCGCCAGTCCGCGCCTTCGCTGTGACATCGTATTCAACAGCATGGTGGCTTGCGCTTACACCACGGGTCGTGTGGAGATCAAGAGTGACGGAGCCCCGTGGCGCCCCGTGGTGCATGTGCGCGACGTAAGTTCGGCGTTCATTGCGGGTCTCGAGGCGCCTGCTGCACTGGTGGGTGGGCGGTCGTACAACGTCGGCATCCCCAATGGCAATTTCACCGTGCGCGGCCTGGCCGAGGCGGCAGGGCGCGCAACCCCCGGCAGCACCATCGTTTACACCGGCGAGCACGGTGGCGACGCGCGGTCGTATCGTGTGAGTTTCTCGCGCATTCTCTCTGAATTGAAGGAGTGGTATCAACCGGAGTGGACAATCGACCGAGGCGGCGCGGAGCTCGTGGCGATGTTCCAGCGCACCGGCTTCTGCGAGACGGAGTTTCGCGGCACAACAACGAACCGGCTCGCGCAGCTGAAACACCTGAGCGACATCGGCGCGCTTGATGCAGAGCTCCGGTGGACATGACGGAACCGCTCTCCACCGTGATCGATCGCTGTCGGATATGTGAAAGTCCGCGTATCGAAACCATCCTGGACCTCGGTAACCAGCCGCTCGCCAACAGTCTGCGCCGCGACCGTGCGGAAGCGGTGCCTCGATTTCCGCTGGTCATTTGTCGCTGCGACGCGTGCGGGACCATCCAGCTTACGGAGACCGTCGCGCCGGCAATCCTGTTCAAGCACTACGTTTGGGTCACGGGCACGTCGGAGGAGGCACGCCGGTACGCCACGGTGTTCGCCGAGCGAATCGTGGCACGCAGCGGGCCGGGACCACTGCAGGTGGTGGAGGTGGCGAGCAACGACGGCACTTTTCTGAAGCCGTTCGCCGCACGGGGCGACCGGGTGTTGGGCGTCGATCCAGCGCAGAACATCGCGGCGATGGCCGAGGCGGAGGGCGTGCCGGCGGTCGCCGAATTCTTCGGGTTGGCGGTGGCGCACGGGATTGTGGCGAGCGCCGGCGAGGCCGACGTCGTCTTTGCCCGCAATGTCATTCCGCACGTGGCCAACGCCAACGATGTGCTGGCTGGCATGGCCCATTGTCTCAGGTCCGACGGGACGGGTGCGATCGAATTTCACCGCGCCGACGTGATTCTCCGCGAACTGCACTACGACTCGATCTACCACGAGCACCTGTGTTTTCATTCACTCCACAGCATCGGGCGGATGCTGGCGCGCCATGGCCTGTATCCCTTTGACGTGACCACGAGTCCGATCAGCGGCGGCTCATATGTCGTGTACTTCTCCAAAAACCCGCGGGCGCAGAGCGACGACTACCGCAGCGCCATGCAGGATGAGGAGACGTTAGGCGTGGGCGATGCCGCGCCGTGGCATGAGTTCGCCCGCCGGTGCGAACGGCACCGTGCACAGCTCCGGGCGATCGTGGAAGGGAAGCGGGCGGAGGGAAAGCGGATCATCGGGTACGGTGCCTCGGCGCGGAGCGCGACGAT
>JAPLKT010000086.1:8783-9169 GCA_026387895.1 Gemmatimonadota bacterium | reverse complement strand
CCGACTGGTCGACGGGGTGGCGGACCGGGCGCACCTGAAGCATGACACGTTCACCCCCGGCACGGACATCCCGATCGTGCCACCGTCGCAGGCGTTCGCGCGGAAACCGGACGTCGTGCTGCTGCTGGCGTGGAATTTCCGAGACGAGATTCTCGCGCAGATCTGCGGCGAGCACGGATGGGCCGGAGAGGTGATCGTTCCGCTGCCGGGTGAACCAACCGTTCTGGCGTTCGCATGAAGTTCCTCGAGACGCACCTGGCCGGCGTGTGGCTGATTGAGCCGGAGCTGTTCCGTGACGCGCGGGGCGCGTTTCGGCGCACATATTGCGCTGCCGAGTTTGCTGCTCACGGCCTACACAGCGCCGTGGTGCAGGGGAACGTCTCGGA
>JAPLKT010000086.1:0-8738 GCA_026387895.1 Gemmatimonadota bacterium | reverse complement strand
TCGGAGAATCCGCACGCCGGCACGCTCCGCGGCTTTCACTTCCAGGCGCCGCCATACGGTGAAGCGAAAACGCTGATGTGTTTCACGGGTTCGCTGTTTGACATCGTCGTCGACCTGCGGCCGACGTCCAAGACGTTCCTGCAGTGGATTTCCATCGAGATTTCGGCGGCTGATCGGCTCATGTTGCACGTCCCTGCCGGCTGCGCGAATGCCTGGCTGACGACCGCGCCGGACACGAGCGTGCACTACTACATGAGCGAGGTCTACCGCCCGGAGGCGGACCGCGGCTTTCGGTACAACGATCCCGCCTTCGGATTCCGCTGGCCGCGACCACCGGTTGTGATCTCCGAACGCGATGCGAGTTTTCCGGACTTCGATCCGGCATCGCTCGCCCGGAGCTGAACGCGGTGCGCATTCTGGTGACGGGCGGACGCGGTTTTCTGGGACGGCGGCTCATGCCGTTGCTCGCCGGTCATGACGTGATGAGCCTGGTCCGGTCCGCCGAGGGCTCGGCACCGAACGTGCGCGAGGTGGTCGGCAACCTGACGTGTGACGGGCAGTGGCAGGAGGATGTTGCGGCGTTCTGTCCCGACTGGTGCCTGCATCTGGCCTGGGACGGACTCCCGGACTACTCGTTGCGCCGTTGCCGCGTCAACGTCGATGCCAGCCTCGGGTTGTTCGAGACACTCGTGAAAGCCAAAGTTTCACGCGTGGTGGTGGCGGGAAGCTGCTGGGAATACGGCCGGGCGGCCGGAGCGGTGCGCGAAGACGCCCTGCCCGTCGATATCGGCGTGTTTGCCGCCGCCAAGCAGGCGATTCGAACGATGCTCGACGGAGTCGCGCGCGAGGCCGGCTTTGGCTACCGGTGGGCTCGCATCTTCTTTGCCTTCGGGCCGGGGCAGCGCGGCAGTTCGCTCGTGCCGCATCTGCGCGCCGCCGCCCGCGCGGGCCGGATGCCGGAGCTGCGCACGCCCGAGGCGGTGATGGACTTTGTGCACGTCGACGACGTGGCCCGAGGCCTCCTGATGCTGGCGGAGTGCGACGCACCATCCGGGGTGTTCAACATCGGCAGTGGCCAGCCCACGACGGTCGGCGAGGTCGCCAGCCGCGTGGCACGCTACTGCGGGCACGCATCGCCGGTCCCGGGTATCCGCGCGGGATCAGGCTTCTGGGCCGACACAAGTCGGATGACCGCCGCCACCGGCTGGCGTCCGCTCATCGGTCTGAGCGAGGGCGTGGACGCGACGCTTCGCGAGATGGACGCGATGCGGTGAGCCCGCCGACACAAGCCGTCATTCTGTGTGGGGGGCTGGGAACGCGGTTGCGGCCGCTCACGGATACCGTGCCCAAACCAATGGCGCCGGTGCATGGCCGGCCATTCCTGTCCTACCTGGTTCAGCAATTGAAGGACCAAGGCGTGCAGCGCGTTCTGTTGCTCACCGGCTACCTCGGCGAGACGATTCGCGAGTTCTTCGGCGACGGAACGGGGTTCGGGGTGGGAATCGCGTACTCTGCCGGACCCACCGATTGGGAGACTGGCCGCCGGCTGTGGGAAACACGCGCGGCCCTCGATCCGACTTTTCTGCTGCTCTATGCGGACAACTACGTGCCATTCCGTCTCGAGCGACTGCACGAGTTCCATCGATCGCAGGGCACCGCCGTCACCTTGAGCGTGCAGCCAAAGGCGAAGGCGAACATCCGGCTGGCCGCGAACGGACGTGTCGAGTTGTACGACGCCAGTCGTACGGCGCCGGGACTGCAGTTCGTCGAGGTCGGCTACATGCTGGTGGAGCGGGATGCGATGCTGGGCTGCATGGACGTTCCGGACGCCAGTCTTGCGACGACGCTGCACCGTCTGGCGGAGACCGGAGGCCTGTCCGGGATGGTGAGTCACGATCCCTACCACAGCATCTCCGATCTACAGCGGTTGCGACTGACGGAACAGTACTTGGCGCCCAAGCGCATCCTGCTCATCGACCGGGACGGGACGATCAATATCAGGCCTCCACGTGCGGACTACGTGAAAGGTTGGGCGGACTTCCGATGGATCGAACCGACGGTCGAAGCGATGCGTCGATTGGCGGCGCATGGGTTCCGGTTCATCGTGCTCTCGAATCAGGCGGGGATCGCCCGCGGCACCGTCGAGGCGAGCGCGGTTGACGCCGTCAACGCCCGGATGCGAGATGAGTTGCGTTTGCAGGGGATTGATGTTCTCGCCACGTACGTGTGCCCGCACCATTGGGACGCCGGATGCGCATGTCGCAAGCCGGCACCCGGCCTCTTTTTCCAGGCGTCGGAAGCGCATCAGCTGCGGCTCGATCGGGCCATCTACGTCGGCGACGATCCCCGGGACAGTCAGGCCGCGTACAATGCGTGCTGCGAAAGTGTGCTCATCGGTCCGGAGCGCCATGGCGCCGACGGAACGGTGGCGCAGCCGGCCCACGTCGCCGCGACCCTGCTGGAGCTGGAGCCGTGGATCGTGTCTCGCTACGAGGCATGGGAGTCGATGCCCTGATCGGCAGGAACCGCCGCGTTCTCGCGGCGCCGCACGGGCGCGTTGCCCGCCTTCACAACGAAACCCCTCGCATGCCCATACCCGTCAAGCTTCCCCGATCCGTCACCACCATGACCCCGCAGCGCGTGAGTTTCGCGGGCGGCGGCACCGATCTTCCCGGGGTCTTTCGCCTGCATGGCGGCGCCGTGATCAGCGCGACGATCGACAAGTACATCTACGTCACGGTCAAACGGCACAGCCCGTTGTTCAACGAGACGTATCGTCTCAGCTACTCGACGACGGAGCACGTGCAGTCGCTCGACGCGATTGAAAACGACGTGGCGCGCGAATGTCTCCGTTTGGTGCACGTCGAGCCCCCGCTCTTCGTCGCGACCGCCGCGGACGTGCCGGCGTCGTCCGGCCTCGGCTCGTCGAGCAGCTTCGCGGTCGGTCTGCTGTACGCCTTGCATGCCATGCGCGGGGAAGATGTGTCGGCGGGGCAACTGGCGGAAGAAGCCTGTCATGTGGAGATCGATGTACTGAAGCGCCCCATCGGCAAGCAGGATCAGTACGCGGCCGCGTTCGGCGGGCTGAACTTCATCACGTTCCAGCGCGACGGGCGGGTGCAACTCGAGCACATCTGGCTGGCCAATGACGGCGCCGAAGCGCTGTTCCGGAACACCATGCTGTTCTGGACCGGGATGCAGCGTGAGGCCGGGGCAGTGTTGGAGGAGCAGCGATCGCGGATTCCGCAGACGAGCGAGACGCTCATCAAGATGCGTGATCAGGCCGTCGAGTGTCGTGACCTGCTGCAGCAGTTTCCTGGTGACCTGGGGCGGCTGGGCAGCCTCATCGACGCCGCTTGGCATGCCAAGCGGAGTCTGGCCAGCAAGATCAGTTCCTTGGAAATCGACGTCTGCTACGAGAGAGCGCTCTCGGCCGGGGCCCTCGGCGGGAAGATCGTGGGCGCCGGCGGCGGAGGGTTCCTGCTTCTGGTGGTACCGCCGGAGCGGCATGGCGCGGTGCGCGCGGCGTTGTCTGAACTGGTCGACGTTGCCGTCAGCTATGAGCCGAGGGGCGCACGCATCCTGTCGGTCGTGCCGGAATGAACCTCCCCGATGCCCCGCCACCAGACGCAATCGAGACTCGGGCGATGAATGCAGAAGAAATCGAAATGATGAACGCCCACCGGCCGTTGTCGAGAGGCTCACCAAGACCTGGGCACGTGTACGCATGACTCAGCCGGCTGGTCCGACATCTGCGGCGCGACACAAGGCACCAGCGGCGAGCTCCATCGTCGTGGTGGGCAATGTGCGGAACTGCGGTACCTGGATTGCCGAGACGATCTCCGAGCTGGAGCGGGCCCTCTCGGTCTTTCGGCGAGTGCAGTGGCTGATAATCGAATCCGACAGCGACGATGACTCCCGGAAGCAGTTGGCGGCGCTGGCCCAACGCATCGAGCAGTTCGACGTTCGCCACCTCGGTACCCTGCGCGAGCGCATACCGCTCCGGACGGAACGGCTCGCGTTCTGCCGCAACAGCTCCCTAAACGAGATCAAGCACGCGGAACGATACCGGGACGTCGACTATGTGTTGGTCGTGGACCTCGATGGCTTGACCGGTAGGCTGACAGCGGCCGGCATCGCCTCGTGCTGGGACCGGGACGATTGGGACGTCTGCACGGCCAATCAACGCGGGCCCTATTATGACATTTGGACGTTGCGGCACCCCTTCTGGTCGCCCAATGACTGCTGGCAACAGTATCGTGTCATGACGGCGCTCGGCATCGCGAAGTCGGAGGCGGAGTCCTCGGCAGTGTATTCGCGGATGGTGACCATCCCCGAGGACGCAGGATGGATTGAGGTGGAATCGGCGTTTGGCGGGTTGGCGATCTACCGCCGCGAGGCGATCGTGCGGGGGGCGTATCACGGACTGTCCTCCGATGGCGAGGAAGTCTCACCGGGAGCTGCGCGCGCTCGGCTTCCGCATTTTCATCAATCCCCGCCTGGTTAATTTCCTGAGCGACCGCTCGCCGGACCAGGACACGCCGCTGCAGCGCGCGCAGCGCAAGGTGGTGCTGGCGGTGAAGCACGGAGTGCGGCGCATGTTTGGCGAGAACGGGGTCACGCGTGTCGCCATCTGGCTGCGCCGGATGCTTAGGTAGGGTGCCCCCGGCGCGTTGGGTGGTCGGTGGCGCGGTGGGAACGACGCCCGATGTGGTATCGCAAGACCTCAGTCCATGGATGAGCAACTCAGCCACGCGCGACATACGGGAGCCTATTATGGATGTGTGGTCTTGGAGTTGACCCGTTTTGGTGGAGCCTTACTCTTCATGAGAGGAGGATTCCCCGATGGCTCGTCGTCCGAAGGCATACCCCCCCCTAAGTTACCGCGAACAGATCATCGCGCTGGCACGCGCCGGCCGCATCGCTCAGCAGCCCCCGCAGCGCCAGCTCGAAATTGCCGAGCGCCAAGCCGTGCAGGTAGAGCTCGGGTAGGAGCGCGGCCACTTCCGGCCTGCGGCGTTGAAACAGGGGAAGCAGTCGGCTCGCGAAGCGGTCCTCGACATCGCGCACCCATGGCCGTCGTACCGTGATCGTGCCGTTCATTAGCGCGAGTTGCCGCACCTTCCCGTGCCCGTTGCGCGAGCCGGCCGGCGCGTCCAGCGACGTTCGACGCATCAACAACTCGGTCACCTCATCCTCCAACAGCTGCTGGATGAATCCCTGGACGTGCGTCCGGGCGAACGTCTCGAGCGTGTCCCACGCCGGTCTTGACGCGGCCGGTTCTCCATTCATCTTCTGCATTGGGCTGTGGCTCCTTTTCGTGGCCGGGAATTCTCCCGGGGGTGATTGGTCCCACCCGAGAAGGTGTCACCGCCTTCCGCCTAATCCCACACTTTCTGACAATAGCTCCAAATGGAGTCAAGACGAATGTTTAATTACTTGGAAAAGAACGCCAAATACTGGGCAGGCACTTATGCAGCGGCAAACGTTGAGAGTTTTATATTTCGTTTCTACGGCCGCATTTTGAAGTTTGATTATGGTATCGATGGTTCACAACATGAGCGTGTATTGGATTTCGGCTGCGGACAAGGTGGGGCACTGCAATTTTTTGACAGTCTGGGATTCAATTGTTATGGGGTGGATATTGCGTCAACTGACATTGCTGAAGCGCAAACCTCGATGCCGCACTATGCAAACCAATTCAAGGTTATTGATCTCATTCCGGATGAGAAGAACATCTTTTTTGGAGGGGAGTTTGACATCGTAATATCGATTCAAACGTTGGATTTCTTATCCAATACTGATTTCAACAAGGCGATCAGGTGCTTGTATAACAACATGAAGCCTGGTGCCAAGCTATATGCATCAATGAACGGTTACACTCACTACTACCGGCAAGGAGCCACAGACATAGGTGATGGTCTCTGGAATGTAAAATTCAAAACAGATCGACTTGACTATGACCTTTGCGTAAACTTCGTAAAAGACAAGGAAGATATGAAGCAAAGATTCTCCCTCTTTAAACCGGTGTACCTAGACTACTACGACGCTTCTTTCAGAGAAGAAGGAAGCGAGTTTAGATATACGTTTTTTGGAATAAAAGAATGATCGTCAAAAACCAATCGTGCAACTAAGCTCACAGAATGAATGGGCGCAACTGAAGTCGGTAGTTGTGGGAACCATAGCGGGATTTAGTCCCACCCTCTCTGCCAATATGAGTGAGACCCCGATCCTTCCGGAGTTTAGTGTACGAGGGTGATCGAGGATGTCCGCATGTCGTCGTTGTCTCTTGCTTCCGTGCCTGTGCCTGCCCACGATGTTGGGGTGTCGTCTCGCCGTGACCGCCGCCGGTTCACCGCCGCGTTCAAGCTGAAGATCCTGGAAGAGGCTGCCCGGTGCGTCGCGTCAGGTGCCTTGGGTGCGTTGCTCCGCCGCGAAGGGTTGTACTCGTCGCACCTGAGCGTGTGGCGGGCGGCGGCGAAGCGCGGGGAGTTGACCGGCCCCGCACGGCGCCGCGGCCCGAAGCCGACGCCGCCCGATCCGCGCACGCAACGGATTCTCGTGCTCGAGCGGGCGCTCGCCAAGGCGACGGCGCGGGCCGAGCACGCGGAGGCGTTGGTCGAACTCCAAAAAAAAGTGGCGGAGCTGCTCGGCCGGACACTCCCGACGGCCGACGGGCCGCACGGGGCACGCTGATGGACGCCGTTCGTACGCGCCGCGCCCCGCTGCGGGTCCGCCCGGCGTGTGCCGCCCTCGGCGTCGCCCCGGCCACGTACTACCGGTACGAGCGACCGGTGGTGTTGGGGCCGTGGCCCCGCCGACACGTGCCGCGCGCGCTCACGGTGGCCGA
Organism: Gemmatimonadota bacterium; assembly: GCA_026387895.1. Lineage (GTDB taxonomy): Bacteria > Gemmatimonadota > Gemmatimonadetes > Gemmatimonadales > Gemmatimonadaceae > Fen-1231. The sequence continues at coordinate 1,888 of JAPLKT010000086.1, read as the reverse complement.
ACACCAGACCGTGCTCGATGTGCTGCACGCGCCCCGATTCATCGATCTCGCGCCCGCGCAAGTCTACGCCACGCTGCTCGACGAAGGCACGTATCACTGCGCCGAGCGCACGATGTACCGGGTGCTCGCCGCCCAGGGCGAAGGCCGCGAGCGGCGCGCGCAACGCCGCGGCCCGATCTACGCCGCCCCCGAACTGCTCGCCACCGGTCCGAACCAGCTCTGGAGCTGGGACATCACGAAGCTCAAAGGGCCGGCGAAGTGGACGTACTACTACCTCTACGTCGTGCTCGACGTGTTCAGCCGCTACGTCGTGGGCTGGATGGTCGCGCGGCGCGAAGCCGCCGCGCTCGCGGAACACCTCATCGCGACCAGTTGCACGCGGCAAGAGATTCTCCCCGGCCAGCTCACGATCCACGCGGATCGCGGATCCGCGATGACGTCGAAGCCGGTCGCGCTGCTCTTGGCCGATCTCGGGGTCACCAAGACGCACTCGCGGCCGTCGGTGCTCAAGTACCGGCCGGATTTTCCCGACCGCTTTGGCTCGCTCGAGCACGCGCGCGTGCACGGCAACGACTTCTTCCCGTGGTACAACACCGAGCACCGGCACTCGGGGCTCGGGCTCCACACGCCGCACGACGTGCACTTTGGCCTGGCGGAAGCGCGCCGCGCCGCACGGGCCACGGTCCTGGCGGCCGCCTACGCCGCCCGGCCCGAGCGCTTCGTCCGGCACCACCCCGTGCCCGCCGCACTCCCGGCGGCGGCATGGATCAATCCACCCAAACTCCTGGTCGCGTCACAGGACGTAGTTCAATAAACTCAGTCCACCCGGTGTCTCAAACTCGTTGACAGGTTCCGCAAGGCGGAACAATCTCGTACTTCACAACGTGTATTGCGCCGTTGTGAGCGACGGGCACCTTGCGTTGCAAGGGCGTGTCATCCGGCAATAGCTCACACGAGCGCATCGCACATTCGCGCGATTCTCGATGCGCATGACTATGAGTCCTTGGCGGACGTGCGCCTCGCGGCTAGTCATCCCGCCGGACAAGTTCGAACGCAAACTGCCAACTCCAGAGCCGAATGAGCGGTATGCGAGTCAATACCTCGTCAATGACATGCCCGAGGCGGACGCCTGCCGTGCGAATAGGCCTTGGCAGGAGCGTAGCGAGCGGTGAGGTGAAGCAGAAGTATTTTATGGACGCGATGTCAAACCAACGCTTCGCGAACCGAAGGTCGCGGTGGCTCAAGATGTGGGCCTTCTCCCATTCAGTTCGATATTGCGGCGTCAACTCTCGATAGAGTTGGATGACCGGGTTGTAGGCCAATGCCTCGACGGCTAGGATCCGCCCACCGGGTCGAAGTATCCTGTGAAGTTCCGGAAACGCCCTCTGCAAGTCCACATGATGCAGCATCCCACTGCACAGCACTGCGTCGAACGATTGGTCTGGCAACCCGGTGTTTTCGCAGTCGCGCTGCAAGAACAGGGTGCTCCCAACGACGCCAGCCGCACTCGCGCTTTCCGTCGCGTTTGCGATTGACACCGCGCTAATATCGATTCCGACTGCCAGCGCCGCGCCACCGCGTGCCACCGCAACGCTTGTAGACCCGTTTCCGCAAGCGTAATCCAAGAATATGGCACCTGGAGTGCGTGCCTTGAGCCATTGGTCGACATAGTCGCTCACGATGTGGGCCGCTTCATAAAACCGGCGATTCGGAGTCGACCCTGGGGCTTCGTCCTTATGGCCCATGCGATCAGCGTCGTGAAACGCAGCTTCCTCGCGCTTGCGTGCTTCGAGACTTTCGAACCACGTGGCTCCAAGGGTCCGGGGAAGGGAACGAAGCGTTTCGATCGTAGCGATCTGCGTTGGCATGAAGACGACCCGGTTCGTTT
>JAPLKT010000055.1:19287-36175 GCA_026387895.1 Gemmatimonadota bacterium | reverse complement strand
TGGGCTCCAGAGCGTGCAGCGGACCCTTGAGATCACGCGGCGCCCGGACACCGTCTTCGCGACCGGCAAGAAGCGCGATACCCTTCTGTACGTGCTCCCCGACGTCCCCTCCTCCAACACGTATACCGGCGTCGGTGTTACGCTGGTCAGTGGCGACAGTACGGGCGGCGTGAAGTTTCCCAAGGGGTGGCTCGTCTCGTATCGCGTGCTGTACCACGGGACAGCACTCGCCAAGGGCGACTCCTCGGTCGCTACGCTGCTCGGTGATGGGCCGTTGCCATCAGTCGTCGACACCTCAGATGCCTCAGGGCTCACGGCGCGGAGGCTCCGGGTGCGCCCCGTCGGCCTGATCGGCAACCCAGATTCGCTGATTGTCGAGGCTACGGCGCGCTACAAGGGCGCGCAGGTGCGCGGATCGCCGGTGCGATTCGTCATCATCACACGGCCCAAGAGCTGACCGTCGCGGGCGCTCCGCCCGCAGCCGACGGCGCTTGGGGTGCTAGCGCCTGCGGTGATTCGCTGTAGAATCAGCATACTATGACCGACGCACTCCCGAAGTCCTCCGCCGCGCCACTCCCGACGACTGGCACTCTCAACACGCTGTTCTTCGCGGGACTTGAGACCTTTGACCGCCCGGACGCCTATCAGGTGCGGCGCGACGGGCGGTATCAGCCGATCAGCCACGCAGAGGTTCTGCTCCGGGTGCGTCGCCTGGCGCTGGGCCTTCGTGAGCTCGGGCTAGCCAGCGGTGATCGCGTCGCGATTCTTTCCGAGAACCGTCCAGAGTGGGCCTTCGCAGACTGGGCCTGCCTCTCAGTGGGCATGGCCGATGTCCCGGTGTACCCGACGCTGCCAGCAGATCAGGTGACGCATATCCTCCGCGACTCTGGTGCGGTGGCAATCTTCGTGTCGAACGAACATCAGGCGGCGAAAATCGCCGGAATCCGAAGTGAGCTGCCGGGATTAAGGTATGTCATCTCCTTTCTCCCTGACGCCGTACCGAGGGTCGACCTGACGCTCGCCTCGATCGAAGCACTCGGTGCAGCGGTGGATTCACCCGAGCGCGCGGCGGTCTGGAAAGCAGAAGCACGAATGGTGAAGCCGAATGACCTGGCTACGCTGATCTACACCTCGGGAACGACGGGACTCCCAAAGGGCGTGATGCTCACGCACAACAATCTGTACTCGAACGTTGTCGAGAGCAGCACCAAGATTCCGTTTAACGGAAATGACAGCGCACTCTCGTTTCTTCCGCTCTCGCATGTATTCGAGCGGATGGCTGACTACCTGTTCTGGGCAACGGGCACGTCGATTGCGTACGCCGAGAGCATCGATACCGTGCCGCTGAACCTGCAGGAAGTGCGTCCGACCTTCTGCATGTCGGTACCACGTTTATACGAGAAGATGTACGCACGCATCCTCGACAACGCCGTAGCCGGTGGCGGGCTCAAGAAGCATGTTTTCTTCTGGGCTCGCGCTGTGGCGGAGCGCTGGGCCGACGAAACGTTGGCGGGCCGCGAACCTTCGGGGCTGCTGGCCTGGAAGTACGCGCTCGCGCAGAAGCTCGTGTTCAGCAAGCTCAAAGAGCGCACGGGGGGACGTCTCCGGTTCTTTGTGTCGGGTGGCGCGCCTTTGGCGCCGGAGATCAATAAGTTTTTCTATGCCGCAGGCTTGGTGATTCTCGAAGGCTACGGACTGACTGAGACATCGCCGGTGATTTCCGTGAATAGGCCCGATGCGTTTCGAATCGGGACAGTCGGCAAACCGATCGACGGGATTGAGGTCGCCATCGCGACAGACGGCGAGATTCTCACGCGCGGCCCGCACGTCATGCGCGGCTACTACAACAATGCGGTCGCGACGGCCGAAGCGATTGACGCCGACGGCTGGTTCCACACGGGCGACATCGGCGTGCTCGAGGACGGATTCCTCCGCATCACCGATCGCAAAAAGGACATTATCGTCACGGCGGGAGGCAAGAACATCGCGCCACAGCCGATCGAGAACAAAATCAAAACCAACAAGTACATCAGTCAGGCTGTGATGATCGGGGACAAGCGCAAGTTTCCAGTGCTGCTCGTGGTACCGAACTTTGATCAGCTCGAACCGTGGGCGAGGCGCCAGAACATCACGTGGACGGACCGCTCGCACCTACTGACGATGCCGACCATCAAAGCCAAGATCGAGCAGCAAGTCGCAAAGGAAGTCGAGGGGCTCGCGCGACATGAGACCCCAAAGAAGATCGCGCTCATCGAACATGACTTTTCAGTCGAGCGGGGGGAACTCACGCCGACCCTCAAAGTGAAGCGTCGCGTGATTGACCGGGCCTACACGGCGCTTATTGATGCGATGTACGCGGAGCCGCACGCCGGGGAGTGACGAGCACGGTGGCATCGAACGCGGCCACCTTCTGCGCGACCCACTGATCCGCATCGCGCGCGAGTTCTTCCATTCCGTGCGGTAGCTCCGTGCCCACGGGCGCCACAAGACGCCCGCCGTGGGCTAGGGCCGCGGCTGCGGCCGTCGCGAGCGTGGCTGACGGTCGATCAATCGCGATGCCACGGACGCTCCCACGCGCGAGCGGTACCTGATCCCCCGCACCGCGAATCGTGGCCTCGGCGCTAACGTTGGCCGGCGGCGAGAGCAGGATCCACCGGGCCGTGTCGAACGTGGCGAGTGCGTCCTTGGCCGTCGCGATGGAGCCGCCGAGCACGTAGAGTCCGCCGCGTTCATCGACGTTGAGCAGAGCGGCCAGCCGGAGCGCTCCATCCGCATCGAGCACAGCACTGGGCGCGAGGGATGCCGGTTCGTCGTCACCCATCCAAGCCGCGCCCTCGGTAATGCGAAACTCCCGCTGACAGACGGGGCACCCGAGTGTTCCCTCGAGAATCCGACGGTCCTCGGACCGGTCGGCGTGCGCCACCAGCCACGACTCCGCGTGCGCAGCAGGACAGCGGAGCCGATCAACCAGCTCGACATGCATGCGCGTTCAGCTCCGCGAGAGCCGCAACTCGTCGATATTGACCGACGCAGGCTGCGTAACCGCGAACAGCACCGCGCGGGCGACGTCGTCGGCCCGGAGCATCTGATCACGGTTCGGCAAATCGCTACGGGAATCCGGATTCAGCAGATCCCACATGGCGGTATCCGTCGGTCCGGGTGACACGAGCGTGGCACGGACGCCACTGCCCCGTGTCTCGAGGCGAAGCACTTCGTGCATCGCGCGTGCGCCAAACTTCGTCGCGGCGTACGCACCGTTCTCGGCGAAGACCGTGCGATCCGCCACTGAGCCGATCGTGACAATATGTCCGGTGCCAGCCGCTCGCATCGCGGGGAGCATGCCACGGATGAACCGGAACGGGGCGACCACGTTGGCAGCGATCGCATCCGACAGTTGCGTGTCGGTCAGCTCATGCATCGGCGCAAAAGGGAACACCCCAGCGCAGTTCACAAGGAGCGTTGGGACACCGTCGAGTCGCTGCGGAATTGCCTCGAGCACCGCAGCGACTGCCGCCGCGTCCGAGAGATCACAGGGAACCGAGACGCCGTGGCGCCCAAGCGACCCTGCAATGCGGTCGAGCGCTTCCTTGCCACGCGCCACGAGCGCCACGCGAGCGCCCGCCCCTGCAAGTGCGCGAGCAATGGCCTCGCCCACCCCGCGCGACGCGCCGGTGACGACCGCCCGAGTGCCCGCGAGCGGCGCCTGGTGCGTCACCGAAGCGAGGACGACGGACCGTACGCTAAGCGGAGAAACTCGTTGCGCGTCATGGCGTCGTCGCGGAAGCTGCCGCGCAACGCCGAGGTGATCGTCTTGGAATTTTGCTTCTCGACCCCGCGCATCATCATGCAGAGATGGTACGCCTCGATCACCACGCCGACGCCGAGCGGTTTGAGCACATCCTCAATGGCTGTCGCGATCTGCTCGGTGAGCCGCTCCTGTACCTGTAGCCGACGCGAGAAGATCTCCACGATGCGCGGAAGCTTCGAGAGCCCCACAATACGCCCGTTCGGGATGTACGCAATGTGCGCCTTCCCAAAGAACGGGAGCATGTGGTGCTCGCACATTGAATAGAGTTCGATGTCACGGACCATCACCATCGAATGATGGTCCTCCTCAAAGACGGCGTCGCCGACAACATCCAAGACGTCCATCTGATAGCCGCGCGTGAGCCACGTCATGGACTTGGCAACACGACTCGGCGTCTTCACGAGTCCTTCGCGATTCGGATTCTCGCCGACCAGCTCCAGCTCGCGTCGAATCAGATTCTCGAACTCGAGATAGCGGTCACCACCGTGCTCGCCGCCAACCTCGAAGGGGTCGTCAACCGAATCCAAGCGCCGCATGGCGCGGGGCGATTCACCGCCCATCGTACTCGACATAGTTGTTCTCCGTTTCCCAGAGACGAAGCCGCGACAGACGGCCCGGCCGTAAAGCCGGCTCAAGGCGCCGCCAGCATGCCAGAATAATGTTTTCTGAAGTCGGATTTGTTCCCTGCAGAAAGGGAACCTCGAGATTCAGGTTGCGGTGGTCGACCTGCGACACGAACTCGGACTCGACAATCCGCTTGACCTCACCGAGATCGATCACGTAACCGGTGATGGGATCTGGCTCGCCGGTCAACGAAACTTCTAGGACATAATTATGACCGTGCCAGTTCGGATTACTGCACTTTCCGAACAGCCGGGTGTTCTCTTCGTCGCTCAGCGCAGGGTTATGCACCCGATGCGCGGCACTGAACGTGAGGCGGCGCGTAACAGTGACTAAGGGCATGGTTGAAGTTTACTTCAACGTCGGCCTGAGAGCCACTTCGCCACCAACGCGCCACCAATAAATCCGCCGAGGTGCTCCTGCCAGCTGATGCCAGGCTGTCCAGGGAGCACTCCGAAAACGAGCCCGCCCCACATGACGGTCACCCCGAGACTCTCGCGCCGATGTGCACACTGCCGGGTGCGCCCAGCAGCCACGCGGCGAGCCCGCCCACGATCGTCGCTACGACGCTGACCCAGACGAAGTGTCGGGTGCTCCGCAGCAGCACGAGCCATCCGAGCACGAGAAACGACGCCGAGTTGGCCACGATATGCGCCAGGTTCGCGTGCAGAAACGGAGCGGCGAATATTCCCCACAGCCCCTGCTCCGTCCACGGTTGCACACCAAACACATCGAGCGCATGGCCGAGGAGTTGGTCTACGCCGAACACGCCCCACATGACCGCGAGTGACCCACCCAAGACCCGCACGTGCTGCTTCACCGCGCCGGTGGTGGCGCGCCACAAACTCGGCGATTGCGTGGAATGACGGCTTGGGAGTGCCATAGTCGCACTATGGCAGAATGGCGGAGTGAACGAAAGCCCCGCCGTCAGTGACGGCGGGGCTTCGGTCGAGGCAAAGACGCTGCCGCAGAGGGTGGAACGAAGAGGGGTTTTTGAAGCCCTGTCGAATTTATGAGGTCCTCACCCAGCTTTCCGCCTTCCCGCCGTGCGGGCATGGCGTTAACCAAGATATCGAACCCACTCGGAGGACTTATCGGCTCAAAAGTTATTCCTCTTCGCCCCTACTGTGCGGGAATGTAGGATGCGGTATCTTTCGAGTCAACGCGCGAAACCCCTACAGGAGTCGGACCCGATGGACGTCGGCATTATTGCAGCGATCGGCATGCTCGTGCTCTGGGGCGTCGGCACTTTTGTGTTCGAGGCGCCGGGGTACATCCACATGCTCCTGACCGGTGGCGTGTTCCTGCTCGTGTGGCGCATCGTCAAGAAACAAGACGACGCGACCGCGAAGGGACGACGCTAAATCTCCCAGTTCGAGATGAGCAGCCCTGATGACGGTGCGCGCTCCTCGTAATCACTCAGCGACATCCGAAGGTCGGTCCAGCGCACGCGCGCGCCTACCTCAACCAACGTGCGGAAGGTACGCGTGTGCTCGCCCTGCACGCGGATCGCGGCACGAGTCGCTCCGCTGCGTCGCGCGTAGTCTGCGAGCAGCGGCATCATGTCCGAAAACAACGACTCGTCGTGCATCACCACCTTCAGCACGCGAATCTCCTCGCGTGCGCGCCCCTCGACCAGCGACGTGCTGTGGCAGAGCGCAAACCCTGCGACTCGATCGCCTTCGTGCAGCAGAATCGTGTCGCCAAGTCCGAGCGCGGCGGTGAGACGAAGCTCGCGCGTGTAGTCGTAGCCGGGCTGGACGCGATTCGTGAGTGCCGCGCATGCTGCGATCGCGCGCTCCCGCTCAGCCGACCCGAGCGCCGACAGCAGCGTAGGAGCCCGAAGCGACTGCGCCCCATCGAGCGTCATGGTGAGCGTCAGACGACCTGGGACGAAGCCCATGGACGCGTAGAAGCCGATGTTGTCCATCGTCCGCGGCATCGTTTCGAGGCCGATCACCCGACAGCCGGCGTCCTTCAAGTGATCAATCGCCGCGCGCACAATCACCTTGCCGTACCCAAGGCCCTGGCAATCTTCGCGCACAGCGAGCGGCCCCATCCAGCCTTCATGGCCGGAATGATGCGCCAAGTTGAACGCCGCAATCCCGCCGCGCTCGTCGCGCCAGAGCATAGCCCCCTCGGCCGCGTTCTGAATGGCGTACCGCCAAATCACGGGGTTGAGCGGTGGCACGCGTACGCCGACGAGTCCATCGCGACGATACCGATCCGTGAAGGCTTCGCTGAACATCACGTTCAGGGGGCTGATATCCTGCTCCGTGATCGGATACGGTCCACTCAGTCGCGCCTTCGCGTGCGTGTCGGGCTGCGTGGCCATCAGAGCACCTCCACTCCGGCGGGAGCCGATGCACCACGGCGCACGGTCGCCGCGCCGCTGTTCGTATCGAAGCTGACCTCAATCACCTGATCGAGACCGTCGCGCACGCCCTCGATATGCGTGATCAGTATGACTTGCTCAAACCGATCCTGGAGCCCACGCAAGAGTTCCACCACGTTGTGACGTCGGGTATCGTCGAGCGAGCCGAAGATTTCGTCGAGTACGAGCAACGAGAACGACTGCCCGGCCCGCTCAGCGATCATCTGCGAGATCGCCAGACGCAACACAAGATTCGCGAGATCCTCCTCGCCGCCAGAAATCACGGGCTTGGGCACGCCGTCCTCGAGCACGACAATCCGATACTTGTCGTCAAGCTCGACCTCGGTGTACCGCGCGTCCGTGAGCTCCGTCAAAAAGGCGCTCGCCAACTCCGAGAGCTCAGGGCGCAACTGGAAGTTGAGTTCCGTGCGGAGGTCAGAATATGCGCGATGGAGTTCATCGTGCATCCGTTTATCCGACTCGAGCACAGCGAGTTTTGACTCAGCCTGCAGCAGTTCCGCGCGGGCGAACGTGGCGCGATCCAATGCGGCCGATGCCGCCTTCGCCTCGCCCTGCGCGCCTACGGTATCGAGCGCGGCGCCCTGACGCGCGGCCTCCGCCGCCTGGTACGCGTCCTTCATCTCGGCGAACTGCTCCTCGGTCCCAGGCACATCGGCCCGGCGACGTGCGATGTCCGCGCGGCGTGCACGCAGTTCGGCGAGCTGACGGGCGAACCCCGCTTGCTCCTGCTGGTAGGAGGCTTCGCGGTCCACCTGCACCGTCAACCGATTTGCCTGGGCCGACACAGCCGCGAGTTCCTCAAACTGCTTCTCCAGCGCGCGATGCCCTGCCGGGTCGTAGCCGCCAGGGATCTCCGTAATCTGCAGGAGCAGCGCTTGGTGGCGCTGCTCCTTCGTCGCAATCTCGCGCCCAAGCCGTTCGAGTGTCTGCACCGCCTGCTGCACTCGTACGAGTTTCTTCTCGAGTGCCGCATGCTCCGCCTGCAGCACCTTCCGGCGGTCGTCGAGCGCGGCGACATCCGCTGGCATGTCCTCGAGCTGATCAAGCCGGCTGCGAAAATAATTCCCATCGGTCTGCACGGTCTCGAGCTGCGTATCGAGCAGGTCGAGCACTTGGCGGTAATGATCAAGCAGCGGACGCTGACAGGTGGGACATGTGCCCAGCTCGCCGAGATTCACGAGACGCTCGCGCTGATCTCGGAGATCCGCATATTGCGCTCGTAGGGCGTTGCGCTTGGTTTCTGCTTCCTGTCGATCACGCACCCATTCGGTGCGCCGCACCTCAAGCAAACCCTGTGCCTCCTCGAGCTCCTTGAACCTGGCCTCGAGCGCCAGTGTCGTTTCTTCCTCGAGGATCGGCGCCGTCGAATAGCGCTCTCGCTCCTGCCGAGCGCTCGAGAGTTCGGCGTGCAGCTGCGCTTCTCCGTCGCTCATCGTCGCGCGCTGCAAGTGCTGTGCTTGGAGCGCCGTGAGGCTCGCGAGTTGCTGCCCAATCTCCGCAAACGGCTGCAGCTGAACGAGCAACGGATCTAAGGCCGCGCGCGCCTCGGCGATCTGCTGCAGTTCATTCGCGACGCGATCCGCGTTGTGCCGTTGCTCGATCAGCTGGGAGTCCGTCACTCGCAAATCGGCGTCGAGGTGCTGCTGCGCGTCACGTTGGCGCTGTGCCTCGGCCCATCGCGGAGCGATTGCGTCGTATCGACTCTGCGCCGTTGCACGCTGCAGCTCGGCGGCGGCGAGTCGTCCGTGCGCTTCTGCCAACGCGATCTCGGCGTCCTGCGCCTGCTTTGTGACGGTCGCTGCATCCGGCATCCCGCTGCGCATCCCGGCAATGACGCTGCGGAGATCGCGGCGACGCAACTCCACCAACTCCTGCGCTGCTCGAAGCTTTTCGTAGCCGAGCACACGTGACAGGAATTGCCCGCGCTCGGTGGCGCTCAGCGACGCCATTACGGTGAGTTCTTTCTGCCCAGTGAAATAGGTGTTGAAGAACTCGTTGCGACTCATACCGAGCCGGCGCTGGAGGACCTCTCCCACCGCCGTCGCAGAGTTCGCGATGGTTTCCTCCCCACCGTCGAGATAGAGCTCGGCCATCGTCAAGCCGCGGACCACGCGGTACTGATGCCCGCCGAGTTCAAATTCGAGCTCAACACGGACTTGTGCGCGGGCCGGGGCACGAACGAATCGGATGGTGTCTTTGCCGCCGCGTGCCGTGTCGCCTCCATACAGTGCCCAAGCGACCGCCTCGAGAATCGTCGACTTTCCCGCGCCGTTCGGGCCGATGATCCCCGTCAGCCCTCGCTCGAACGCGATCGTGGTATCCGCGTGCTGCCGGAAGTTCACGAGTCGAAGGCGAAGGAGCTTCATCCCTCCTCCACCGTGGAGGGGGCTTCGCGCACCACGCCTGCCTGCTCCGCTTCGTGGAGATAGTGCATACCGAGCCGCACCATCTCCTCGCGATCGATATCCGACGTCAGCTTGCGCGAGCGCAGATGATCAGCGAGCAGCTCATCGAGCGACGGACGGCGACCCGGGGCACCGGAACCCGCCTCGCGCCGAAGGACCTCGGGGCGACGCGTGTCGAGGTGAAACTGGAGCGCACTCCGCTGATACTCGCGCAGCTTTTTGTGGTCGAGTTCTCGAGCGACGTGACGCGGTACATCGCGCGCCACTAAGCGAATCACCTTTCCCTCAATTCCCCGGTTGACGGCAGCTATCGCGGACGCAATCGCGGCGTCAAGATCGCCGGAGGACATCCCCCGCCCCTCGATCGGCGGCAGATCATGAAACGCGCGCCCATCCTCAATCTTGTGAGGTTTCTGCTTTGCCGTCTCGAGGTCCCACTCGAGCATGCGCTTTCCGGGCAACTTCTGCGCATGCTCCTCGGCAAGTTCACCCCACGGATTGGAACTCGTGTAGTCGAGAGCCCCCGAGTAGTACGCCTTTGGGCCAACTTTCTTGTAGACGTGGTAGTCGCCGAGCGCGATGTAGTCCCAGCGCGGATCCTCAAGCACCGTGCGCGGAATCGTTAGCCCCACGCGCTCGGTGTGACGCGGAATCGAGTCTTCGACCTCGCCGTGGACGAGTAACACGTTGAAGCGCGCGTTTGGATCCTGGTCGTAGTGAATCTCGTGCGGCGGCAGATCGGGCACCGCGAGCACGGACAGCGCGCCGTCGCGCAGCGTGATGCGCTCGGGCTGCGTATCGACGACGTGAATCCCCAGCGGCCGGAAGAGACGCAGGATGCATGTCGTCTCGCTCGAACGCGGCATGTCGTGGTTACCCGCGACCATCACCACGTCGGTCTCTGGCAACGCTTGGGTCAGGCGTTGCAAATGGGTAAACGCGTGGATGATCGCCGGGTTCGTGGGGCGGACGGTATGGAACACGTCGCCCGCGATCAGAATCAGTTCGGGTCGAATTGCGATCGCTTTTTCAATCGCCTGCTTGAACGACGCCGCGACATCCGCCTCGCGCTGGTTGATGCCAGTCTGAGTCGTGCGCTGGAACTGCCGGAACCCGAGATGCAGGTCGGAGAGATGCAGGAGCCGCACACTTCAAATGTACGCGCGTTGCAGACCGCGCGTCACCGTCAGAGCCTAGAAGCTGTACGGATCGTCCGGGGGACTGCTTTTGAGGGGCGCGAGGCGCGGGCGCGACTCGGCGGATTTGGGCGCCACCCGACGCTTCAGCTGCGACCGGAAATAGCTCTTCACATCCTCAGGCTTCGCCATCTGCGTCTTGTTGCGCGCGCGGATGACTTCGTCCTCCTCAGCAAGCGCGATGCTCTCCTTCACCCAATCGAGCGTGACCGAGGGATCCAGCACGCGCAGTGCACGTGTGACCGCCCCCTCAAGAGTCTGCTCAAGCGCCTGCGGGAACTTCTCGACCCCTTCGCGACCCGAAAGCACCGCGGGGCGCGGAAAGCGCACGAACACCGGTTGCGTGAAGTGCGGATGCCGCACCATCAACTGCCCCTTCTCGAGCGTGCTCAATTTGGTCCGCGTCGCGGGCGACAACGTGGCGTAGCCCGGGGTCGCAAGTTCGTCGGGGTCCATTCGCCCGAACAGCGCCGTCCCACAGTTCCCCACCACGCGGCGGTGCACCTGCGATCGGAACTGCTGCGCCGCAAAAAGTACGAGCCCCAAATAGCGCCCACGTTCGGCGATATCGAGCAGCATGGCCCGCACGTACGTGTCTGGGCCATCGCTCGGCGCGTACTTATTGAGCTCGTCCACGAAGACCACCACGTGATCAACCCCGAGCGTGCGCGACTCCAGGCGCTCGCGCAGCTGCGACACGATGCGCGCGAAAATCAAATCCTGCGCATCCTCCTCAAGATTCGCCACATCCACCACGTACACCGCGCGATCCTCGAACTCCCCGAACGGCAGGTCGCTGACCGAACCGTCGTCGGTCACCAGACCGCGGCAGCGCGTAGAAATGTTCGTGAGACGATTCCGCACCTTGCGGATCGTGGCCACGTGATGCGTCCGCCACGACTCTTGGTTCTTGGCCTCCATCCCATGCAGGAGATCGCGGAACCATCCCTCGAGCTCCCCGAACGATTGCACCGTGTGGTCGTGCTCGAGCACCGAATCGGAGAACGGCTGATCAACCACCCGCTCCTTGATGAAGTCGATCAGCGCGTCGGCCTTGGCGTCGATGTCGTCCTTGTTGAGCAGCACCTCAGCGAACTGCAGCACCTCACGCAGTCCCCAAGTGAGCGGATGCACATTGTGCGCGAGCGCCTCGTTCGACCGCAACGTATTGAGCGCATACCCACGCGCGGTGTACGGCGCGTAGTAGTGCACATTCTGGAACGGTTCGGCGGGAACCCCTAACGTCTCGTAGAGGGCGCGGTCCGAGTCGTCGAGTCGGGTCGCTGGCTGATCGAGGAAACAGAGATCAGGCCCCTTCACGTTGAAGCAGACCGCCGCGACTCGCCCCTTCTTTTCTGGGAAGTGCGCAAAGATCGAGGCGAGCAACCACTCCACGGCACTGGTCTTGGTCGCGAGCCCGGACACGCCGCTGATGTTCAGATGTGCTGCTTCTGGACCAAGCAAAAAGTCGGCGTCGAGATGCACCGGCGACGACGTCGCCCCCGCACGGTACAACCCCACGGGAATGGCCGTCTTGTTCTCACCAAAGGCGTAGCCGTCCATCCGGAGCGCAGCCGCCACATCAGCATCGTCGGCCAGATGCACCGTTCCCATCCCCACGGGCTGCAGCGGCTCCTCGGGGACATGACGCAGCACCGCCGCCGTGTACAAACGGATTTCCGTGCGGCGCGTCGGCGACTGATGCGCGCTCCCCGGCTGGCCGTCGTGCCCCAGCACATCGTGCAGCGGCGTATCCAGATCCGTGTAGCCAAACCCTTCCGTCACTACGCCATACGCCACGGGGAGCGCGCCGTTCACGGGGGTGGCACCTTCCACCCGCACAATCGTCCCGATCCCGACGGGCGAGTCGAGCGCCGTCCAGAAATGGAATTCGTGTGGTGTGTTGGGACGTCGCTCCGTGGCGACAACGCGGCCGAGGACGGTGGTCATTTCTGAAATTACCCTAGGGCGCGATAGCGCGCAGATAGCGCTCGCAGTCCGCAATCCCATACGCCATCGTATGCCAGCGCTGATCGGGAAGCGATAACGGCGTGCGCTCGGCGAGCACCCACCGCGAGACCTCATCGGCGCGCTCGGCCGTGAAGGTGTCCCGGGCAACCTCAATGCGCACCAGCGCAAACATCGGATCGCCACCGTCGCGGAGCCGGAGGTACCAGCTCGCGACCGCGGTGCGCCGCGCCGAGCGGATTTCGAAGGCAGTGGTTCGCTGCCCTGCGCGTAGTCGGGTGATCACCCCGACGCCGTCACCCGAGGCGTAGAGGGTCCGGTGAGACTTCACGACGCCCACCGCGTGAGGGCTGCGGGCGGCAAGCCCGGCCCCGGAGATTCCGCCATCCACATACACCGACTGATCGCGCGTCGCACACCAGCGTTCCGCGAGCGAGGTCTCCAGCCGTTCGCGCTCCCGCTGGACCGCCGTCCGCGCGAGGGTGAGCAACAGTTGCGGATGCTGACCGTCGGAGGCGTCGGCACCGTCGAGCGTGTCGTGCACGGGGATTCCCGCCGCGTCGAAGGTGCGCAGATGGTCCGCCGGCGTCAACGAAGTTGGCAAGTAGACGCGAGTCGATAGCTCGGGCGCGCCGTTCCAGGTGTGCAGCTCGCGATTGTGGCGCTCACGCACGACGGCCGCCACGGTCCCAAAAATCAGCGGCACGCCACCGGGGAGATACTGCAACACGCGGGTGGACTGGATGCCGTCGAGGAAGGCATGAAATCCCACGAGCGGCACAGCATCGAGCACCCGCTGCGACAACGCGTCGCCTTCGATTGGAAGCGCTGCCTCGAGGCGTGGTGGTTCCATCTCGAGCGCCATACGCTCCAGCGAAGGCGCTCCCGTCGTCTCAAGACGCCAGCCCCCCGCCGGAGCACCGGGTGCCGCGC
This sequence comes from Gemmatimonadota bacterium, assembly GCA_026387895.1. GTDB lineage: Bacteria > Gemmatimonadota > Gemmatimonadetes > Gemmatimonadales > Gemmatimonadaceae > Fen-1231. Next base: position 22,849 of record JAPLKT010000055.1, on the reverse strand, counting down.
GCAGCGCGCGCAGCACATCGGCAACGCCAACGGCCGTCACGCCAACGGCCGTCACGCCAACGGCACTCGTGCCGTCAGCCGCGTTGGCTATCACTCGATCCCGATGTCCCAGGCTTGCTCGAGGTCGGCCTTGGAATATGCGCGGAACGCGGTGAGCGTCGTGGTGCGCTGGATGCCGGGCACCTCTGGGAACTGCTCCGTGACGATGCGCGCGATATCCTCGTACTGCGGCACTTTCACCATCACCACGAGATCCCACTCGCCCGACACCGAGTACACCTCGGCCACACCGTCAATGCCCGCGAGCGCGTGCGCACACTTCGGAATGAGGCGCGGTTCAGCCTTCACCAGCACGATGGTCGTAATCATGTCGCGTAAGGGAATGGAGGGACCTGCAGGAACCAAGAACTAGCGACCAACGGGGGACTCTCGAGCCTCAGCAGCACCGTACGTGCAATATGGGCGACCGTGTCAGCGATCGCCGGCCAGCACCGCGCGGTACGTCTTCACCAGCATATGCATCGCACGCTCCACGTCAGCCTGGTCCGTTGCGTACGAAACGCGCACCCAGTCCGGCGTGCGAAACGCCGAGCCGGGGACAATCGCCAAACCCACCTGATCGAGGAGTCGCGCACAGAATGCGTCGCCGTCACAGGTCCCGCCAGGCGCGGCGGGAGCCCGCAGAAACAGGTAGAACGCTCCCTGCGGGTCGAGTACTTCGATCCGCGGCTCCTCTCGAAGAATCGCGAGCGCGGCGTCACGGCGCGTCCGGAAGGCCGCGACCATCGCATTCACGGCGACGTCGGACTCGTCGACACGAGCGAGCGCGGCCAGTGCGGCGTGCTGTGAGACGGTCGCGGCGTTTGACGTCGTGTGCGACTGGAACGCAGTCATCGCTTTTGCGACTGCCGGCGACGAGACGCTCCACCCAATCCGCCACCCGGTCATCGCGTAGGCCTTCGCCACACCGTTGATCACCACCAACCGATCGCGTACAGTGGCCACGTCGAGCGCCGAGACCGCGGGGCGCTCGTAGGCAATGCGCTGGTAGATCTCGTCGCTGATCACGTACCAGCCTCGACGCGCGGCCAGCTCCAGAATCGCGCGGAGTTCCTGTGGAGCGTACACCGAACCCGTCGGGTTCGACGGCGAGTTCAGCATGATGCCCTTGGTTCGCGCCGTGGCGTGCGCCTCGAGCATCGACGGCGAGACCTTGTAACCGTTGGACGGGTCGCCGAGCACGGCAATCGGCGTCGCGCGGGCTAAGCCGACCATCTCGTAATAGCTCGTCCACGCGGGCGTAGGGATGAGCACCTCGTCGCCGGGGCCGAACAGGCAGACGCAGGCATTATAGAGTGACTGTTTGGAACCCGTGGAGACCACTACATCAGTCGCCATGACGCGATCGGCGCCCACATACCGTGCATTGGCCTGATCCGCGATGACTTGGCGCAGCGGCAGGATGCCGTCCACGGGGGTGTATCGCGTGGCGCCCTGGTCGAGGGCCTCGACGGCGGCACGCCGAATAAACGCCGGCGTGTCGAAATCGGGCTCGCCCGCACCCAAGTCAATAATCGTGCGCCCAGCCGCTTTCAGCGCCTTCGCCTTTTGGGAGACGGCGATCGTCGCCGACTCGCGCAGCTGCGCGATATTCGCGGACGGTACGAAAGGGGGGGTGGACGACATTTTGAGGCGAATTTTGGCGGCGGTGGGCAAGTGGGGGTCCCACTCGCTAGATTTAAAGGCTGAAGGTGAAGGATATCCCTGCGGCGCACGCCGCGCCATTGACATCTGAGGTAGCAGTGACTGAGCAAGAACGCGAAACGGCCGGAGCCGTACGTAGCACAAATGTGGCCCATTTCCTCGCCCCCGACTGGACCCAGGTGGCCCAGCGCGCCGCGGGCGCCCTTGAACGCATCGACCGTGAGCGCGCTGTCGTGCAGCTGCTGGTCGTTGTCCCCGATGACGAATCCGCTGACAGCGTCTCCCGCGAGCTTCGCCTCCTCACTGCCGCCCACGGCGTCGCTATTGTCCCGGTTACCAGCTCCGCACGCGCCGGCCGCATGCTCAAGGCTGGCCCCGCGCACCTGCTCGTCGGGCGCGCCCGCGCCTTGGCTGACCTCCTCCCCGACTCGACGCTGAAGCTAGCTGACGTCTCGGCGGTGATCCTGGTCGCCGCTGACGAGCTCGAGCCAGAGGCGGAAGCCCTGTCGACGCTCATGGCCGAAGTCCCCAAGAAGGGGGCGCGCATGCTGCTGGCCGCCGACGCCACGCCGTTCGTGGAGAGCCTGCTCGAGCGCTATCTGCACCGCGCCCGTCGTATGGCCGATTCCACCCCGGAGCCGCTCCCCCTTCCCGAGGGAACGCCACCGACGATTTCGGTCATCGCCACGCAGGCTGGCAAGCCACTGGCTCCGCTCGCGGGCCTGTTGGACGACATTGACCCGCCGTCAATCGCGATCGTGGTTGGCGACGCTCGTGACGAAGGACGTGCCCGTGCCGCCCTCGAAGCGCTCGGCTATCCGACCGACTCGTCGCTCGTGGCCGTGACCCGCGGTGATGTGACGCTGCACACCGCGCTCGTGATCTTCGCCGGCCTTCCCGATGCGGCGCAGCTCCGCGCCGCCTTCGGGGCGCATCCGGCCCGTATGGTGGCACTTGTCACCACCCGCCAGCGCAAGACGCTCGCCGAACGTGCGGTGGGCGCCAAGATTGTCCCATACGACCGCACGCGTTCGGCGCGCGCTGCCCGTGCTCGCGAGGACGCCACCCGTGCGGCCCTGCAGCAGGTGCTCGACCGCGGCCTGTCCGTGCGTGAAGTGTTGGCGCTGGAGCCGATGCTCACCGAGCACGACGGCCTGTCGATTGCCGCGGCCGCGCTGCGGCTGTATGAGGAGGCCCGTGAGGCCACCGCCGCCGCGCATGCCGCTGGCCGCGAGGAACTGCGCCTCGAGATCAAGACTCGCGCCGATGCTGCAGCCGCCGCGGAACGTGCCGAGCGTCCCAAGGACAATGGCCCGCCGCGGAAGTCGTTCGGCGACCGTGGTGGTCGTGGTGGGCCGCGTCCGAGTTTCGGATCGGGCCGTCCGACGCGTCCGAGTTCCAATGAGGACCGTGGCGAGCGCGCCCCCCGTGGCGATCGTCCGGAACGGTCGGATCGTGGCGAGCGTCCGCCGCGCAGCGATGCGCGTCCGAGCTTTGGCGATCGTCCGAGTGCCCCGCGTGGCGATCGGCCGAGCGCTCCGCGCGGCGATCGGCCGAGCGCTCCTCGCGGCGACCGCCCCGGCAGCTCCGGCAGCTCCGATCGTGGTCCGCGGAGCGACGATTCGCGAGGGCCCCGCAAGTTTAGCCCGCGCGGCCCGCGCAAGTCGCCGTGAGCAATGCCCCTGGACAACCGAACGGCGGCTGGGTTGAAGTCATCGCCGGGGTGATGTTCAGCGGCAAGAGCGAAGAGCTCATCCGTCGCGTCCGGCGTTCGCTAATCGCCCGCAAGCGGGTGCAGGTGTTCAAGTCGCACCTCGATGATCGATACGCCGGCGTGTTTGTGGTGGGTTCGCACGAT
>JAPLKT010000055.1:0-19217 GCA_026387895.1 Gemmatimonadota bacterium | reverse complement strand
CGTCGGCCCAGATTGCCCTGCGCCTGGATCCCCAGGCGCAGGTGATTGCGATTGACGAAGTCCAGTTCTTGGACGCGGGCGTGGTCGCGCTGGTGAACAGTCTTGCTGAACGCGGACACCGCGTGATCCTTGCCGGCACCGATACGGATTTCCGAGGGGAGCCTTTCGGCCCGATGGCCCCGTTAATGTGCGTCGCCGAATACGTCGACAAGTTGCACGCGATCTGCGTGTGCTGCGGCGGGCCAGCCACGCGCAATCAACGGCTCATCGACGGCAAGCCCGCACAGTACGACTCACCGCAAGTGATGGTTGGAGGCGCCGACAGCTACGAAGCACGGTGCCGCTCGTGCCACGTAGTGGCGCGTGATGATGGTGCCCAGGCGCGACTGTTCTAGCTGGGGCTAGCGCGTACACCAACCATCGGAGAACCGTCAGCCATGCGCATCATCGGCCTCACCGGAAATATCGCGAGCGGCAAGAGCACCGTTGCACGCCTGCTGGCTGACCGTGGCGTACCGATTATCGATGCCGATGTCCTCGCCCGTGAGGCCGTCGCTCCGGCGACCCCTGGGCACGCAGCAATCACGGCGCGCTGGGGCGCGGCGGTTGTTGCTGCCGACGGGACCATCGACCGAGCCGCACTCCGACACATCGTCTTTGCCAACCCCGACGAGCGCGCCGCCTTGAATGCCATCGTCCACCCCGAGGTCGCGCGGCGGCGGCACGATCTCGTCGAAGCGGCGCGCGCCCGTGGCGAGCGGATTGTGGTGTGCGACATCCCCCTCCTCTTCGAGACGGGACTCGAGCGCGCGTGTGACGCCGTCCTCCTGGTCGACGCACCCGAAGAACTCCGACGCGATCGCCTCATGCGCGACCGCACCCTCAGCGCCGAGGAGGCTAACGCCATGATTCGCGCGCAGCTGCCGGCCGAACAGAAGCGGGCTCGGGCCGACTTTGTACTTCAGAATGCCGGCACCCTCGAGGAACTGCGTAACCACCTCGACACCGTTTGGGCACAGATCGACGCGAAAACTTGAACATCGATGGACCGGCCGATATGCTTCCCCTCGTACCGACTACCACGGCGCCGCCCAGCGATTCACGGACGCGCCCCTGACATCAAGGACTCCCGTGTCGAATATCCCAGCCGACCTCCGCTATACCGATGATCACGAGTACGTGAAGAGCACAGGTGACGCTGCGGTCGTCATCGTGGGCATCACGCACTACGCACAGGACCAGCTCGGCGACATGGTGTTCGTCGATCTCCCGAAGGTCGGCCAGAAGTTCGGCGCGCACGAGTCGTTCGGCACTGTCGAGGCGGTGAAGGCGGTCAGCGACCTCTTCACCCCGCTCGCAGGCGAAGTGGTCGAGATCAATACCCGCCTCAACGACGAACCGGCGCTCGTGAACTCGGACCCGTACGGCGACGGCTGGATGATCAAGATGAAGGTCGATGCGGCCGCGGTTGCGGGCCTCCTCGACGCCGCCGCCTACACGGCGCATCTCGCCAGCACCGGCCACTAAGCTCAGCGCTCTACGATGAAGGGGCGGCCCCGCACTGCGGGGCCGCCCCTTCATCGTTTCCGCAATATCGCTTACGCCTGCGCGTACTCCTCGATCGGCGGGCAGCTGCAGACCAAGTTGCGGTCACCGAACGCCGACTCAATACGCCCCACCGACGGCCAGAACTTCCGCTCGCGTACCCACGGCAACGGGAACGCCGCACGTTCACGCGAATAGGCGTGAGTCCACGCATCGCTCACCACCGACTCGAGCGTGTGCGGCGCATGCTTGAGTGGGTTGTCGTCCTTCGGGAGCACGCCGTTCTCCACGTCCATGATCTCGCCATGGATCGCGATCAATGCGTCGCAGAAGCGGTCCATCTCGGACTTCGACTCGCTCTCCGTGGGCTCGATCATCAGCGTGCCGGCCACCGGGAAGGAGACCGTCGGCGCATGGAAGCCGTAGTCCATGAGACGCTTGGCGATGTCTTCGACTTCGATCCCCGCCGACACTTTCAGCGGACGCGTGTCGATGATGCACTCGTGCGCCACACGACCGTTGGCGCCCTTGTAGAGCACCGGGAAGTGCGCCGACAGCCTCTGCGCCATGTAGTTCGCATTGAGGATCGCAATCTTCGTGGCCAGCGCGAGGCCGTCTGCGCCCATCATGTCGATGTACATCATCGAGATAGGGAGAATGCTCGCCGAGCCCCAGGGCGCCGAGGACACTGCGCCAATGGCGTCGGTGCCGCCCATCGAGATCACAGCGCTTCCCGGAAGGAAAGGCGCCAGATGCTTGTTCACGCCGATCGGCCCCATGCCAGGACCGCCGCCGCCGTGCGGAATGCAGAAGGTCTTATGCAGGTTGAGATGGCAGACGTCCGCGCCAATGTCGCCCGGACGGCAGAGCCCGACCATCGCGTTCATGTTCGCGCCGTCGAGATACACTTGGCCACCGTGCGCATGGATCGTGGCGCAGATGTCCTTGATGCTCTCTTCGAACACCCCGTGCGTGCTGGGATAGGTGACCATCAGCGCGGCGAGGTTCTTGGAATGCTCCTCGGCCTTCGCCTTCAGATCCGCGACGTCGATGTTGCCGCTCGCGTCCGTCTTCACGACAACGACCGACATACCAGCCATCACCGCGCTCGCGGGATTCGTGCCGTGCGCCGACTGCGGAATGAGGCACACCGTACGATGCGTGTCGCCGCGCGAGAGATGGTACGCACGGATGACCAAGAGTCCCGCGTATTCACCCTGCGACCCCGCGTTGGGCTGCAGCGACACCGCGTGGAAGCCGGTGATGCTCGCCAGCGCGGATTCCAAACGCTGGAACATCGAGGCATGCCCCTTGGCCTGCGCCACCGGTGCAAAGGGATGCAGCCCGCCCACAGTGCTCCACGTCACCGGATACATCTCGGCGGCGGCGTTCAGCTTCATCGTACAGCTACCAAGTGCGATCATCGAGTGCGTGAGCGAGAGATCACGGGACTCGAGCTTGCGCATGTAGCGCTGCATGTCGGTCTCGGAGTGATACTTCGAGAACACGGGATGCGAGCAGAAGGCGCTGGTGCGTGCGAAGCGCTCGTCGAAGCGTGCATCGACATCACCCGCAAGCGACTCCGCGGTGAACGCCGGCGCCTTGCCCTGGTTGAACACGGCAAGCAGGTCGGAGAGATCGGCGATCGTGGTGGTCTCATCGAGCGAGACTCCAATGTCGCCGTCCGCGTAGTAGCGCAGGTTGATCTTGGCCGCGTCAGCCGCGGCGCGAACCGCGGACGCATTGGCCCCGCCCACGCGAATCGTGTCAAAGAAGACATCGTGACGAATCGTGAGCCCGAGCTTGCGAAGCCCCGTGGCGAGCGATTCCGCACGATGGTGCACACGCGTGGCGATCGCCGTCAGTCCTTCCGGGCCATGCCACACCGCGTACATCGAGGCCATCACCGCAAGCAGCACCTGCGCGGTGCACACATTGCTCGTGGCCTTCTCACGACGGATGTGCTGCTCACGCGTCTGCAGCGCCATACGAAGCGCCGGCTTGCCGTGGCTATCGCGGCTCACGCCGATCAATCGCCCTGGAATGCTGCGCTTGTACTCGTCCTTGGTGGAGAAGAAGGCCGCATGCGGGCCGCCGTAGCCGAACGGCACGCCAAAGCGCTGCGAGTTTCCAACGGCGATGTCGGCCCCCCACTCGCCCGGAGGCGTCAGCATCGCCAACGCCAGCAAGTCGGTGGCGACAATCACGAGCGCGCCGGCGGCGTGTGCCGTGTCGGCAAGCGCCCGGTGGTCGATAACGGCGCCAGAAGTATTCGGATACTGAATCAGGATCGCGCAGGTCGACGCGTCAGGAACCAGCGTCGCCGGGCTCCCAACGATCACGTTGATGCCGCGGGCCGAGGCGCGCGAGGCAACAACGTCGATCGTTTGGGGGTGCAGGTCGTCGGCGATCATCACGGTATCACGCCCAGCGCTCGCAAGCCCGTGCGCCATCGTCACAGCTTCGGCGGCGGCAGTGCCCTCATCGAGCAACGAGGCGTTCGCAATCGGAAGTCCGGTGAGGTCGCTCACCATCGTCTGATAGTTGAGCAATGCTTCCAGACGTCCCTGCGCAATCTCGGCCTGGTACGGCGTGTACGCCGTGTACCACGCAGGATTCTCCAGCACATTGCGCTGGATCACCGCAGGGACGTGCGTCCCCGAGTAGCCCATCCCGATGTAGCTGCGCCACACTTCGTTGACCGACATTTCGGTCGCGAAGGAGGCGAGCGCGTCCTGCTCGGAGCGCGCAGCCGGAATGTTCAGCTTGTCCCGAAAACGAATCGAGGCTGGAATGGTCGCGTCGATGAAGGCATCGAGCGTCGGATAGTTGAGCGCGTCGAGCATCGCGCGCACTTCGGCGTCGGAAGGGCCCAGGTGCCGAGGAACGAAGGACGAGGGCTCGGGATGTGCGGAGGACACGTTCGGACTCCTGTAGCGGAGCGCACAGACGCTCCGAATGGACGCGGAACAAGTGAAAAATGCCAACGACAAAAGCTAATAGGTGGGGCGCAACGAGGCGTTGGCTTGCCCCGGTTCCATGGTAGATTCCGCGCATGTGGCGTTTCCTTGTGACCGAACCGGCCGGAGCCGCGGCAAACATGGCGCTCGACGCGGGGCTCCTCGACCGTGCGGCCGCCACCGGCGAGTCGGTGCTACGCGTGTACAGCTGGGCGGTCCCGACCCTCTCCTTCGGCCGCCATGAGTCTGTCGCCGGCTTCTTTCGCGGCGAGGATCTTGCGGCCGCGGGAATGGAGGCGGTGCGCCGCCCGACGGGCGGGCGGGTGCTCCTGCACGATCACGAGGCCACGTACAGTGTGTCGGCGCCAGTGGTGGAGGGTGAGCCACTCAAGGCCGGCTATGCCCAGATCAACGCGCTCTTGGTGGCAGCCCTGGGGCGACTGGGGGTCGACGCCGCAGAAGCGCCGGCCAGCCCCGTCCGGCGCCCTGGAGGGGCGGCCTGCTTCGCCGAGCCCAACGCTGGCGAGCTGGTGGTGCATGGCCGCAAGCTCGTTGGGAGTGCGCAGTTCCGAGAGCGCGGCGCCTTCGTGCAGCACGGGTCGATTCTCTTTGCCGACGACCAGTCGCGGATCACGGCCCTGGCCCTGCGTCCCATGACCCCCAGCATTCCCGCGGCGGCGCTCAACGACCTCTTGGGCCGATCGTCCAGCGTGGCTGAGGTAGCGCAGGCACTCCGGTGGGCCCTTCAGCAGACGGGGGAAACCGTCGAACCACTGGAGCCAGAAGACGCCTGGCCGTGGGCCGCGCCGCATCGTGAGCGATATGAAAGTCCAGAGTGGACATGGAGGCGGTAGTAGTGTAAGATTTGCTGACACTGACTACTTTGGAGACTGATGGGACGTCGAATGGTGCGGCTTGCAGTAACGGGGAGCTTGCTCGCGATGGCCGCCTGTGGAGGGCGCGATGGGAAGGGCGGCGGCACGGTCATCATCGCCCTCGGCGCGGACACCAAGTCGCTCTTCCCCCCGGTCGCTACGGGGACAGTCCAAGGGCGCGCGATGGTCGAACCGATGTTCGACCCGCTGGCCGAGTTGGGCCCGTCACTCTCGACGGTGGATGTCGCGAGCTTCGCGCCGCGGCTCGCGCAGTCGTGGAGCTGGAGCGCCGACTCGCTCACGGTGACCTTCGCGCTCGACCCACGCGCGCGCTGGCACGACGGCACCCCAGTGCGCGCGGCCGACGTGCGACTCGGATACGACATCGCGCGTGACCCCGCGAGCGGCTCCAGCACTCTGACGGATCTTTCCGCGGCCGTGGATTCCGTAACGGTGGTGGACTCGGGGCACGTCGCCGCACACTTCTCGCACCGCTCGCCCGAGCAGTTCTATCAGTTCGTCGCGTCGTTCGTGCCGCTGCCCTCGCACCTGCTGGGCTCCATTCCGCACGACTCACTTGCGACCTCCGCATTCTCGCGCGCACCGGTCGGAAGTGGTCCGTTCCGGTTTGTGGCGTGGAAGCAGGGCGAGCGGTTCGAGATGGCCGCCGTCGACGCATTCTATCGTGGACGCGCCACGCTCGACCGCGTGATTTTCTCGGTGAACGGTGACCCGTCGACGCTCGCCAAACAGCTGTTCGCGGGCGAGGCAGATTTCTATGAACTGCTTCCGGCATCCGACGTCGCGACTGCCGCTACCAAAAAAAATGTGCAGCTGATTCGCACCCCGTCGATGAACTACGCCTTCCTGCAGTTCAACCTGCACGATGGCGCGAGCACCAAACCCCACCCCGTACTCGGCGACGCCCTCGTGCGTCGCGCGCTCGCGATGGCACTCGACCGTCGCGCGATGTTGCAGAATGTGTTCGAGGGCGCAGGTCGCCTCGCGATGGGCCCCTTCTCGAGCATACAGTGGAGCGCCGACAGCACCGTGCGCCAACCACTCTTTGATCGCGCCGCCGCCGCCACCTTACTCGACTCACTCGGCTGGAAAATCGGCGCCGATGGCACGCGCGCGAAAAACGGACATCCGCTCGCGTTCAGTATCATCGCCGCCAGTAGCAGCAAGCCGCGCCAGCAGTACGCGCAGTTGATTCAAGAGCAACTCCGGCAGATTGGCGTGAAGGTCGAAGTCGAGGTCATGGACCCGCCCGCGATTGGCGCCAAGGTGACGTCGCACACGTTCGACAGCTTCATCCAGAATCTCACAGCGGGGCGCAGTCCGGTCGGTGGCCTGCATCAGACCTGGTACAAAGGCTCGGCTGGCCCCGGTGGTCTGAATTTTGGCGGGTACGCGAGCACCGCGGTCGACCTCCAGGCCGACAGTGCGTTCAGCGCCCTCAACACGACCGACGCACGCCGGCATTACCGTGCGGTGTATCAGCACATCGTCGACGATGCGCCCGCCATCTTCCTGTTTGAACAGCCGACGGTCTCGGGTGCACACACACGCCTCGTGACCGGCGTACTTCGTCCGGGCGCGTGGTGGAAGTCGATCGAGCAGTGGACGATCGCGCCCGGTGGGCACCTGCCGCGCGATATTCCGCGCGATGCTCCGCGCGATGCTCCGCGCGATGCGATCCCCAAGCGCTAACGTTGCTCCGCTTCCTCCTCGGCCGACTCGCGCAAGCCGCGCTGGTGCTCGCCCTCGCGGTGTCCGTGGTGTTCGCACTCGTGCGCGCGGCACCAGGAGATCCGCTGAGCGGGAGCGCACTCGACGCAACCACCGCGCCGGCCACGCGAGAGCTGCTGCGTCGCCAGTACGCCCTCGATCGGCCGTTGCTCAAGCAGTACACGCATTTTGTCGGGAACGCGCTGCGTGGTGAACTCGGGATGTCGCTGTCCCGCGGCCGTCCGGTCGCGCAGGTGTTGCGTGAGGTCGTGCCGAACACGGTCCTGCTGATGGGGACCGGGCTCCTCATTGGCATCCTCGGCGGCATTGCGCTCGGCGCGTGGCAGGGGAGTCGCGACAACCGCAACTCTGCCACATCCGCGCGCGTCGCTCGCATGTCCGAGCGGCTCGGTCTCGCGATCATCGCCACCCCCGAGTACATCGTCGCCACGGTGATGCTGACACTCTTTGCCGCCACCTGGCGACTCTTCCCGATTGGTGGAATGGTGACGCTCGGCGTGCACGAGGCAATGGGTCCCGCACAACGGGTTGCCGATGTGCTTTGGCATCTCGCACTCCCTGCACTGACGCTTGCGCTGATCGTGGGCGCCGGCGTCGCGCGCTATCAGCGCACGGAAATGCGACTGGTGCTCTCGCAACCCTTTATCCGCACAGCGCGCGCCAAGGGCGTACCCGAAGCGCGCGTGCTGGTGCATCACGCGCTACGCAATGCCCTCGGCCCCGTGATTACCCTGTGCGGACTCTTGCTCCCGTCGCTGGTAGGCGGCGCGGTGTTCGTCGAGGCAATCTTTGCATGGCCCGGCATGGGACGCACGATGGTCGACGCCGTCACCGGCCGCGACTATCCGCTCGCGATTGGCGCGGTGATCGTGTCGAGCGTGTTGGTCGCGCTCGGTGGTCTGCTCGCCGATGTCGCCGCGGCCGTTGCCGACCCGCGGCTCACTCGGGGGCGTCGATGATCGCCACCCCGGCCGCAACATTGCGTGGCACGGGAGTACCACGCGCGGCAATCGGCGTGCTCGCGGTCGCCCTGTTCGTGGCACTCTTCGGCGGGATGCTCTCCCCGTACGATCCAAACGCCTTCAACGGCATTGCTGGCATGCAAAACATGCCGCCGTCGTGGGCCCATCCATTCGGCACCGACGGACTTTCGCGCGACGTGCTGAGTCGCGTGATCGCCGGCGCACGAATCTCGCTCGGCGTCGGCGCACTCTCGGTATTCATTGCGGTGTTCGTCGGCACCGCATGGGGCGCCGTCGCGGGATCGACTGACTCGTGGCTCGACGACCTGCTCATGCGCATCGTCGACGCCATGCTGGTGATTCCACGCGTGCTGCTCCTCTTAGTGCTCGCGAGTGCTGGGCCGATGTCCCCATGGAAACTCGCACTCGCGCTCGGCCTCACGGCGTGGCCACCGATGAGCCGAGTGGTGCGCGCGCAGGTGCGCGCGATGCGGCAGCGTGAGTGGGTGCTCGCCGCGCGGGCGCTCGGCGCCACGCCGACGAGAATCCTGATGCGGCACGTGCTCCCGGGCGTGATGCCACACATTGCCGTCGCCGCGACGCTCTCGTTCGCTTCAGTGATTCCGCTCGAGGCGGGCCTCTCGTTCCTCGGGCTCGGCGTGCGCCCTCCAACGGCGAGTTGGGGGAATATCATGCGCGACGGCGCAGACCGCATGCTCGACAGCTGGTGGATGCTGCTCTTCCCGGCGCTCGCAATCCTTGCCACGGTGACAGCGTTCAATGCCGTTGGCGAACGGTGGCGTGAGGTGTTCGAGCCGCATCAGGTCGTTCGATGAGCACGGCCACTCCGCTCTTGGAGGTGCGCGATCTCACCGTACGGTTTCCGCAACACTGGGTCGTCGCGGTCGATTGCGTCTCGTTTGATATCGCCGCTGGGGAGATGGTCGCGCTCGTGGGCAGGACGGGGAGTGGTAAGTCGGCCACGGCGCTCGCGCTTATCGGGCTCTCCAGCACTGGAGCGGTCACTGACGGGGCCACGCGCATTCGGCTCGACGGCCAAGAACTCACCGCCCTCGACGCTGAATCACTCCGCGCGCTCCGTGGCAATCGGATCGCCATGATCTTTCAAGATCCAGCCGCCGCACTCAATCCGTCGATGACCGTTCGTGCTCAGGTGGCAGAAACGGCGCTCGTGCATGGCGAATCAGCGGCCGCCGCACTCCGTGGCGCCGACACAATGCTCGCACGCGTTGGGCTCGACGCGGACCTCGGCCACGCCTACCCGCACGAACTCTCCGGCGGACAGTGCCAACGCGTGATGATCGCGATGGCGCTCGTGCTCCGGCCCGCGTTGATTATCGCCGACGAACCAACCTCGTCGCTCGACGTGATTACGCAGGCGCAGGTACTCGACCTGTTGCGTGACCTCCGGCGCGAAACCGGAGCGGCGCTCCTGCTGATTACCCACGACCTCGGCGTGGTCGCCACGACCTGCTCGCGCGTGCTGGTGATGCACGAGGGGCAGATCGTGGAGGACACCCCCGTCGCGCACCTGTTCAGCGCACCGGCACACCGCGTCTCCGCAGCGCTCATTCGCGCGGTGCCGCGCCTGACGGGGGCGCGATGACCGAGCCACTCTTAACCGTACGCAACCTCTCGGTGCGCTACCCCGCCCGCGGTGCGCGACCCGCTACGCAGGCGGTCGATGACATCTCCTTCGAGATTGCGGCGGGCGAGACGCTCGCGCTCGTCGGAGGCTCTGGGTGCGGTAAGAGCACCGTTGCGCGCGCAGTGCTGCGACTGCTCGAACCGGACGCCGGACGTATTGTCTTCGCCGGCGTCGACATTGGCACGCTCGCCCCTGCCCCGCTTCGGGCGCTCCGACGGCGCATGCAGATTGTGCTGCAAGATCCCTTCACGGCGCTCACCCCGTGGATGACGGTGGGTGCACTCGTCGCCGAGCCACTCGAGATTCACCAGATTGCCGTTGGCGCAGCGGCGGACCGCGCCGCTCACGTCCTGCTCGCCGAGGTTGGACTCTCTGCGGATACCGCGCGACGGAAGCCGCATGAGCTCTCCGGTGGACAACGGCAACGCGTGGCCATTGCGCGTGCCCTCGCCTCTGGCCCCGATTTCCTCGTGCTCGATGAGGTCGCCTCGGCGCTCGATCTCACGGTGCAAGACCAAATTCTGACGCTCCTCGAACGCCTACAGCGCGACCGCGGACTGACCTGCCTGTTCATCACCCATAACCTCGCCCTCGTCCAGCGCATGGCGACCCGCGTGGCCACCCGCGTGGCCGTGATGGAGAGGGGGCGACTGGTGGAAACCGTGTCCGCAGTTGAGTTTTTCTTAGGGCCCGCGCATCCATATTCGCGCGAGCTACTCGACGCCGTTCCTTCGTACCCACAGCCCATCATCCCGTGACCGCTTCCGCCGCGCCCAAGCCACACGCCAGCGAGATGTCATCCGAAATGCGCGCCCTGACGAGCGATACGAGTTTCTTTGGACATCCGAAGGGACTCTCCACGCTCTTTTTCACCGAACTGTGGGAACGCTTCTCGTTCTACGGCATCCGCCCGTTGCTCGTGTTGTTCATGTCGGCCGCACTCACGAGCGGCGGCTTCGGCTTCGATCGCCCCAAGGCGTCGGCGATTGTCGGGATCTACGCCGCGTCGGTCTATCTCGCGTCGCTCCCAGGGGGCTGGATTGCTGATCGCTGGCTCGGCCTGCAGCGCTCGGTCTGGTACGGCGGTCTCCTGATTGCGCTCGGCCATCTCTCGATTGCGCTTTCGGCCGTCTTCCTGCACTCCGCATTCTTCCTCGGACTCGTGCTGATCGTGCTCGGGACCGGACTGCTCAAGCCGAACATCTCGGCGATGGTCGGGTCGCTCTATCCAGACGGCGGATCACGTCGTGACGCCGCCTTCTCGATCTTCTACATGGGCATCAACTTCGGCGCCCTCGTCGCGCCGCTCGTCACCGGCTATCTCGGCGAGCGCGTTGGCTGGCATTGGGGCTTCGGCGCCGCCGGCGTTGGCATGCTCGTCGGCCTCGCCTGGCTTCGCGCACGTCGTCAGAACACCCTCGGCCCGATCGGTGGTGAACCCACCACCGGACAGGCAGAACGGGCTAAGGTCCGCAACTACACGATTGCCGGCATGGCCGTCGTAGTGGCTGGACTCGCGCTCGCCATGACGGGCGCCGTAACGATCGATCCGATCGTCGTCGCCAATTTGATGAAGTACATCATCAGCGGCATCGCGATTGCTTACTTCGCCTTCTTGTTCCTCTTCGCAGGGCTGACCGGCGACGACAAGAAGCGAATGGCCGTGATCATGGCGCTGTTTGTGGGCGCCGTCGTCTTTTGGGCCGCGTTCGAGCAGGCGCCGACCTCGCTCAATCTCTTCGCCAAGGACTTCACCGATCGCAACATCTTCGGCTGGGAGATGCCGACGCTCTGGCTACAGTCGGTGAACTCGGTGTTCATCGTGACGCTCGCGCCGGTCATGGCGTGGCTGTGGGTCACCCTCGGCAAGCGGAAGATGGATCCCTCGAGCCCCGCCAAGTTCGCGGTTGGCTTGCTGATTACCGGACTTGGCTTCTGGATCATGGTTGCTGCCGCCAAGCTGGTGATCACCGGCGGCGTCACCACGCGCGTCTCTGCCTGGTGGCTGATTGGCAGCTACATGTTGCAGTCGGTCGGCGAACTCATGATCTCCCCTGTGGGGCTGAGCTCAATGACAGCCCTCGCGCCCAAGAAGTACGTGGGACAGATGATGGGCGTGTGGTTTATGGCAACCTCGCTCGGCAACTTGATCGCCGGACTCGTGGGCGGACAGGTCAATCCCGAGAACCTCTCCGAGATGCCAGCGCTCTTCAACTGGACCTCGCTCTCCCTCTTCGCCGGCGCCGCCGTGTTGGCCGCGCTCGTGATCCCGATTCGCCGGATGATGGCAACAACGGCTGAGGGGCGCGCGTAGCGCGCGGAGCGGGGGTAATGCGCGGAGGAAGCTCAGCGCGCGGAGGAAGCTCATCCTACGGACGGGGCGCTACGACTGCCCCATCCGCTTCTTGAGCTCCTCAAGCTTCGCGTCCGCAAGCGCGTCCTTCTCGGCCCGACTTCGCTGACGCGCCAGCGCATCCAGTTCGCTGCTGAGCTTGGCATGGTCCGGAAGGCCCAGCTCCTGGTCCGTGGGGGCCGAGCGCGGCGTCCCCGTTCCGACCCCCGCATTCGCGGCCTTGAGCGCGGTCATCATCGCCGCCAGCTCACGTGCGGCGAGCTCCGCCTCAGCTTCCTGCGCACCGAGCTTTCGCTCCAGGACCGAAATCCGCTCGCTGTGCTGTGCCTCGAACTTCGCCGCGAGCGCCACCGTCTCGGCGTCTTGGATGTCCTCGGCCAGTTTCTTCCGCCGCTGCACCGTGACGAGTTGCTCCAGTTCGGTCGTAAGGCGCTGTTGGGTGATCGCGACGCCCTGCTGCAGATCCTCCACGCCCAGTTTGGCGTGCACCATCGCCTGCTTCATGTCGGCAATCGCCGCTCGACGCTCCGCCGGGGCGACGCGTCCCTGAAGCAAATCTTGAATGGCGTCTTGGAGTGATTCGAACATCCGATCCGGTGCTGAGAGGGGTATCCCCACTACGCGAGGGAGGCGCCGCGCGTTTCGATGTTGTAGCATAGAGAGCACGCGCGCGTCCTGTCGAGTGCGCCCAGCCCATTCCTACCATCCGATCTTCGTTGCGCCCTCTCATTGCCATCAGTGCCACTTCCCTGCCCGATCCCGAAGGCGTTCACGCGCGCCTCAACGTGAACTACACGCATTCGCTCGAGCGCGCGGGGCTGCTGCCGGTCATTATTCCGCCGCTCGCGGATCTCAGTAGTGCGGCGGAGATTATCGCCGGAACCGCTGGCCTTCTGCTCACCGGAGGCGAGGATGTCGACCCCGCGCGCTACGGCGCGGCGGCGCACCCGGCCACACAGCCGCCGAACGTCGCCCGCGATGCCACCGAACTCGCCCTGCTCGCCGCCGCACGTCAAGCGGGACGCCCTGTGCTTGGCATCTGCCGAGGCATTCAGCTGATCAACGTCGCCTTTGGCGGCACGCTTCTGCAGGACCTCCCCACCGAGCGTCCTTCGGACGTCAATCACGACCCCAACGCTCCTGCCGGGGAGCGCTGTCACGGCATTGAGATTACCCCCGGCACTCGGCTCGCGGGCGCCCTTGGAGCAACTCGAGCCTTGATGGTAAACTCGTACCATCATCAGGCCGTGGACCAACTCGCGCCCGGCTTCGCCGTTACTGCCCGCGCGTCGGATGGTGTGATCGAAGCGATGGAGTTCACCGAGCGAAACTGGTGGTGCCTCGCGGTGCAGTGGCATCCGGAAGATCTCACCGCTGACCCCGTCAGCGCAGACCGCGGAATCTTTCGCGCCTTCGCCGAAGCCGTGCAGACGAACGCGGCCGATCGCCGCGGGAGTCGCTAAGGTGTCGAGGATTCGGCGCCTGAAGCACGGCGTCCTCGCGAGCGTGATCGCGCTGACCACCGCCTGCGGTTTTGCCGGACTTGGCGAGCCCGCACCCAAGGTCACCACCAACACGGCCACCACGGGCATCGACACCCCCGCGAGCGTCGCGATGGTCCCCCAGACCTCGCGGATTTCGCTCGGGGACAGCGTCCAGATTGTCGCGACACCGATTCGGAGCTCGAATACCTCCGTGGGGAGCTTTCCGCCGACCACCTGGGCCTATGGCCCAGACTCCGTGGGCACGATCAGCGCGAACGCCGGCGCCAGTGTCTGGTTTCGGTCGCGGAAGCTGGGCGTCGCCACCGTGTATGCGCTTGTCAGTGGCGTCTCGGGCGCCAGCGTGGTGACCGTGGTTCCCTAGGCAGCATCCGCGACAGACAAGAGCGGCTCGCTCGACAAAACCCCCGCTCGCCAAATGCCCACCCGTAGCGACAGAGCGCTCGTAGTGCCTAGCTTTCCAGTTCACTTACCTCAGGTCCAATAGCCGCGTGCTGTATATCTGCATCCCGTCGTACAACGAAGCGCCGACCGTCGGCGTGTTGCTCTGGCGCATCCGCAAGGTGTTCCAGGACTACTCGCGCGAATACGAGGTGCTCGTGTACGACGACGCCAGCACCGATGGCACCGCGCAGACACTCGAACCGTACAAGAAGGTGATGCCCGTCTCGGTGATCAGCGGCAAGGCACGGGTCGGCTACGCGAAAGCCACCGAGGCGCTCCTGCGCGCGGCAAGCGATCGCACGCGCTATCCGCGCCGTGATGCCGTGATCATGATGCAGGCCGATTTCACCGACCAGCCGGAGCATCTCCCCGAGCTGGTGAAGCGCTTTGAGGGGGGTGCCGATATCGTCGTCGGCGAGCGCGTGATGTCGGAAACGGCGCCGGAAGCGGTCAAGACGCTTGGGAAGTATGTCCGCTGGGTCCCGTTCCTCTGGCCGATACGGCGTGTGGTGACGATACCTGGGGTCAAGGATCCCTTCGCGGGCTATCGACTGTTCCGTATCAGTCTTGTGCGCGACGTGCTCAAAGCAGGCGTCCTCCCCGCCGCCGACGCCCCAGTGTGGACCGCCAACATGGAACTGCTGCGCGAAGCCGCGCCGATGGCACGACGCATTGAATCCTTGCCGCTGGAGTCACGGTGGGACCTGCGCCCACGCGAGAGTCGCGTGCAGGCGTGGCCTGATGTCGTGGACCTCGTAAAGCGCAGTTGGGCCGCACGCGGTCGCCGAATCCCGACGCCAGCCGCGTGAGCGTGCACCACGCGACGCGCGCCGTAGCACTCGCGCTAGCGCTGCACGTCGGCAATGGATTGGCCGCCAGTCGGTCTCCACTCCGCGCGCAGGGAAGCACGGCACCGCATGTCATGGCCTCCGTGCCCTGGGGCAAAGGAGAGTTCCTCGAGTACACGCTCAAGGTCGGCTTCCTCGAGGCCGGATCCGGCCGCATGACGGTCATGGGACTCGACACCCTGCGCGGCCGCACAGCCTGGCGACTCCGCTTCAACATCACCGGCGGCATTCCGGGCGTGCGGATCGATGATTCGTACGACAGTTTCCTCGACACCCAATCGCTCAACTCCCTGCGCTTTGTGCAGGACCTGAACGAACTGGGCAATGCCAGGATCCGCACCTACGACATCTTCCCCGAACGCAAGAGCTTTATCGAGCACGGCAAAGGCGAGCGCCCATCCGTCGACGCGCCGCTCGACGACGCCTCGTTCTTTTTCTTCTTGCGCACCATCCCGCTCGAAGTCGGCAAACGCTACGAGTTCAACCGCTACTTCGATCCGAACGCCAATCCGGTCGTCATTCAAGTGCTACGCAAGGAACGGATCACCGTTCCTGCGGGCACCTTCGATGCCATCGTCATTCGCCCACTCATCAAGACCAGCGGGCTCTTTGCCGAAGGCGGCCGCGCCGAGATCTGGCTCTCCGACGACGAGCGCCACCTGCTGCTCCGCATGAATGTGAAGCTGGGCTCTATCGCCTCACTAAGCCTGGCACTGCGCAAGATGCAAAATGTTATGCCCCTGCGATCCACGAACCCGAACGACTCCACCAAGCGTCCCTGAGGGCACCGTGAGCGACTCGCCGCGCGAAGCTGATCTGTCCAAGATCCGCACCATCCCCATCTCTGGCCGCGCCAACAAGGTGCGCGCCGAAGACTTCTCACGCCCACCGGGCAACGATCGCTCCTTCCGCGCCTTCCTCGACGCGATGCCCGACGTGCTCGTCGCACGCGACTTCCGCAAAGTCGTTGACGCCATCGCCTCGGCCGCTCGTGCCGAGCGAGGTGTGGTGCTCATGCTTGGCGGCCACATCGTAAAAACCGGGCTCGCCCCCGTGCTCATCGACCTGATGCGCCGCGG
The DNA here is from genome assembly GCA_026387895.1 of Gemmatimonadota bacterium. GTDB lineage: Bacteria > Gemmatimonadota > Gemmatimonadetes > Gemmatimonadales > Gemmatimonadaceae > Fen-1231. The sequence goes on along the minus strand of JAPLKT010000055.1, from coordinate 3,228 downwards.
CGTGATCACCCACCTCGCGATGAACGGATCAGCCGCCATCCACGACTACGAGATGGCCCGCTTCGGCGGCACCTCCGAGGATGTCGCCGCAGGGCTGCGTGATGGCTCCTTCGGCATGGCCGAAGAAACAGGACGCGGCCTCAACGAAGCCTTCGTGACAGGCATGGCCGAGGAGCGCGGCATGGGAGAATCGGTGGCCCGCGCGATCGCGTCAGATGGGAACGCGGCGCACCCCGAGCTAAGCGTGATCCTGAACGCCTGGCGTTTGGATATTCCGGTCACGGTCCACGCAGCCTTGGGCGCGGAGATCATTCACCAACATCCCGCCGCCAACGGCGCCGCCATCGGTGACACAAGCCATCGCGACTTCCGCCGGCTGGCCGCCAGTTTGGACACGCTCGATCAGGGCGGCGTGGCACTCAACTGCGGGAGCGCGGTGATCATGCCCGAGGTGTTCCTCAAAGCCCTCACCATCGCCCGGAACCTGAACGAGGGAGCACCACGGAACTTTGTCACCGTCGACCTCGACATGCAGCGGCACTATCGACCGCGCGTGAACGTCGTGCAGCGACCAACAGCCGACTCAGGGAAGGGGTACGAGATCACCGGACACCACGAGATCATGGTGCCGATGCTCTGCTGGGCGGTGGCCGACGCGCTCGACGCGGGCTAACGGCCCGCGCGACAACAACCGCGCACCAGCTACCGCCCGAACCGCTCCCGCAGCTCCCGCGCCGTGCTCGGACTCACGACCCGAATCACGAAGTAGACGATCGCGCCCACGACCAGCAGACGCAGCGCGATCCACACAATCGAGAAGAACAGCCCCAGCACCACGCCAAACAGCCCAAAGGCAAGCCTCAGGACACACAGGCCCACAACGGCCATGATGCCTACGGTAAACAGGGTGCGGAGCATGACGGGGTCCTTGGGTGGGGTCTGATGCCCCTACGGCACAGGGGCCACGACGGTTTCAGCGTCAGCGGATTTCACGAAATCCAGACCTGCGCAACACCGTGGAGCGCGGGAGGCATGCGAATCCCCAAAATAGCCAGAATACTTGGTAACCGTCTAACATAGAAACTACCGGTTACTGCCTCTTGGCGTGGGCTGAACACACCTCCTAGATTCCCCTCCATCAGTGAGTTGCGAGCAGTTCCGTGCCCCGAACCACGGGAGCCCCGATGGGCGAACAGCTGTACCAGATCCTCGGACGCCATCGTGCACCGGCGCTCCCTGACCGCAAGCCGTCCTGGCTCAAGGTCAAGGCGCCAGGTGGTAAGTCGTACCTGCATCTCAAGAACATGATGAAGGAGCTGGACCTCCATACCGTATGCGAGGAGGCCCACTGCCCCAACATTGGCGAGTGCTGGGACCACGGCACCGCTACCTTCATGATCCTCGGCGACGTCTGCACCCGAAACTGCGCCTACTGCGCCGTCGCACACGGACGCCCGCCGAAGTTCGATCCCGCCGAGCCGAGCCGCGTGGCTGAGGCCGCGGAGAAGATGAACCTCCGCCACCTCGTCATCACCTCGGTGGACCGCGACGACCTCCCCGATTTCGGCGCGTGGGCCTTTGCCGAAGTCATCCGGCAGGTACACGAGCGCGTTCCCACCTGCTCCGTCGAAGTGCTCGTCCCTGACTTCCAGGGGAACGAAGACTCCATCCGCACCGTCCTCGAGGCGCGTCCGGAGATCTACAACCACAACACCGAAACCGTCCCGCGTCTCTACAAAAAAGCCCGCCCCGGCGGCCGCTACGAGCGGGTGAAGGAAATTTTCCGTTTCTCAAAAACCGTGGCCCCTGACATCCCCACCAAAACAGGGATCATCCTCGGCATGGGCGAAACCAACGAGGAAGTCCTCGACACCATGCGCGACCTGCGCACGGTCGACGTCGACATCCTCACCCTCGGCCAGTACCTCAAGCCGAGCAACGATCACATCGCCCTCGACCGCTACGTGACACCGGAAGAGTTCCGGATGTTCTATGAAGCCGGCATGACGATGGGGTTCAAGCACGTTGAGAGCGCTCCGCTCGTCCGTTCGAGCTATCACGCTTGGGAGCAGGTGCAGGCGGCCGGGGTCTAACCCGGCCGCTCTTTTATTAACCGCACGCCCCTCGGCATCCGGCGCGCGCTCACCACACGATCGCAATGGCAAGCAAGAAAAAGTCGGACACCTCAGGCGACGCGACGCTCCACCGCGAGCTGCTGCACTCCATGATCCTGCAGCGCCGCTTCGAGGAGAAAGTCGCCGAAGCGTACGCGCTCGGAAAGATTGGCGGTTTCTGCCACCTCTATATCGGGCAGGAAGCGGTCGGCACGGGCGTGATGTCGGAGCTGCGCCATGATGACTACGTCATCACCACCTATCGCGATCACGGTCAGGCGCTTGCACGCGGCATGAGTGCGCGGAGCGTGATGGCTGAACTGTTCGGCCGTATCGACGGCTGCTCGCGCGGCAAGGGTGGCTCCATGCACCTGTTCGACCGCAGCGTCGGCTTCCTTGGCGGCCACGGAATCGTCGGCGGTCATGTGCCGATCGCAACCGGCGTCGCCTTCGCCATCAAGTATCGCGGCGGCGATCAGTGCATTGTCTGCTTCATGGGTGAGGCCGCGGTGAACAACGGCGCGTTCCATGAGTCGCTCAACATGGCGGGGCTCTGGAAGCTCCCCGTGGTATATGTGATCGAGAACAATCGCTACGGCATGGGCACGGCAATGAACCGCGCGAGTTCGATCGCGGAGATGTACAAGCGCGGGGAGACGTACTCGATTCATAGTGAAGAAGTGGACGGCCAGGATGTCTTCGCTGTTCGCGAGGCGATGAGTGCTGCGGTCTCCCGAGCGCGTAAGAGCTACGAGCCGACGCTGCTCGAAATCAAGACGTACCGCTTCATGGGACACTCCATGAGCGACGCGGTCTCCGGCACCTACCGCTCCAAGGCCGAGCTTGAAGAGTACATGAAGCGCGACCCGATCAACTTGCTCAAGGCCAAGATGACCGCCGATGGCACGATGAGCGAGAATCTCGTGGCTGAGATCGAGCAGGAGATTGCCGCGACTGTGCAGGATTCGTGGGACTATGCGGATGCCAGCCCCGAACCGCCGATCGAGGCGCTCTACGAGGATGTACTCGTAGAAACGACCTCCGACACCACGCAGGAGGGCTGACCAATGCCGATGATCACCTACCGTGACGCGCTCAACCAGGCGCTCCGCGA
>JAPLKT010000136.1 GCA_026387895.1 Gemmatimonadota bacterium | reverse complement strand
ATCCTATGGCAGCTAACAAAACACAAACGCCGCGTCTCTCGACGCGGCGTTTGTGTTTCGAGTGTTGGCATTTCTACGGCGTGTGTTTCTTGAAATCCGCGCTCATGCGGAAACTTCGATCGCCGAGGAGGAACTCGGAGAAGTATTCCGCTTGCAGCTGGAACGCGTAGGGCGCCATCGGACCGTAGGAGTGCGGCTGTCCGGGGTAGAGCATGAAGTCGAAGCGCTTGCCGCTCTGAATGAGCGCGTTGATCAAGCGGATCGTATTGCTCGGGCTCACGTTGTTGTCTTCGTCACCGGTCTCGAGCAGCAGTTTGCCCTTGAGGTTGTTGGCGATGTCGATGTTGGTGGGCACGTAGATCCAGAAGACGCTGTCAGGTACGGCGGCAGTTCCAACGGTGCTGGCCGTACGCGTTGCCGTGGAGTCTGTCGTTGCCGCGCTACGCGTTGCAGTGCCGGCACCGGTTCCGCCGCCGGTGCGGCCACCCGTTCCGTTCCCACCACGACCGCCGGCGCCAACACCACCGCGCCCAGTGCCCGTGCCTGTCCCGCGTCCACCGCTGAACTCCGTCGTGACAATCGCAGCACCTGCGGCGAAGTCGGCCGAACGGCCTTTCGACCGCGCCTCGGCTGTCAGGCGCGCCGTGTCGGAAGCCGCAACCCACTTCAAGCCGTGGTACTGCTCCGACCAGTTGTTGTTGTAGATGTTGTTGTCGTGATTTCCCGACTCACTCACACCCACCTTGAAGAACTCGTTGAACGGTGGAAGCAGCAGCGCCGCGGCCGTCAGGAAGCCGCCGCCCGAGTGACCGAAGATGCCCACGCGGTCGAGGTCGATCCACTTGTAGCGCGAGGCGAGCTGTTCAATGCCAGTCTTCTTGTCGGCCAGCGCGTAGTCGCGCATGTCGAAGTAGCTGAAGTCCTGATACATGCTTGAACGCGCTGGTGTCCCGCCGCGATTACCGATCTGGATCACAATGAAACCCAGCTGCGCGAGCTGCTGCGGTCCCGCCGTGGCATTGAAAGTTCCAATCACCGATTCCGTTTGTGGCCCCGGATACACGTTCGCGATAACCGGGTACTTCTTGGTCGAGTCAAAGTCGAACGGCTTCCACATATTCCCGAAGATCTTCGTGACGCCATCGGCCGCGAGTGTTTGGAAGGTCTCAGGATACTTCCACCCAGCTTCCGTGAGGCGCGAGAGGTCAGCCGTTTCGAGATCGAGCACGACTTTGCCCGTCGTTCCATCGCGCAACTGCACGCGCGGGAGCGTGTCGACGCGCGACGACTGATCCACGATCCACCGGAAGTTCTCCGATCGCGTGGAGGTGTGCGACGCATTGCCTGGATCCATCATCGTGATGGCACCATCGGCGAGGCTCACACGATACAGATGCGTGTTGTAGAGATTTTCCCCTAGCTCGCGGCCCTGACCACGGATGTAGGCGACACCCTTCACGCTGTCGATACCAACGACCGCGTCGGCGCGCCACTCGCCCGATGTCAACTGCCGCTTGAGCATGCCGTCGTAGCTATACAGATAGTAGTGGCCCCATCCATCGCGTTCGGAGAACCAAAGGAAATCGCCACCGGCCTTCACGTAGATCGGCGTCTGCAGTTCCAGTGAGCCGAAGTCGCCCTTCGTGTCGCTCAACAACACCTTGCTCTTGCCGGTCGCAACATCGAGCTCCACGAACTCGACGTTCCGCTGCAAGCGGTCGCGTCGCACCACCCGAATCGTCGAGCCGTTCTTCCCCATCCAGTAGCTCGCTGGCGCCCCGGCACCGCCAGCTCCACCGCCACGTCCCCCCTGCTGCGTCACCCCAACCTGACCAGAGGACACAACGCGCTGATCACGCCAGCGATCGAGCGGCGCTTTCTTTGCGTCTTTTTCACCACGCACATACGTCCAGAGCTCTGGCTTCGGAATGCTGTCTTCGCCAGGCATCGGGTACGCGTACTGCATGAGCGTGGGGCGCGGTGTCGTGAGCGAACGGACCAAAAACATATTTTTCACACCGCGATTATCGGTGCGGGTGATATGGAACGCCTTCGAGTCGAGTGACCAGACCAGCGCCGGCCGCGACGGACGCGCGGCTATCGCGGCTTGATCGAGCGTCTCGTCGAGCATCTGCTGCGTGGAATCCTGCTGCCCGCCGCGACCGCCGCCCACGGCAAAGGTGAACTTCTCGATCCCATCGCGCGTGATCTGCACAGTGTCGCCCTTGGCTTTTTCCCACAGATACAGATTGTGGTTGCGCGCAAAAACAAACGCCGAGCTATCGGGCGCCCAGTTCCGGACATCGGGAGCCGCGCCGCGTCCTCCGGCAGCGGCAGCGCCGCCACGACCACCGCCTGCGCGTCCACCACCGATCCCGACGGCCGCATCCACCTCTTCATCCTTGGTCATCAGCGAGTCTTGGGCACCGCGGAATAGCCCGAGGCTCGTCAATGTTTCGGTCGCGATGTTCCAGTTGTAACGCGTGCTGTCAACGGCGAACCGAAGGTGTTTGTGATCCTTCGTGATGTTCACAATCGTGAATAGTTCGTTGAGCGCAAAGGCATCGATGGCCTTTTTGCGGAGCACCGTCAGCTGCGCGGCCATCTTGGCCTGATCGAAAAGCGGCTTCTTGGTACGCGTCGCGGCGTTTACGAGGTACCAGTGCTCGCCCGTGTGGTCGCGCCAGCTATAAAAGAGCGAATCGCTCTGACCAATCCACCGAGGCGTAACAGTGGTGCTGTAGGTCAGCAGGCGCGCGTTGGCGGTGCTGAACTTCTCAAAGAGCGCCCAGTTCGCCTGTGGGCCGTTCGGATTCGGCGGAAGCGCCTGCGCGTGGGCGAGTGTCGTCGAGGCGGTTGTGATCGCGGACGCGACAAGCACTCTTCCCAACGCGTGCCGGAGAATCCGCCCTACGGTGACTGCCAAGAGTCGATGCGATGTCATACCGAATGTTCCTGCGAAAGGTGCCAACCAGACATTGTCGCAAGACAGCTGTCGTGCCCCGAACGGCCGGCGTGAAGAAAGGGGCAAAATCATGATTGAACGTGCTTCAGCACCGACACGGAATGGTGGGACAGCGCGGCGTTACGGCGCTGGCCTGCGGTACAACCCAACGAGCGTTCCTTTTGCGCGGATGTGCGTCTTCATCGCATCCCATACGGCCTCGCGTGTCGGCAGCGTCTGCTGCCCGGCCGCCTGCACATTGATGTTGATGTCGAGCGCATAGAGCTCAAACACATAGTGATGCGCGGGGCCGGTGGACGGCGCTGCGGGACCACGGTAGTACGGGCCACTCACACTGAGCTGACGTACCGTTGCGCCCCCACGACCACCGCTAGCGGTCGCTGGCATACCAGGGATCGTGAGCGTGGTGCCCTGCGGCAACCCTTCGGGAAGCGCCGTGACCGAACCCGGAATCCCCCACACCATCCAATGCATGGTGTCCGTCGTGCCGTCACCGGTCACGGCGTCGGCGTCGTGCACGAGCAGCACATAGCTGACGACAGAATCCGGCTGGCCACTCCACGTCAGTGCCGGCGACACATCGCGCCCCGCCTGCGCATGCTTCTCAGGGATCATTCCGCCATCGCGGAACGCCGAGGAGGTGAGCGTCATGATCCGAATCGCGCCGCGTCCACCGCCGCCGCTACGTGCGGCGGCTGGCGCCTGCGCCTGCAGACTTGTTGCGGCACTCAGCACCAGTGCCGTCAACGCCACCACACCACGTGTCACAACCGTCACAGTCCGTGTCATTGTTGGATTCCTCACTTGAATGACGACGGCTGGACTTTCCGCCAGGCATCGTAGCGCATGCGGAGCGTCTTCACAGGATTCAGATTTTCACCGGCCTTGATCACGTTCGGGCCACCCTGCTCGGGTTGCGTCACCGTGATGTACATGCTGTAGTTGCCGTTGTTGTGCGCCCAGGTGGAGTCCGACATCCGCAGCGCGCCTTCGCCGGCCTTATCGCCCTTCTCGGCCATCAGCATATACGCAACGTACGCGGTCCGTCCTTCGCACGGAATCGCCGGCATTGACCCATCCGGCAACGCGGGGCAGGTGCAGCGGCTGTCGCCGCCGAACGTGTCCGCTGTCTCGAGCGCGGCCATCACACGGTCGGTGATCGCACCGTTGGTGTTGAGGAATGCGCGCACCGCGTTCGGAATCACTTCACCCGGACGCAGAATGTTGCCCTGAATCGAATAGAAGATCTGCGTGCCCGGGACCTGGCCGTGAATGTCCTGCGACACGTAGCCATTGGTCAGGCCCGAGTGGCCGGCCATGCGCCCCTTGAGATCGACAATGCCAAACTGCCGCGACTGGTACGCGGGGTCGGCACTGAGCAGCTCAATAATGCGCTTGGGGTCTGTCCCCTTCTTGAGCTCCTCAAACACCAGCATCTGGTTGGCATGCGTGCCGTCGACGCCGGCCTGACAGGCGGCAACGCCAAGTCCAGGGATGACTACTGCCTGAACGCCCATGAGAAAGCGATCGTTGTTGTTCACGCAGGTCGCTGACGCGATCACGATGCGGCCCGTTGCCATGTCCACCGCAATGACCGACCAGGTGGCGTGCGCAAGATTCGGGAGTGCCGCAACAAGGGCGATGCCGGCTGCAATACTCCGGACGGCTCGCAAGAGAGAGGATGTTTTCATCCCCAGAAAGTGTCGCACGGGTGGCACGGTCGCAAGCACTCCTACGCTACACCACGAGGGCTCCCTCGCCCGGAGGTTCCCCAAACCGCCAACAGCGAACACCTTTCACGCGACCACTCGATCCGGAGCCTCCTGATGACCCGCCTTTCCCGCCCCCGCCGCGCCCTCGCGACCCTGCTCGCACTCCCTGTCGTCTGCCTGGCCACACTGGGCGCGCAGGAGACCGCCGCCGAGCGTGCCGCAGCCGCAGAGGTTGTCAAGAAGATGGGGGCGCTCCAGCAGTCGCTCGCCATTCCTGCGCTGGTCAGCCAGCTCACCGCGGCCAACCCGGTGCGCGACGCAATCGCCGCCCGCGCCAAGCAGCTCATGGACACCGAGCTCCTCGCGATGGCCGACGACATCACCAAGCACCCGGAAATCGGCTTCACCGAAACACGCTCGGTGCGGATTCTCACCGACTACCTCAAGGCCCACGGCTTCGACATCAAGATCGGAGTCGGCGGCCTCGCGACGGCCTTCGTGGCCACCTATCACAATGGCACCCCAGGCCCGAACCTCGGCGTCATTGTGGAATACGACGCCCTTCGCGGCACCAAGGGGAATTTCCACGGCGATCAACACAGCGCCCAGGGCCCAACGGGAATAGCGGCTGGAATCGCAGTCGCAGAGTTCCTGACGCGCAGCAAGACGCCAGGGACGGTGACGATTTATGGCACCCCGGCCGAAGAGATGATGCCCCCGCCGGCCAAGACGGTCATGCACGAAGCGCATGTGTTTGACGGCGCCGATATCATCGTGCGCTCGCACTCCAGCACCGCGAGCCAGCGTGCCGCGTCAGGGTTCGGCTCCTGCTGCCTGAACATCGACGGGGTGAAGTACACGTTCTCCGGTGCCCCCGCGCATCAGATGACCCCGTGGGAAGGACGCGATGCACTCACCGCGGTGATCCATCTGTTCAACAATGTCGACGCGATGCGGCGCAATATGCGCCCCGAGACCCGTGTGCAGGGGATTATCACGGAAGGTGGAAAGGCACCGAACGTGGTACCGGACCTCGCCGTCGCCGATTTTTATATCCGCTATCCGGACCAAGTGTATCTCGCGCAGGTGCGTGAGATGGTCGACAACGCCGCTCGTGCCGCCGCGCTCGCCACCGGCACGCAGGTGAAGATCGAGCCCTACGGCAGCATGCGCGACGGCATTGCTGAATCCACGCTGAACGAAGTGGCCTTTGCCTACATCAAGAAGTTCGGCGGCACACATGTGCAGGAAGAGCGCGGCAAGCCGCAGGGATTCGAGGAGACCGGCACCGTCTCACGCGACATCCCGGGCACCGGCTTCTCGGCGTACACCTCGAGCGGCGGGTTCCACACCTATGAGATGGAAGCCGACGCCCTGAGCGCGATCGGTGTGGTGGACGCGCAGGCCATGGCTGCCCTGCTCTACGACTTTGCCACGCACGCCGACTATCGCGCCGCGGTCAAGCGCGAGTTGGATACAACAAAGGCGCTGTTCTCCGAGTATCTGAAGGCGCTGGAGTCAGCGTACCCGCGGCCGGTGGTGAAGGCGCCGTAAGGTCCATCCCGCTCAGACCAGCGCGCGCACCGCAAAGTAGAGCAACGACGGCGCCAGCAGACAGCCGATCCCGGTATGGAAGGTGGCGACCAGTGCGCCGTACGGCACCAACTTCCGGTCAGTGGCCGCGAGGCCCGCAGAGACGCCACTGACCGTTCCCGCGAGTCCGCCAAAGACCATGGCGGAACGCGGTGTCTTGAGACGCATAAAGTCGGCGAGCATTGGCGTCATCACCATCACGAGAATCGCCTTGAACACGCCCGCCGCGATGCTGAGGGTAATGACTTCCGGGGTCGCACCGATTGCCGTACCGGTGACTGGTCCGACGATGTAGGTGATCGCGCCCGCGCCAATCGTCGTGAGACTGACGGCGTCGCGATACCCAAAGGCCCAGGCAACGGACACGCCAATCACGAACGGGAGCACCGTTCCAATCATCAGCGCAATCACGCCGATTCCGCCGGCGCGCTTGGCTTCGGCGGGGTGCACTTCAAAGGCCGTCGCGACGATCGCGAAATCGCGGAGCATGTTCCCACCCATCAGGGCAATGCCGCTGAAGTAAGTCACATCAGCGAGTCCTTTGCTCCCACCGGTCATGCGTCCGCCGACGTAGGCGAGTGCGAGGCCAATAAGGATCGCAATCGCTGATCCCTGAATCCGGCCCATCGTGAGCCAACGCGAGATGTAGCCCGAGCAGAGCACAACCAGCCCGATCACCGCAAAAGACAAAATGAGTCCGTTGTCGGTGGCGATTTTCTGGAGGAGGGTGTCCATCGGTTCAGCTCCTCGTCGCGTTGGGAGACTCGTCGCCTGACCCGATCACTTCACGCCGATTGATCACCGAGATGCACAGGGTGCATGCGGCCACCGTCAGCACTGCCGCGAGCAGCGCCATTGGGCCGCCACTGATGGCCTTGAGCACATTCTGCTGCATGGCCATCGCAATCACGACTGGGATGTACAGCGCCGCCCAGTAGTTGACGCCGTCCTCACTCTTGGCAGCGAGCCACCCGCGCGTATGCCCATGGTACCGGGCCGCGATCAGGAGGAGCATGGCGATGCCGACCCCGCCAACGTTGGTTTTGACGCCCAGCGCGCGCCCGAGGAGCTCCCCGAGCACAATGCCAAGGATATGACAGGCAGCGAGCAGGGCGGTGCCGTAGATGGTCATAGAAATCGGGGTCGGGGGGTGGGAAGCGAACGCCCTAATGAAGCGCGCGGAGCGGCTGGCGTAAAGGTCGCGAGCCGCCATACTTCCCTACAGGCTCCTGAAACACCCACTCCTGACCGCGGTTCGCACACGGGGCGCGCATGCCATTACGCTGGGGAGTACTCGGCGCATCCAGCCGGATCTATCACAAGAGTCTCAAGCCCGCGATGCTCGCGTCAGGGCAGACGATTGTGGCGGAGGCGAGTCGCGCCGGTGATTCATTCGCCGCGTACGACGCCATGCTCGCGCGATCTGATATTGACGCGGTGTACAACCCGCTGCCGAATCACCTGCATGCAGAGTGGACGCATCGCGCATTGGATGCGGGGAAGCACGTGCTCTGCGAAAAGCCCCTCACGCTCTCAGTCGCTGACACAATCGTAGTGTTTGATCACGCCGAGGCCGCGGGACGTGTTGTCCTCGAGGCGTATATGTGGCCGCATCATCCGCGCGCGCATCGCGTGCTTTCGCTGGTCGCATCAGGGGAGGTCGGCGCCCCGCAGTCTGGGCACTCTGCATTTAGTTGGCCGATGGATCTGTCGAGTGGTGATCATCGACTCGACCGCCGTGGCGCTGGAGCGTTGTTCGACGTCGGGATCTACTGCATTGCCCCGTTCATGCTGATGGCGGGGCGTGATCCCGTGCGTGTCGCGGCAACTGCGGTGCGCAACAGCGAGCAGGTCGACACCACCATGACCGGCTGGATCGACTGGGGCCGTGGATTCGGGTCGTCGTTCCACGTGTCGTTCGACGCACCGTCGCACCGCACGATGGCGCTCACGACGAGCGAAGCGGTGCTCACACTCCCAGGAGCGCACGCGCCGGGCGCGCTGGACACGAGCGAGCTGTGCGTGGAGCGGAGGGATGGGACGGTAGAACGAATTGCATGTGCGGGGGCGGATGCCTTTGCCGAGCTCGTGCAGCACTTTGCGGAGGTTGTGGCAGGAACTGCCACGCCGGTGTTTGGGCGCGCAGAAAGTGTGCGGTTGGCGGGGGTGTTGGAGGAGTTGCAGCGGGTCAGTAGATAGGAAACGCCACGCTCACCGCGAGCGCTCCCACACTCTGCACGCGGCTACAGCCCGCCCCGCCGCTGGCGAACTCGGAAACAGCCCCTTCGCCGCCGCCGCATGCGGACGCGCACGTTTGCAGTCGCCGCGCGCGATATACATCTCGGCGGCGCGCACGCGAATCCTGAAGTTCCCCGGATCGCGCGCCACCGCCGCCTCGAACGCGCCGGCGTTGTAGACGCGCATTGCATCAATGCGCCATGCGCTCTGCACCACCGCGCTCCCCATCAGCAATACGACCAACACGGTTCCCACGGTTCGCATTCCCGCGCCGATCGCAATACGTCCGCGCCACGGCCCCGCCACAGCGCCCACCGGAATCATCGCGCCGGCCACCGACATCACCACCAAAGCATTCACCGGCAATAACAACACCGCGTCAAAGGCACCTTCAATCGACGCAATCACCAGCACACTCGCTCCGGCGATCGCTGCGAGTCGTTCGGTTGCCGTGCGCGCACTCGCGTAGCGCACACGCCACGCCGTGAGCAGCAACAGCGCCACCAGCGCCCCCCACGCCGCGAGTCCCAGCACCCCGCGCTCCGACAGCGTCGCTATCCAATCGCTACTCGGCCACGGGTTCGCGGTCATCCCTGTGGTCTCGCTTATACTCGGATCGCCCTCGGGGGCAAATGTCGAATACAACACCGGCCAGTTCCCTGCACCCACACCAAGCGGATGCGCCAGCGCCATGCGCGCCGAGTTCTGGTATTGACGCAGACGGCCCGCACCTGAGCCCTCTTTGTAGTTCACGACCCCCGTCACACTCTCGAGATAGGGATTGTCACTCTTCCACTCGAGTCGGTTTGGAATCAGCAGAGCGCCGACCACACCCGCAATCAGTGCGGTCAGCGCGACCGAGGCGCGGAGTTTCGCGCCTGGCACATCGAAGATCGATGGCCCGCGCACCAGCAGCACGAACGCCACCGCTCCCCACGCCATCAGTGCCAGCCACGAGGCGCGCGTCCGTGAGAGCACCAACGCCCCCGTGCATATGAGCAGTGCAGCCGACCAGAGCACCGACGCGATCCACCCGCGCGCTGTGGCAATGCAATAGAGAAGGAGCGGTATACCCGCCGCCGTGAGATGCGCCATGAAATTACGATTCCCAAACGTGCCGCCCGGAGCGCGACTCATCGCAGCCCATTCCATCTTCACGCCATACGCTTGCAGCAGCGCGGTGATTGCGCCCGCCGTCACAACCGCGGCGAGCACCCGCGCCACGGCACCGCTGAGCCCCGCACGCTGGAGCGAGCGCCCCACTACAAAGGCCACCGCGGCACTGATAGTCAGGGTGCTCGCCCGCCAGGCGAGCCAGCCGTTTTGCGCGAAGGCCACAGAGAGCAACGTCAGCGCGAGGTATGCAATCCAAAGCCAAGCGACCGCATCCAACTGAAGCTCACTCACACGACGATCACGCCACAGAACCACCGCGCCCGTGAGAAGCACCGTCATGTGTAGCAGCAGTTCCTTTGGCACCAAAAATCGGTCGAGGTCGAACGACCGATACGGGAGCAGCATCAGGACGCAGGCCAGCGCCCCCACGCCGAGTGCGGCGACTATGAAGCGATCGGTTCCGGTCGGCGACGACGCGGCTGGGGGAGTGGTGCGGATGCGCATCGAACCTCGCGAAATCGGTGGCGCTTGGAGTGCTGGAATGTCAGCGCGCGAACTCCGGAGGGCAAGCGATGGTCAGCGGGATGTGACCATCCGAGATGAGCCCGCCGTCAGGGGTTCCCCGGGGGTCGCGTGCCTCCTGAGCACTTGACGCTGATTTCGCGTAGATTCAAGGACGGCCATTAGACCCACGGGAGAATCATGGCGAACGACGATAAGAAGATTGCCGCACTGGTTAAGAAGCTCCCCAGTCAGCCCAAGCCGAAGACAGATTTCGGCAAGACCTATGACAAGACGGCTCCGGCGCGCGTCGTGGATGACAACGATCTCGACCGCGACAAGTTCTTCAAAGAGATGAAGCGGCGGGAGTTCTAAGGCAGCGGTTGGTCGCGAGCGGCGAACCGTCGCTCACGGGCGCAATAACACCCGCACCGAATCCACGGATCCGTCCGTCTTGGCCGGTGTAACGCCGAGCAGCTTCGCAAGCAGCGAGTAGACATGCACGTTCTGGAACGGAGGCACCACCACCCCGCTCTTGAACGCGGGCCCTGACGCCACGAAAAGCGCGCCCATACTCAACAACTGATTGTCGTACCCATGCGCGCCGCCATTTGCGCTGCGCGGTGCGTTCACCGCGCGCGCATGCGTGGTGATGCTCCACCCTTCGTCGGCAATCAACACGATCGGCGAGATATGCTTGTGCGCGTTGAAGTGAAAACGCGCCGGCACCTCGCTTTTCTTGAACACCTGCAGATGCGGGTGCTTGTCCTTGAGCGCTGCGTACACCGGCTCGAGTTTGCCGTTCAGTGGCGCGAGCGCGCCGACCGGAGTCCAGTCGACGACCTCCACATCACTCATCGTGATGTAGTCGTCCAAATAGATCTGCCGCTCGGTGCTCACCGCGGCCATCCCGTGATCGGCCACCACAATCAGATTCACCTGGTCGCCAAACTTCCGCGCGGCGATGCCATCCATGATCGCGCCGATCGCGGAATCTGCGCGCGCGATAGCGGAATCATTCTGCACGCTCATCGGGCCGTAGTTATGCCCCGCATCGTCCGTAGCCTGGAAGTACGCCGTCACAAGACGCGGCGCACTGTCGGCGGGCATGTCGAGGAACTCCAACACTTTTCGCACACGATCGGCGTACGGCATGGTGCCATTGAACTTCACCCACCAGTGCGGACGAATCCCACCGATTGGCGCCTCACTGCCGGGCCACAAGAACGGCGCCGTGCGCACCCCCTGCTTCTCTGCCGTCACCCAGAT
>JAPLKT010000127.1 GCA_026387895.1 Gemmatimonadota bacterium | reverse complement strand
GCTTCGTCGTACGGGTTGCCAGATGATTACTACACGACGTATCGCCAGCGGGTGCGCGGGGTGACGGCCGAGTCGGTGCGTCGCGCGGCCGAACAGCATTTGCATCCCGAGGAGTTGCTGGTACTCGCGGTTGGTGATCGCGAAGCGATTCGTGCGCCATTGGATGCATTGGGGATTGGCCCGCTCGATGTGGTGGAGCCCGCGGCAGATGCGTGAGGGCAAGTCGCGCTTGGTGAGTGGTCCGGTGGAGGGAGGCGACGTGGAGCCCGGCAAAGTGTCGAGCCGACATGTGCACACCGGGCGTGTGATTTCGTTGGATGTCGACACCGTGCGCTTGCCGGACGGAAGTGTGCGCGAGATGGACATGATTCATCACTCCGGCGCGGCGGCGGTTGTGCCGTTCCTCAGTGATCCCACTGGGGCGGATCCGCAGATTTTGTTGATCCGGCAGTATCGCTACGCGGCCGGTGGGTATTTGTGGGAAATCCCCGCGGGCCGGCTCGATGCTGGCGAGGCGCCGATCGCGTGCGCGCACCGTGAGCTTCGCGAGGAGACCGGCTGCACCGCAACGGCGATGATTCCGTTGACCGGCTTTCTGACCACGCCGGGATTCACCGACGAGAAGATCCATATCTTCATGGCCACGGGGCTGAGCGTGGGAGAATCGGCGCGCGAGGCGGACGAGTTTATTGAGGTTTCGGCCAAGCCGCTTTCCGAGGTGCTGCAGATGATTGAGCGCGGAGAGATTATTGACGCGAAGACTTTGGTGGGGATTCTCTTTGTGGCGGGGTTCCGGATGGGCAGGTAAGGGGACGGGCGGCGGACTGCAGGTCGGTGGGGTGTCCTAATTTTAGGACACCCATTCTTATTTATTGGACGATTATGGCGCGGATGTGAAAAGCTAAAACGTTATATAGCAACAGATTACAGAATCACACCGCGTGGCACGGCATATGCTCTTGAGGGGGGCAGAGACACTGTCCCAATCCAGAGGAGTCAGTCGCCATGGCCCACGCTGCCGCGCTCAAGTCCGAGACCAGTTTTCAGCCAGCCTTCCGGCCGATGGCCGAACTGCAGGCGCTCACGGATCACGATCTAGTGAAGTGCTATCTGGCCGGTGATACCCGTGCCTTCGACGCGATTGTCGAGCGCTACCAGGGGAGGTTGCTGAACTTCGTCTACCGCATCGTCACGGATCGGGAACGCGCCGAGGATTTGGTGCAGGAAGCATTTATCCGCGTGCATCGCCATTTGGCGCGCTTCGATCGGTCGAAGAAGTTCTCGACCTGGATCTACACGATCGCGTCGAACCTGGCGAAGAACGAACTGCGGAACCGCTCGCGCAATCCGTTGGTGTTGTTCACGTCGATCACGCAGGGGTGGGAGGACGAGGAGCGGCCGTTGGAGTTTGAAGATCCGACCGCGCGTCCGGACGACCAGTTCCGCAAGCGTCATGTGCGGCAGATGGTCGAAGAATCGGTGGCTGCTCTGCCGGAGCACCACCGTGAAGTGTTCGTCCTTCGTGAACTGGAAGGGCGTTCGTACGAGGAGATCAGCGAGATCACGCATTGCAATCTTGGCACCGTGAAGTCGCGCTTGAACCGGGCGCGAAACTCCTTTGCGGAGATTATTGAACCGTCGCTTCGCTAACTGCAGGTGTGGGTGTAGGGGGGAGACAACTGCTGGGGTTGGGGGACTGCTGGCAGCGCTAGGAAGTTTGGAAAAGAGGGACTCTCGTTCGGCAGGAATAATGGGGGCCATCTGGTAGGGGGGTCGTGGGGGCGGGAACCTGAATGCGACACCCGGGGTACCGTGACGATCAACCCCTGCCAGATGGACTGCCGAACTTTTCGAGAGCAGCACCGCGCATATGTAGATCACGAGCTGACGGCGCCCGACCTGGCGGCCGTCCTTTCGCATATCATGACCTGTAGTTTGTGCGCCGCCCGAGACGTGGCCCTCCGTCGCGGGCTTTTCCTTGTCCAGAATCTTCCCCGCATTCGCCCCTCGCGGGGCTTCCGCGCACGCCTCCACGCTCGGCTCGTACAAGAGCGAGAGATGGTATATTCAGAGCATGGCTCCCTCCCCCCTAAGTGCCCTCAAAACAGCCCTGAAAAGTGGGGCGTTCGAGCCGGCGTATCATTTTCATGGGGACGAGGACTTTCTCAAGGACAACTGGATCCGCGACGTGATCGCTCGCGCCACGGACCCGGCCACCCGCGACTTCAATCTTGAGACGCGCCGCGGCGGCGAAGTAGACGCGCGGGCGCTGGCGACAGCACTCGAAGCGATGCCGATGATGGCCGAACGACGCGTCATGGTGGTGCGCGATGTGCCGTCGCTCAAAAAAGACGCGCGCGGCATTCTGCTCAAATATCTCGATCGGCCAGCATCAGATACGATCTTGCTCTTGGTCTCGCCAGCTGGTGCGAAGGCGGACGCTGACCTCAACGCCAAGCTGGTGTCGGTGCCGTTCGATACGCTCAGCGCAGACGCCCTCGTCAAATGGGTCGCGCATCGCGCGGGGCAACTGGACGTCACGATCACCCCCTCGGCAGCGGAACTGCTGTGCAGCGCGGCGGGGAACGATCTCGCCCTCATGGCTGGCGAACTCGACAAGCTGCGCAACTACACCAATGGCGCCGAGATCAATGACGCGGCGATTGCCGCGATCGTGGGCGTCAAAGCGGGAGAGACGCTCGCTGATTTGCTCGATGCGGTTGCGCAGCGTGACGGCACGCGCGGCATTCGGCTCATTGCGCCAATTCTTCTGCAGCCCAAAACCACCGGTGTGTCGATCGTCATGGCACTCACCACGCAGATTCTCGCGATCGGCTGGGCGATAGCCGCCAAGGATCGTGGCGTGGCGCAGGGCCGGCTCGAGAGTGAACTGTTTGGGCTCCTCAAGGCGAATCCGTCATCGATCACCGCGCGCCCGTGGGGCGAGGCGGTGAAGGTGTGGGTTCGGGCGATGCCCAAGTGGAACGCAGCCGACATCGATCAAGCCCTCCAGATGCTCCTTGCGGCAGATCGTGCGCTCAAGGACTCCAAGGTGTCAACCGAAGAGCAGGTGCTCGTGTCGCTCGTCCTCGCACTCTCGGCGGGTGGAAAACGGCAAGCGGCGTCGCTTGCGAACAAACTGCAGACCTTGCAGATCACGGCAACTGTCACTGAGACGCAGAAGCTGTGAGCAAAGAAGCCACGCCGCTCATGCAGCAGTACCGCGACATCAAGGCGCGGCATCAACACGCCATCCTGTTTTTTCGGATGGGTGATTTTTACGAGATGTTTTACGAGGACGCCGAAGTCGCGTCGCGTGTGCTCGGATTGACGTTGACCGCGCGCAATAATGGCGGCGCGAACGCGGTGCCGCTGGCCGGTGTTCCGGTCAAGGCGGCGAATGAATATCTGCGCCGACTCGTGCAGCAGGGGTTCCGCGTCGCCATATGTGAACAGGTGGAAGATCCCAAGCTGGCGAAGGGCATCGTGCGGCGCGAAGTCGTCGAGACGATTACCCCTGGCGCGGCGTTCAGTGATGATCTCCTTGATGGCGCGCGGAACAATTTTCTCTGCGCCATGCAGGTTGTTGGAGAGTTGATCGGCATTGCGGCGGTCGATGTGTCCACGGGCGAACTTCGCTTGGTGACGGCACGCTCCGGTGATGCGCCGGCAGCGCTTGCGCGCATATCGCCGCGTGAGGTGATCACGCCGGCCGGAAACAACGAGAGTGCACTGCTTGCGCGCGGGCTTGATGTGCTGACAACCGAGCGCGAGGGCTGGGAGTTTGAGTCCGCGCTCGCGGAGCAAGCGTTAGCGGAGCACTTTGCGGTGCGCTCGCTCGAGGGCTTTGGCATTGGCGCCGTGGATGTGGCCGCTGTTGGTGCTGCTGGTGCATTGATGCGCTATCTGCGCGAGCTGCAGCCCGCTGGGATTCCACACCTCGCGCGGCCCATTATTGAGCGGCCCGGTGGTGTGATGCCGCTGGACGACATGACGCGGCGCAACTTGGAGTTGGTGGAGTCGTTGCGTGGCGGTGACCAATCCGGCACGCTGCTGGGTGTGCTGGATCGTACACAGACGCCGATGGGTGCGCGCATGTTGCGCCAGTGGATTTTGGCGCCGCTGACGGATGTGGTCGCGATTACCGCACGTCTCGATGCCGTTGCTGGGTTGGTCTCCGACGCCCTCGCCCGCACCGCGTTGCGTACCGCCCTCGACGGCGTCCGCGATGTGGAGCGACTTGCAGGGAAGGCAGCGGCGGGCCGCGCGAATCCGCGCGACCTTCGTGCGCTAGGCGATTCACTCGGGCGATTGCCAGACGTTGAGCGCGCCTTGCAGCGCACGAAGCCAGCAGGAGCGCTCGCCGAGATTGTTGCCGCGTGGGACTCGTGTGTTGATCTCGCGACGGAGATCCAGCGGGTGTTGGTCGAGCGGCCCGGGACGAGTGTTGGCGAAGGCGAGACTATCGCCGCTGGCGTCGACGCCAGTTTGGACGAACTGCGCGCCATCGCCACGGGCGGAAAGGATGCGATTGCGGCGATGCAAACGGCGGAGCGTGAGCGCACGGGAATCGCGTCGCTCAAGGTCGGCTATAATCGCGTGTTCGGCTATTTCATTGAGATCACGAACACGAACGCGCATCTGGTGCCTGCGGATTATCAGCGTCGTCAGACGTTGACCGG
>JAPLKT010000146.1:43693-92652 GCA_026387895.1 Gemmatimonadota bacterium | reverse complement strand
CTGCGCTACGAGTAGAGCGCGCTGCGCTACGAGTAGAGCGCGCTGCGCTACGAGTAGAGCGCGCTGCGCTACGAGTAGAGCGCGCTGCGCTGGCAGACAATCAAAAAGCGCCGTGGGAGAGTGAATCTCCCGCGGCGCTTTTTCTTGTGCAGAGATCGTTACGAGGCGGGGTCGTCGTCGCGTGGTTTCTTGCTCGACGCAGCAGTGGACGGCGCCACCTTCGTCTCGAACTTGAACAGCTGCTCCGCCAACTGGCGAACCGCCGTCTGCCCGATGCGCGCGGGACGGAAGTGCATCCGCGGCATGACGTCACGCACCGCCTGCACAAAGTCGTTGTGCGTGGCGTCGACCACATGGACGGTGTTCATCTCGATGTGTCCAGTGGAATCCACGACGAAACGCATCGCGGCATAGCCTTCGATTCCCTGCGCGAGCAGCGTCTTTGGATAGTCCGGAGCGGCAGACTCCGGGTCGCGGACAGCGGCGCTGTCGACTTCCACCACGGTGAACGCCTCGGTGGACCGCGACGGAGTCGCCGCTGGTGCCTCGCTGGCCTCATCCGCGGTGTTGTGTCCTGGGGCGCTCGTGCCGACAAGTCCGTTATCGGAGACGGTGCGCGTACGGTCTTCGATGATGCCGGCGGCTGTTGAACCGCCGGACGCCGTGGCAAAACGCAGGCGGTCGGAATAGGCGGCCGCTTGTCGCTCCGGCGGAAGGAGATAGCGCACCGATTCGGTGAGCAACTTGAGCTCGCGTGGTGACTGGCCATGATCGAAGAGAAAATGCGCGCCCGGGACCGACGCCATGAGCAGCGCGGCATGCGTCGCAACGCTCAGGGCGGTGGACATGGCGGGACGCGGCGCATGAATGCCGCGCGATTCGAGCAGGACTTCGAACATTGGCGCGCTAGGGACCTAAGGCTGCGTGCGTGGGGCGTGCGTGGGGCTGCGCCCAAGGTTACGTACATTTTGAATATCCTGTCGCGTTCAGGCGACCGCCACTGGCACCGACACCACCTTGACGAACGATATATCGTGATATAACGTCCGATATGTCTTAAAGGAGAAATTGTCATGTGGAATCGAGAGCGTGGACCCAGCGAGCGCCAAGGCGCGGGACGTGGATGGGACTGGAAGGGGGACGCCGGTTCAGGGCCGTTCTGGTTCGGATTCGGACCCCGCCGCGGAGGCCAGCGAGGCGGACGAATGTTCGAGCAGGGTGACCTCAAGTTCGTCATTCTGCAGCTCTTGGCCGAGAAGCCACGCCACGGCTACGAGATCATCAAGGCGCTCGAGGAACGCTCGGGTGGCCGCTACTCCCCGAGCCCGGGCACTGTGTACCCGACGCTGACCTTGCTCGAGGACATGGGCTATGCCTCGGTTGCGCCGGAGGAGAGCGGCAAGAAGGTCTATGCTATCACGGACGCGGGGCGAGCGTACCTCGCGGAAAACCGCAGCACCGTCGACGAGGTCTTGGAGCGCCTAGGGCAACTCGGGGCGTCGATCTTTGGGGAGCAGATGCGCCCCGCTCACGAAGCGATGGCCACCCTTGGCCGGAGTTACGTGCACCTCACCATGCATCGCACCGCCGATTCCCCCCTGGTCGACGAAGCGGTCGCCATTTTACGGCGGGCGGCAAGCGACTTGGACGCCTTGGTCGCCCGGCAGTAAGCCAAGGCCGACCACGGTCGCTGGACTCCTCAAGGGAGACCACTACATTTCGAGTACGGGTCGCGGATTGTCCGCGACCCGTTTTCGCACCCTATGCCGTCCGAACCTCCCTTAACACACGATACCGCGCAGCTTGGCACGCCATCGACTGGCGTGACCGCGATGCGTCCGATCCCGCGCCAGCGCGAGCATGTCGAGTCGAATCCGACGGGCCGCCGACTGGCGGTCCTCACCCTGACGGCACTCGGGGTTGTGTACGGAGACATCGGGACAAGCCCGCTCTACGCGTTCCGCGAGTGCTTCAAACCAGAATACGGGCTCACGCCGTCGGCGGAAAACGTCTACGGCGTCCTGTCGCTGATTGTCTGGGCGCTGATGCTTGTGGTGAGTCTCAAGTACATCGTCTTCGTCATGCGCGCGGACAACCGAGGCGAGGGAGGAATCCTCGCCATGCTGGCACTTATCATCGGCAGGGATACCACCCGCAAGCATCGTCGCTTTTTCCTGATTGTGCTCGGCCTCTTTGGCGCCGCGCTCCTCTACGGTGACGGCGTCATCACCCCGGCCATCTCGGTGCTGGGTGCGATGGAAGGGCTTATGATCGTCTCGCCGAATTTCGAAAGCGTCATTATCCCGGTCTCGATCGTTGTGCTCTTCGGGCTGTTCTTTATGCAGAAGTTTGGAACGGCGAAGGTGGGTGCGTTCTTCGGCCCGTTGATGCTGATCTGGTTCTCCGTGATTGCGGCCACTGGACTGCACGAGGTGATGCGCTCGCCGGAGATTCTCGCTGCCGTGAACCCGATGTACGCGATCACGTTCCTGATGCACAAGGGATGGGCGGCCTTCGTGCTCTTGGGCGCCGTCGTGCTCGCCGTGACTGGCGCTGAGGCGCTGTACGCGGACATGGGGCACTTCGGAAAGAAGCCGATTCGGCTCGCGTGGTTCTGGTTCGTGTTCCCGTGCCTGCTGTTGAACTATTTCGGGCAGGGCGCGCTTGTGATGCGCGTGCCATCGGCGGTGGAAAACCCGTTTTACCTCTTGGCGCCGCGCGCCATGCTGTATCCGCTCATCGCGATTGCGACGGTGGCCGCGATTATTGCGAGTCAAGCGTTGATCTCGGGTGCATTTTCGCTGACGCAGCAATGTATCCAGCTCGGCTACAGCCCGCGCATGACGATCGTCCATACGTCGAAACAGGAAGCCGGGCAGATCTACATTCCCGAGATCAACAATGCGCTGATGGTGAGCTGCGTGCTGGTGGTGCTCGGGTTCAAGAACTCGAGCGCGCTGGGTGCGGCGTATGGAATCGCCGTGACGGGGACGATGGCGATCACGACACTGCTCTTCCTGGTGGTTGCAGCGGCGCGCTGGAACTGGCCCCTGTGGCAGGCCGTGTCGCTCACGGTGGCGTTCCTCGCCATGGATTTGGCCTTCCTCGGCTCCAACGCTTTGAAGATTGGGCACGGTGGGTGGGTTCCGCTTGTGATCGCAATGACGCTCTTCCTACTCATGACGACCTGGAAGCGTGGGCGGGCGATCCTGCGCGAGCGGTTACAGGAAATCACCATGCCACTGGACTCGTTCCTCAAGAGCGTCGCGACTGGAAACATTCCGCGCGTCCCCGGGACCGCGGTGTTTATGACCTCCGAGTCGGGCGGGGCGCCGGTGGTGCTGCTGCATCATCTCAAGCACAATAAGGTGCTCCACAAGCAGGTGATTCTCCTCTCGATTGTCACAGAAGAAGTCCCCGAAGTGAACAATGATGAGCGCGTCGAGTTCGCCATGCTCGACGCTGGGTTCGTGCGCGCCGTCGCGCGCTATGGTTTCATGGAATCGCCGGATGTGAACGAGGTCATGGAGCTGCTGCGTCGCCAGGGAGTGAAAACCCGGACGCTCGACACGAGTTACTATCTCGGGCGCGAGCTTCTTATCCCGCGCGACATCGCATGGAAAAAGGGTGGATTGACCATGAATATATGGCGCAAACGCCTCTTTACCGTGATGTCCAAGAATGCGCGGAGTGCCGCAGAGTTTTTCAAGTTACCGGCGAACCGCGTCGTGGAGCTTGGGACACAGATTGAGTTCTAGCAACGTCAGCGCGATCTCGGCGTTTTCCTCCACGCGTAGCCGCCACCGGATCGGCCGGTGCGCCATATTCTCTGTATGAGTGCCTCTCTGAAATCGGCGGACCTGCACGCCTTCGAGCATCACTGGCAGGACGAGGCGGATGCCGCCTTCTTGTACCGACTGCTCGCGACGTTAGAGCCGGACGCGTCGAAGGCTGACGTCTTCCGCCGTCTCGCCGACGTGGAGGACCGCCACGTCACGATTTGGGCTGATCTGATTGTCCAGAACGGCGGCACGCTGCGCGCGTTCCATCCCACCGGACGAACGCGACTGCTCGCCTTCCTTGGGCGTCGCTTCGGTCCTGGATTCCTGCTCCCAATGCTGTTGAGCGAGGAAGGACGCGAAGTCAAAGCATACCTCGACATGCATCGCTCGACGCCGAAGGGCGCGGCCGGTGGCGACGAAGCGCTGTTACTCGCGCGCGAATCCAAAGAGCATGCAGCGGAAATTGCGCAGCTGGCCGGCAAGCACGCAGAGCCGTGGCATCAGACGGAATCCGGTGGACTGCTCCGGAACGTCGTCTACGGCTTCAACGACGGCCTGACCGCGAACTTCGGCCTCGCCGCGGGCGTGATTGGCGCGACGGTCGCGGCGCAGCATCACGCCGTCATTGTGGCTGGCGTCGCCGGCATTGTCGCGAACTCGCTATCGATGGGGTCCAGCGGCTACTTAGCGGCGAAGTCTCAGCACGAAGTGTATCTCAACGAGATTGCGATGGAGAAGGACGAGATCGCGTTGATGCCGGAAGTGGAGCGCGACGAACTCGCCCTGATTTACGAGATGAAGGGGATGCAGAAGGAGCAGGCCTACGCCCTCGCGACCGAGGTGATGGCGGATCCGGAACGCATGCTCGTTGAACAAGTTCAGGAAGAACTGAAAATCAGCGGCGACCCAGGCTCACCGATGCGCGAAGCCTGGATTACCGGTGTGGCCACCGCCATTGGTTCGTTTATTCCGGTGGCTCCATTCATTTTCCTCGATGGCGCGTCAGCCATCTGGCTGAGCTTCGCCCTTGCCATGGGGAGTCACTTCCTCGTAGGCGCTATGCGGAGCGTGTTCACCGGACGTGGCGTGATTCGCTCTGGCATGGACATGTTCGTCGTGGGCCTCGGTGTCGCCGCGATTGGGTACTACGTCGGGGAGTGGATTTCGAAGGCGCTGTAGGAATCCGGACGCATACTAAAGCACGATGCTCAGCAGACGCCCAGGAACGAACACGATTTTCTTTGGCGTCCCCGTCACGAACTTGGCAATCGACGCATCCGTCATCGCGGCGGCATAGACGTCGTCCTGCGTAGCGGACTTCGCCACCGCCACCGTTCCACGCGTCTTGCCGCCAATCTGCACGGCAATCGTAATCGTTTCGCCGCCGAGCAGCGATGGATCGAAGGTCGGCCAGCCGGAGTCGAACACACTTTGCTCGTGTCCGAGTACCGACCACAGTTCTTCCGCGATATGCGGCGCAAAGGGCGCCACGAGCTGCACCACGGGGAGCACTTCGTCACGATGCGGGTGGCGCTCGCCACGCCGCAGCACGTTCATGTACTCCATCATCGCGGCAACTGCGGTGTTGTACGAGAGCTTCGACACATCCTCGCCAACCTTCTTGATGGTCGCGTGAAGCGCGCGCATGACCACAGCGTCTGGCGCGCCCTCGATGGCGGCGGCGTGTACTGACTTCCAGAGGCGATCGAGAAAACGCTTCACACCGCTGATTCCAGCGTCGCGGAAATCACCCCCCTCCTCGAACGGTCCGAGGAACATCAGATACGTACGGAACGTATCCGCGCCCCACGCGTCGATGTAGTCGTCGGGGTGCACGATATTCCCCTTCGACTTGGACATCTTGGCGCCATCACGAATGATCATGCCGTGGGCACGGAACTTCGTGAACGGTTCCTCGAAGTCCAAATGCCCTGCGTCCTTCATGACCATCGTGAGGAAGCGCGAGTAGAGCAGATGCAGCACCGCGTGCTCGTTGCCACCAATGTACGAATTGACAGGAAGCCACTTCTTGGTGGTCTCGCGGTCGAACGGCACATCGTCACGGCCAACGCTCGGATAGCGGAGGAAGTACCAGCCGCTGTCGAGAAACGTGTCGGAGACATCGGTTTCGCGCCGCGCCTGCTTGCCGCACGTTGGGCACGGCACGTGGAACCACTCGGCGTGGCGTGCGAGCGGCGATATCCCTGAGTCGTCCGGCTTGAAGTCGGGGATGTTGGGGAGCAGCACGGGCAACTGCGACTCGGGGACTGGCACGGTTCCGCAGTCGTCGCAGTAGATGATCGGGATCGGTGGCCCCCAATAGCGTTGGCGCGAGATGCACCAATCGTGCAAGCGATAGTTGACGACCGGCTTGCCGGCGAACTTCGACTCCAGCCACGCGGTGACGTGACGCTTGGCCTCGTCCACAGGTCGGTCGTTGAACTGCTGGCTGTTCACGAGGCGTGCGTCGGCGTCGTCCGTGTAGGCTTCGGCGAGCGGCGTGCGGCCGTCTTGTCCCGTGCCCGCAACCACGCGCACGATGGGGAGATCGAAGACCTGCGCAAACTCAAAATCACGCTCGTCGTGCCCTGGGACGGCCATGATGGCGCCGGTGCCGTACTCCATCAGCACGTAGTCGGCGGTCCAGATTGGGATGAGCGCCCCAGTGGCTGGGTTTGCGGCGTACGCGCCCGTGAACACGCCGGTTTTGGTCTTGGTCGTCTTGCGCGTAATCAAATCCTGCTTGGACGCCTGCTGACGGTAGGCCGCCACCGCGTCGCGCTGGTCCCCGCTCGTGATATCCTCGAGCAGCGGATGTTCCGGCGAGAGCACGAGGTACGTGGCGCCGAAGATGGTGTCGGCGCGGGTAGTGAAGACGGTGATGTCCTGCACGGCCATCGTTTCTGACGTCTCGTGCACGGCAGCGCTCCCCGCTCCTTCGAACGGGTTTACCACGCGGAACTTCAGCTCCGCCCCTTCGGATTTCCCAATCCAGGTGCGCTGCGCCGTGCGCGTCGTGTTCGACCAGTCGAGCCCTTCGATGTTGTTGAGCAGGCGCTCGGCGTAGTCGGTGATGCGGAAGAACCACTGCTCGAGGAATCGCTGTTCCACTTCGGCGCCGCAGCGCTCGCACTTGCCGCCTTCGACTTGCTCGTTGGCGAGCACCGTCTTGTCGTTGGGGCACCAGTTGACCGCCGCCTTCTTCTTGAAGGCGAGCCCCTGCTTGTAGAGTTGCAGGAAGACCCACTGCGTCCACTTGTAGTACGACGGATCCGTGGTGTCGACCGTACGATCCCAGTCCACCATGATACCGGCGCGCTGTACCTGACGTGTGAAGTTCGCGACGTTGCGCGGAATCATTTCGGTGGGATGCACGCCGACTTTCAGCGCGTAGTTCTCCGAGTGAATACCGAAAGCGTCGAACCCGAACGGCTCGAACACGTCAAACCCCTGCAACCGCTGGAAGCGCGCGTAGATGTCGTTTCCCGTGAAGGCAAAGAGGTTGCCCACATGGAGCCCCTCGGCCGACGGATAGGGAAACATCAGCAGCGCATAGTACGGCTTCGTGGCGTCGGCGATCTTCGCACGGTTGGTGCCGCGCTGCTGCCAGCGGTCACGCCAGGTGCGTTCGACGACAGCGGGGTCGTAACCGACCGGTTCGTCGCGCTGGACGTCCGGAGTCGCGGGGTGGTCAGTCATGGTCGTTGGGCGGTGAGCGGCGGGGATCCCTGAAGAGAAATCTAGCCCGTTGCTCCGCTCCCCTGCACCGGTGGCCCAGGCGGCGGACGGAACGTTGCCGCCGACGACCACCAGCGTGCGGCAGTCACGAAGCCAGAGTCGCCTTCTCCCTGAGCGCGGCGACTCCCGCGGGGTCGCCCATCAGGATCAGCTGACACCCCGCACGAACTATGGTGTTGTCGGCGGGATTGAAGAGATACTCGCCGGTGGCCGTCCGCATCGCCAGGAGGAGCATGCTCGCGCCCGCGTCGTGGAGGTGCAGCGCGGCAATGGGCTGGTCCGCGAGTGCGCTTCCGTCGCTGACCGGGACTTCCTCGATGCGCAGGTTCCGGTTCGTGTCGCGCAGCATCGTGTCGAGGAACGTCACGACCGTCGGACGGATGAGTTCACTCACGAGGCGCATGCCGCCAATCTGCGCGGGCGACACCACGCCATCGGCTCCCGCCTGCTTCAACCGAGCCGAGGCTTTGTCGGTGGAGACGCGAGCAATCACGCGGATGTTCGGATTCAGCTGTCGCGCGAGCACGGTGGTGACCAGCGCATTCTTGTCGTCATCGGTGCACACCACGAGTCCTGCGGCACGCTGGATGCCGGCGCGAATCAACGTGTCGTCGTCCGAGCAGTCGCCGTGGAGGGCTGGAACGTCGGGCAACTCCGTTTCGAGTGAGACGATGTTCGCGTGGTGCTGCTCGATCGTCACGCACTCGCGTTGTGTCCGTACAAGTTCACGAAGCACACTGGTGCCGGTCTGTCCGGCGCCGCACACGATAAAGTGCCCCGTCATGGCATCGATCCGTTTCTGCATGCGACGTCTCCGGAATCCCTGGGTCAAGTTGCCCTCGACGATGAAGGCTGTGATCATCGAGAGCGTGTATACCGCGGCGGTCGCTCCAAAGAGCAAAATCGCCATCGTGAAAAGCTGGGCGCCAACTGAATCGGTGGGCACGACCTCCTTCAACCCGGTGGTCGTGAGCATGATGACCGACATGTATAGCGCGTCGAGCCATCCGTGCTGGTCGCCACCGATAATCCGGTAGCCCACCACCGCGACCACGAACACGGACACTAGCGCCAGCGCCGCTGTGACGACGCGGCGCTTGAGCTCCTCGAATTCGTGCTCGCTATGGCTCATGTCAGCTCCGCGGCTTGGGGCGCTCGGACGCCTTGAAGAGATACGCCGATTTGATCAGCCGCGGCCCCTTCTCGTCGCACGTCGCGAACGAACTCCCCTCGTACGCGCAGGCGCCTGCCACACGACCGTCCTTGGTCACCGCATAGAAATCGAGATCGAAGTAGGGGCGCCCGTTGTCGTCGAGCAGACGCTTCTCGCTCATGGCAATCACCCGCTTCATCACGAGCATCAGCGCCTCTTCCGGCGTCTTCCCCTGCCGCATGAACTCCACCGCCAAGAATGCGCCGCACACCATGATGTTGCTCTCGCCGCGTCCGGTGCTTCCCGCCGCGCCAACGGTGTTATCGCAATACTGCCCGGCCCCAATGATCGGCGAGTCGCCGATGCGACCGGGAATCTTCCACGCCATCCCGCTCGTGGTCGTGACGCTGGCGATATCACCGCTCGCCGTCACGGCGTCCATGTTGATCGTGCCGTGCGTCCAGTTGAGTGCCGCGTTCTCGTCAAAGCCGCCCTTCTCTGGCTGGCTTTTGAGGTTCCCGCGATCGGCGTTCCACTTGAGCCACGCGGCGCGCTTGTCGGCGTTGGTCCAGCCGCCGGTCGGCTTGCTCGCTTTCCAGCGCAACCAATCCTGCTTGGACTTCTCCGTCAGCAGATCCTGCTCCTTGAACCCCATCGCGAGGGCGAAGCGCTTGGCATCGGCCCCAACGAGCATCAGGTGATCGGTGTAATCCATCACCGCTTTCGCCACGAGACTCGGCGTGGCAATCCCCTCGAGCCCCGCGACCGAACCGGCGCGCTTAGTGGGGCCGTGCATGCAGCTGGAGTCGAGCTGTACTACCCCTTCCTCGTTGGGCAACCCGCCAAGTCCAACGGATTGATCCGTGGGGTCAAGTTCCTGGGTATTCACTCCGGCAATCACGGCGTCGAGCGGATCGCCCCCCGCCATGATCTTGTCGTAGGCGATCTTCACGCCAGCCGGACGATCCGTGTGGAACCCGTTGGCCGAGCCAACAATCACCGGGCGGGCGCGAAAGTTCGACGTCGGCACCGCGCGTCGTGCGCGCTCGCGCTCGTCGAGCCACTCGGTGGCGCTAAGCTCACGGGGGAGGAAACCGAGGGCGGCCAGGGCAGCCGATTTCTCGAGGAATTCGCGGCGGGAGTTGGGCACGGCTGAGCTCCAAGGCGGATGGGGGTACTCCGCTATTGTAGCGAGCGGCTCACGAGCGGGACAGGTCCGGGGCCTCCAGAGGAGTCCCTCAGGGGCTACAGCGCACGGTAGAAGGTCTGTACTCGAAGGCCGAGCCAGGCTTCCAAGGCGCGATCGATACTCCGTTCTACCGCCGGATGGTCGAGGTCTGCGGGATGCAGCGCCAGTCGCATGACTGGGGCGCTGCGCTGCAACTTCCACCGCAGTCGCTCCTGAAGCACCGATCCGTACGAGCGGAACGCCCCTCGCGCGCTCCAGCGCACCACCGGCGAAGCGAGGGCGGTTTTGGTCGTGTGCACGAACACGGTACCGTCGTCCTCGCTCACGGCGAGTCCCGCCTTCCGACAGGCCACGTGCGTGTCCATCTTGGCCAGCCACGCCGGCGGAACGAACCCGATGGGCTCCAGCCCCATCGCCCGCAGTCGCGCAACACCGCGCGTGATCTTGGCCGATGCCGCATCGAAATCCAGCGTGAGAAACTCCCCTTCTTTATTCGTGCGGCCGAACGCGCGGCGCTCATCGCGCCATGTGCGAGGCGACCCGATTTCGTCGTGCCGCTCGCCGTGGAGGAATATCTCGGCTCCCTCCTGCGCCCGCTCCCGAACCCACGTGCCGAACGTGGCATCTCCCTCGATCGGGGAGCCACCGTGCCAGTCGGGAACCACGAGCAAACCGGGCACGACCCCACGGGCACGACAAAGACGCCACAAATGCTCCACCCGCTCCTGAAGCGCGGGCGTCACATCGTGAATCGTGATGAGCAGCTGCTGATTCCCGATCGTCACAGTGCCCTCAGCCCTTACCGATGGTCACGCTTCACCTGCTCGTACACAGTGAAAATGCGATCAAACACCGTGTCCCACGAGTGGTCCGCTTCTGCGTACGCGCGCCCTTTGCCGCCAAGAACCGCCAAGTCGGACTGTAAGAGGCGCACGGCGACCTCCTGGAAACTGGCAACGCTCCCGGCCTCGAAGATCCCCCCCGCCCCACCGGCCTCGATCTGCTCGCCAATGCCCCCGCGGTTCGCGGCAATCACCGCGGTCCCCGAAGCCTGCGCCTCAAGTGGCGCTAGCCCAAAGGTCTCGTTCGAACTCGGCGCCACAAACAGGTCGAGCGCAGCAAAAAGATCGGCAAGCTCCTCGCGGTCGCTCTGGTAGGGGAGAAACCGCACCCATTCGGCACCGTGAGCCAGCGCTTCAAGCTTCTCCTGCATCGGACCAGCACCAATCAGCGCGAGCACTGCCCCCGTGCGCCGATAGACCTCAGGCCACGCGCGAATCGCGAGATCAATCTCTTTCTCAGGCGCGAAACGGCCGATGAAACCGGCGACCGGGCTGTCCGGGCCGGTCGGCAGTCCAAGCCGAGCCCGCACCGCATCGCGACGAACGCGACGCCCCGGATGAAAGTGCGCGAGGTCCACACCCAGTGGGATGTGCGCCACGCGGTCGATCCCGGCAGCGCGGAGGTCGTGGGCCACGAAGCGTGAGCAGACGATCGACATCGCCACCTGCTTGTCGATCTGCCGCGCATACCGCCATCCCAGGTCCCAGAGCGCCCGCCGGAAGGCGTTCGCCCTGTCCGGGAAGGGGGCGAGGACGCGCGGGAAGTTGCTGTGCCAGAAGGCCACCAGCGGAATATCCAGACCGCGCGTGGCGAGCTTCGTGATCCACGGGACGAACCCTGGGCTCCCAACTTCTACAACATCGGGACGCTCGTGGAGCATGATCCGGCGGTTGCTTCGCGTGGCCAACATAAAGCGGTAGGGCGCCTGCTTCGGGACCCTTGGGCCCTGGAGGCGGTAACTCCGGACCCCGTCACTCTGCGCGATGTGGTCGCGCGGCGATGGTAGCACCAACACCTGTCGCAGGTGCGGGCGCGCCTCCACGTACTCCGATTTCTGGCGCAGGTAGGTGCGGATGCCCCCCGTCGTATCACCATAGAACTCGGTGACATCCAACACCGAGAGGCGGGCCGTGGGACGTACAATCGGTGGCAGCGCCATCCGCGATACATCGACCGTGGAGTCCTGCAGCGCCGCATCGGAGAGATAAATGCGCTGGGCGACGGAGATCGGCCTTCCGGTCACGCGCGGGGCTCGCATAGCTGCATACCGAAGGCTACTCGCTCCGGGGGGCCTTTCGCTACCCGCGCGGCGAGACACTCGGTAGCTTTTTCCTCTATGACCAGCTCTCACACCAGCGACCTGCTGCAAAACGTGGCCTTCTTTCACGGCCTGCCCGAATCGGAACTCTGGAACCTCAGCACTCTCGCCGAAGCCCGGACCCTCGCGCCGGACGAGCTCTTGTTCGAGGAAGGTTCCGAACGGCGATTCTTCGGCGTGATCCTGACGGGTACGCTGGTTATCGAGCACGGGGTCGGCCATGAACGGCTCGCGTCCCTCGGCGCCGGCGAGATTATCGGCGAAGGGGTCCTCCTCGAGGACGCCACGCATGGCACGTCCGCACGCGCCGTGACGACCACAACGATGCTCCTCTTTCCCAAGGCCACGCTCGCTCCCGTGCTTCGGGATCAACCCAGCCTGTACGCAGCGCTCGTCACCAAGGCGGCGCAAGCGATTGCCGAACGCCTGAAGAGTGTCGACGCCACGCTGAGCGGTCGGGGCCGCGGCATGCGCTTCCGCGGCGGCGCCCGCCGCCTCGAACACGACCTGCTCGGCGAACGAGAAATCCCAGACGCCGCGCTTTACGGCGTGCAGACACTCCGTGCAAT
The DNA here is from genome assembly GCA_026387895.1 of Gemmatimonadota bacterium. Taxonomy (GTDB): domain Bacteria; phylum Gemmatimonadota; class Gemmatimonadetes; order Gemmatimonadales; family Gemmatimonadaceae; genus Fen-1231. The sequence continues at coordinate 80,060 of JAPLKT010000146.1, read as the reverse complement.
CGAGAACTTTCCGATCACGGGAGTCCCGCTCCGCGAGTTCCCCGAGTTGATCGTGGCGCTCGCACAGGTGAAGGAGGCCGCAGCGAACGCCAACGCGGAGCTCGGGCTCATTAGCCCCGAGGTCTGCGACGCGATTGTTCGCGCGTGTCACGAAATCGCCGACGGGCGCCATCACGAGCACTTCCTCGTCGACATGATCCAGGGCGGCGCGGGCACGAGCACCAACATGAACGCCAACGAGGTGATTGCGAATCGCGCCCTCGAACTCATGGGACTGCCGCGCGGGTCGTACGACACTGTGCACCCCAACAATCATGTGAATCACTCGCAGAGCACCAACGACGTGTACCCGACGTCAATCAAACTCGCGATGCACCACGCGATCATCGGACTGAAAGCGGCGATGGCCGATCTGGTCGGCGCATTCCTCGCGAAAGGCGAGGAGTTCGCCCCGTACCTCAAGATGGGGCGCACGCAGTTGCAGGATGCGGTCCCCATGACGCTCGGCCAAGAGTTCGCCGCGTTCGCGCACACGATGCAGGAAGACATCGACCGGCTCTCAGAAGCGCAGGCGCTGATCCGCGAGATGAACATGGGGGCAACGGCCATCGGGACTGGAATCACCGCGCCGAACGGTTACGCGGAACTCGTCCGCCAGCGTCTCTCCGAGGTCACCGGTTTGACGCTGATCACGGCGCCAGATCTGGTGGAAGCCACATCGGACACGGGATCCTTTGTGCAACTCTCAGGCGTGTTGAAGCGCTGTGCGGTGAAGTTGAGCAAGATCTGCAATGACCTGCGTCTGCTCTCCAGCGGTCCACGCACGGGATTCGGGGAGATCAACCTGCCGCCAATGCAACCGGGCTCGAGCATCATGCCTGGAAAAGTGAACCCCGTGATTCCCGAGGTGGTGAATCAGGTGTGCTTCGATGTGATTGGCTGCGACATGACGGTCACGATGGCCGCTGAGGCCGGGCAGTTGCAGCTGAATGTGTTCGAACCCGTCATCGCCTACCGCTTGCTGTGCAGCATCAAGACCATGCGGAACGCCTGCGTCGTGTTGCGCGAGAAATGCATTGAGGGCATCACGGCGAATCCTGACCGGATGCGACACTTTGTTGAGCAGAGTATCGGGATTGTCACCGCGCTCGTGCCGGTGATTGGCTACGAGCGGTGCACCGAGATCGCAAAGGAGGCGTTGGCTACCGGCCGAGGCGTCTACGAGCTCGTGCTCGAAAAGCAATGGATGACGCGCGAGGCGCTGGACAGTGCGCTGAACCCGGTCACCATGATTGGGGGGAAATAGCAGTGCCCGCGGTGAAGCTCGACGGGGCCGGCACGCAGAAGCTGCAAACCCTCGAAGAAGGCCTGATGGCGCTCGCAGGGATTCATGCGCTCGTCGAGCGGATGGCGAACGACGTTAAGAATCAGCGCCCCATTGCGATGGCGCCGCAGCAGGTGAAACGGTTAGCGGTGCCGCTGCAAGGGCTGCTGAAGGGACAGTTCGGCATGATCTCAGACATCGTCACCTCGATGATTCTTGCGGTTGGACGCGGCGGGGGCGATACGACAAAAATCCGGGCGCTTCGCGAACATGTGGCCCAACTGCGCACAGCAATGGAGATCGCCCAGAACCGCGTCAAGCTCACGCACGCGGTAAAGACCGACGTGACGGACGCACCGAAGGGCGTGGATTCACCCCAAGCGACCGGCAAGAACCCAGAAGCGGAGCCGCCAGAGAAGCGGTAGCTTAGAGGCGGGCTCCACTCCTCTAGTCAGGCTCCCGCCATGTCCCGTCATCGCTCCGCGGCGCTGATTGCCGCCCTCGCGTTCGTCGCTCCGCTCGTGGCGCCGCTCACTGCGCAAACTGTTGCGCCGACCACCGCCCAGTACCGCTCCCCGGCCGGTGTTGAGTATCGCTCGCAAGCCGACCCCGCCGGTACGGTTGTTGCTGCGACCAAGGCGCTCGCCGCAGACCCGCGCAATATCGACCGGATCGTTGCGCTCGGCACCGCGCAGGCAGGGGTGCGCCAGATGCGCGAGGCTATCGAGACCTTCACCACAGGGCTCGCCGCGCATCCCAACAACGCGCTCTTGCTCCGCTGGCGCGGACACCGGTACCTCTCCGTCCGTGAGTTCGACAACGCCACAACCGATCTCACGCGCGGCATTGCGCTCGACACCACGATCTACGGACTCTGGTACCACCTTGGCGTCGTCCGCTTCGCCCAAGGCGACTTCGGTGGTGCGGCAGATGCCTTCACCCATGCGCTCCCGAAAGCGCCTGACGCGGGCGAACTAGCCGGCTCCACCGACTGGCTCTGGATGTCGCTCGCGCGCGCGGGAAAGCGCGCCGAGGCGAAAGCGATGCTCGATCGCCATCCCGACTCGCTGGCGATTGACAACGCCTACGCGGCGCGACTTCGCATGTATCGTGGGCTTGTTGATCCTGAGCGTGTCTTCACCGCTGCCGACACCGCCGACGTGCAAGTCGCCACCCTGAGCTTCGGGATTGGGAACTTCTATCTCGTGAAGGGCGACACCGTGCACGCACGGCAGTATTTCGAACGATCCGTGGCGAGTGGCGGCTGGGCCGGCTTCGGATTTATCGTCTCGGAGATCGAACTGCGCCGCACCGGCGGTGGCTCCGCAACGGCGGCTCCGCTCAACCCGGGCAAGAAGCCTCTCGTCACCCCCAAGGACTTCGGCAAGTGGGAGTCGCTGGGCGCAGCGCGACTGTCACCGGACGGGCAGTGGATCGCCGTCGGGGTCTCGCGTGGGAATGAGGAGAATGAGCTTCGCGTCCGTAGTGGAATGCGCAACACGACAATCGTCGTCCCCTACGGATCGGCGCCGTCATTCACGGCGGATTCGCGCTGGGTGAGCTATCTCGTTGGCGTTTCGCCAAAGGAGCGCGATCGCCTGACGAAAGACAAGAAGCCCGTGCACACGGGAATCCTCGTGCGCAACCTCACGACCGGCGACACCACCACCCTCGGCGACGTCGCTTCGTTTTCCTACAGCGGCGACGGGCGCTTCATTGCCATGACGCGGTATCCCGCCGAAGGGAAGCGCGTGCAGGATGTCGTGGTGCAGGAACTCGCGACCGGCATGCGACTCGTCTTCTCGAGCGTCGTCGAACAGGCGTGGGCAGATTCGCGCGCACTGCTTGCTTTCACCATGACCGTCGATGGTGGAACTGGCAACAGCGTGCAGCTGTTTGATGGCAGCAACAGCACGGTGCGCGTGCTGGAGTCGTCGGCCTCGATCTACCGTGGACTTGCCTGGCGGCCGAAGTCGACGGATCTCGCCGTGCTGCGGACCAGAGCGGAAAAAGAGTTCTCCGACACCGCGCACGCGGTGCTTGCATGGCGGAGCGTAACATCGGCGAGCACAACACTGCGCGCACTCGAAGCCGACGCGAGCGCGATTCCCCGCGGTCTCCGTGTAGCGGATTATCGCCGGCCTAGCTGGAGCAAGGACGGGAGCGCCCTCTACCTCGGCCTCCGCGCCCGGGATGTGATTGCCGACGCGCCCAAGAAGAGCGAGGAGAAAATCTCCGACGTGGAGATCTGGCACACCAACGACGTCCATGTGATTCCCGAGCAGCGGTCGTCGGAAGCGCGCGATCTGCGGGCGACGACACTCGCGAGCTGGCACCTGAACGATGGAACCGTGGTGCGCATTGGCAGCGATCCTGCAGAGACGGTCACGGTGCTTGAAGGGGACCGCGTGGCCACAGAGATTGACCGCAAGCCGTATCCGTTTGGTCAGAAGTTCGGCCGTCGCGACGAAGACGTGTGGACGATTGACCTTTCCACGGGTGCGCGAACGCGGACGCTGGAGAAAATCCGTCATTATTTCGGCGGCAATCCCACTGGCACGCACCTCGCTTGGTTTGACGGGCGTGATTATTGGGTGGTGAATGTCGCGAACGGCGCGCGCACGAATCTCACGGCAAAACTCACCGCGAAATCGACGGCGCAGGCCGTGGATTTCGTCGACCGCGAGGATGACCACCCGACCGATGTGTTGCCGTCGATCGGCCAGCCCTCGTGGACGAAGGATGGAACCCGGTTGCTGGTGAACAGCGCCTATGACCTGTGGTCGCTCGCGCTCGACGGGTCGGGCGGCGTGCGACTCACCAACGGGTCAGCGGAAAAGCTCCAGCATCGCCTCGTGATCTTCGGCGGAGGAGCCGGATTCGGCGCCGCCGCGGGCGAGCGCGGCGTAGATCTCTCGAAGCCGCTGTACCTCGCACTCTACGGCACCAAGAGCAAGAAGAGCGGCTACGCGCGCCTCATGCCGTCGGGTGAGGTGCAACGCTTGCTCCTCGCCGATCAGTCGGTGGGCGGACTAGCCAAAGCCGACAGTGCCGACCGGTACTCGTTCACGCGACAAAGCTTCGCCGATTCGCCGTCGCTGTACACGGCCGGAGCCGATTTGTCGAATGTCGTGGCGATCACGACCACGAACAGCTTCCAGAAGGACTACGCGTGGGGCAAGACCGAGCTCATGGACTTCACGAGCACCATCGGCACGCCGCTGCAGGCGATTCTGTATTACCCGGCGAACTACGACCCGAAGAAGAAGTACCCGATGATTGTGTACACCTACGAACTCCTTTCGCAGGGGCTGCACCGGTATATCTCGCCGCGCGAGAACGACTATTACAACGCCAACGTCTTCACGCAGAACGGCTACTTCGTCCTGATGCCGGACATCGTGTTCCGGCCGCGCGAACCGGGCTTGTCGGTGCTGTATTCCGTCGAAGCAGCGGTGAAAAAAGTTATCGCCCGCGGGTTGGTGGATCCGGCGCGTGTCGGACACACGGGGCATTCACAGGGCGGCTACGAAGCGTATTACCTGGCGACCCACAGCACCCTGTTTGCCACCGCCGTCGCCGGCGCCGGCATTAGCGACATGATCAGCTTTGCCGGCCAGATGCACTGGAGTTCCGTGCCCGAGTTCGACCACTGGGAAACCGGGCAGTTCCGCATGGAAGTCGCCCCGTGGGAGGACATGGCCGCCATGGTCAAGAACTCGCCACTCGACAAAATCCACGTGATGCCCGCCAAGTCACTGCTGCTCGAAATCGGCGGCGACGATCCCACCGTCGACATGCGCCAGGGCGTGGAGTTCTACAACTATGCGCGCCGTGCCGGAAAAGAAGTCGTCATGCTGCTCTACCCCGGCGAAGGACACGGGCTCGGCAAGAAAGAAAATGCCGTTGACTACGAGCGGCGCATCCTCCAGTGGTTCGGGCACTACCTGAAGGGAGAGCCAGCGGCGAAGTGGATCACCGACGGGCAGAGCTGGCAGGAGCGGAAGAAGCTCCTAGACGCCAACAAATAGAGATTGCGGATCACCGTGAACCGAACCCATATCGCCATTCGCACCGGGTTGCACTAGCTTCTCTGCTTCACACCGAGGCTTCTTATGACCGTCCGCACACCCCTCCTGCTGGCACTCTTCGCCGGCAGCGCCGTCCTCGCCCCGCTCTCGACACAGAGCAGCAGCAAGCTCCCCGAGCGCGCCGTCCGACGCGACATCCCGCTCACCAACATCATTCGCAAGGCCTTCGCCGCCGGCACGCGCGATTCCACGGGACGCCCGGGAAAGAACTACGCACAGCTACGCACCGACTACACGATTAGCGCCAAGCTCGATCCGGCCACGTCGCGCATCACCGGGCGCGAGTCGATCGTGATCAGCAACAACACCGCCGATTCGCTCGCGAGCATCGTGATGCGACTCGACCAGAATCTCTTTCTCTTCCAGAGCCCGCATCTCGCGCCTTGGGTGCCGAGCGAGAACACCGACGGGTTCGTCATCACGAAGATGTCGGTCAATGGCCAGCCCGTGAACCTCGCGGCTGCAGCCGGTGGTCGCGGTGGGCGTGGTGGCGGAGCCGCTGCTGCTCCCAGCGAGAACCGTGCGAGCGGCATGAACACCAGCCGCGCCACGATCTCGCTCGTGAACCCAATCCCCGCCAAGGGACGTGCCACACTGGAAGTTGAGTGGAGCCACAAGATCCCCGGCGGCCCCGGCGCCAACCACCGCATGATCCAGCGCTGGGCGGACACGCTCTACCAGCCGACACAGTGGTATCCACGCGTCGCCGTCTACGACGACCTCCGCGGATGGGACCCAGAGCTCTACCTCGGCCCCTCTGAGTTTTACAATAACTTCGGAAAGTTCGACGTCAGCATCGATGTGCCCGCCGGCTGGGTCGTGAGCGGCACCGGCCTCCTGCAAAATCCCGAGCAGGTGCTGACCGCCACCGCCCGCGAGCGGCTGAGCCACGTGCTGGAGAGCGACGAGGTCCGCACCATCATCGGGACAGATGAAGTCGGCCCCGGAAAGGCGACCGCCGCGGGTGATCGCCTGGTCTGGCACTTCGTGGCCGACACGGTCAACGACTTTGCCTGGGCCACCGCCAAGAAGTTCAACTGGTCCGCCACCCGTGCCACCATCCCGGGAAAGACAGCGATCCCCGTGAACATGTTTTTCCTCCCCGGCAACGCGTCGACCTTCGCCAACGCAGGCCCCATCACCCGCCACGCGCTCGAGTTCTACTCAGGGCTCTGGTTCCCCTACCAGTTCCCGCAGATGACGCTCCAGGCCGGCCCCAGCGCCGGCATGGAGTACCCCATGGTGATCAACTCCAACCAGGGCGCCGCCGACCACGAAACTGGCCACCAGTGGTGGCCCATGACGGTCTCTAACAACGAGACCTGGTACGGCTGGATGGACGAAGGCTTCAACCAGTACATGAACATCCTCTCGGCGGCCGACAGTCGGAAAGCGCCGCCCGTGCTCGACGGACAGGGCCAGAGCTACGGCCGCACCAGTGGCAACGAAGCCGAGCCGCCGATGATGTGGAACGCGAACTACGCGGGTCCGCAGTACTACAGCTTCACCACCTACTCCAAGACCCCACTGATGCTCTCCATGCTCGGCGGCGTCGTGGGCGATTCTGCTGTGTGGAAGGCGCAGAGCGACTGGGGCAAGGCCTGGATGTTCAAGCATCCGTCCCCATGGGACTACATGTTCTTCATGAACAAGGCCCTCAAGAAGGACCTGAGCTGGTTCTGGTACTACTGGCTCTTCACGACCGAGAGCGTCGACGGCTCCATCGCGAGCGTCAGCACCAAGGGCACGACGACGAATGTGGTCGTGCGCCAAGACGGGCAGATGCCGTCGCCGGTCGTGCTCAAGGTCGTCTTTGAGGCGAAGGGCGCACCCATCAGGCCGATGGCCAACGCCACGATGCTCGACAGCGTCACCGCGATTGTGACGTATCCCGTGGACGTCTGGTTCGCGGGCGATCGCACCTTCACCGCCGCGCTCAATTTTGGCGGGCGCAAGATTGAGAAGGTCGCCTTCGACCCCTTCTGCCGCTTCCCGGATCGTGATCCGTCCGACAATGTCTGGCCCAAGGCTGCTCCGGCACCCACCGCGGAGCCGGCAACCACACCAGCGGCCGGCGGACGCGGCGGCGGACGTGCGGGGGGCTGCGGTGCGTGAGACGCGCATAGGCCACGCATGAACGAGTCCAGCGCCGAACCGCAACAGCAAGACACCGCGTCCCCGGGCCACTCCCCGGGGACGCTCTTGCCGTGCGAATCGCCCATTGTTGAAGTCCTGGTGACCCAAGCCGACCGACGCCTGGTGGCTACCGCGCCGATTGCGGCCGGCACGCTCCTTTTTGACATCACGGGCCACGAAACGCCGACCCCAACGCGCTACTCGCTGCAGGTCGGGGCCACGCTCCACCTCGATCAAGACTGCGCGCGGAGTGAGGACGAGGTGGTGCAGCGCTATTTCTGGCGCTACATGAACCACCACTGCGAGCCGACAGTTGGCATTCGCGATCGCGCCGCCTGGGCGCGCCGAGCAATCGGGGTCGGAGAGCCGATCACCTTCGACTACAACACCACGGAACGCGACATGGCGGAGCCCTTTAACTGTCACTGCGAAAGCACGGAGTGCGTGGGGACCGTTCGTGGTGCCCGCCACCTCAGCTCGGAACAACGCGTGCGTGCTGCTGACCAACTCTCGCCCTGGTTACTAGACGCATAAACGGCCGGCGGCGCTTCGGGGTTCCACTGATCCTTGGGTGGGCTAACCCTTTGCTGGGTTGCTCTTTACACGGGAGGAAAGTAGGGGACGTCCTCGCAGAGAAAACAGGACGTCCGCCTCGTCTTTTGGGTTGCTCTGCCTATGCTCGCCCGATATTCTTAAAGCGGTCGGGAAGCATCGTCCGTGCCTCACACCCGACTCACATCATCAGAAAGGACTCTGTGTAATGCCCGGTAAGCATTTGCGCCGACTACCCGCCGCCTTGGTTGTTGCGGTGGCTGCGCTGGCGCTGGCGGCGTGTGGAGATCAGTACCCCAACACCACGTTCACGCATCTCACCGACCTAAACACCGCGACCGACGCGCTGTGGAACCGACTGTTGCTGCTCGGGACCATTGTGTTCGTCTTCGTCGAGGTGCTCCTCCTCGTCACGATCTTCAAGTTCCGGAAGCGTCCGAACAGTCCTGCGCCGAAGCAGGTCCACGGCCACGCGCTGCTGGAGATCACGTGGACCGCGATCCCTGCGCTCATCCTCGTGATGATCGCGATCCCAACGGTCAAGACGATCTTCAAGACCCAGGCCAAGGCCGCGGCCGGCTCGCTCCAGGTCGAGGTCATCGGCCACCAGTGGTGGTGGGAGTTCCGCTATCCAGAACTCGGCGTTACCACGGCCAATGAGCTCTATATCCCGGCCGGCCGCACGGTGAACTTCGCGCTCAAGACAAAGGATGTGCTCCACTCCTTCTGGACGCCGAACCTCGGCGGCAAGCGCGATCTCATCTCGAACAAGACCAACTACCTCTGGTACACGCCGAACGCTGATATCGCCGATCAGGTGTTCAACGGCTTCTGCACCGAGTACTGTGGCTCGTCGCATGCCAACATGCACTTCCACGTGTACACCGTGTCCGAAGGGGACTTTGGGAAGTGGGTGGATCACCAGAAGACCGGAGCCCTCGGCTCGCCGATTGCGGCAACACCGGTGATGGCCGCGAGCATGCCCGGCATGCCCGGCATGAAGCGCGACGCCAAGGTTGCGGCCGCACCCGCCGTGAACACTGCCGTGAACACTGCCGTGAACACTGCCGTGAACACTGCCGTGAACACTGCCGTGAACATGGCCGCCGACAGCGGGTATGTCTTCCCGGTCGGCAAGATTCCTGCGCACACGATTCCCAGCACCCCGCTTCCCACGGGCGAGCGCGAAGTGAAGTTCGACGACACGCTCCTGCCGAACGGCAACGCTGTCGCCGGCCGTGAGCTGATCACGAGTATGGCGAACTTGGGGAAGGCCCCCTGCCTTACCTGCCATATCGTGAAGGGCGAAATGACGATGATGGGGCTCACGGATAACTCCGCCTCGGGGCCGAATCTGACCCACTTCGGCACGCGCCATACGATCGCCGGCGGCATTTACAGGAGCGATGCCAAGATTCTGGCCCGCTGGCTCAAGAATTCCCGCCTGATGAAGCCGGGGTCGATTATGCCCACGTTGGGCACTGGGGAGCTTGACCCCCAGTCTGGAAAAAAGCTCGCCGCAGGCCTCGACGACCGGCAGATCGCCGACATCGTCGCCTATCTGATGACGCTCAAGTAAGCCCGAGGACAGAACTCACATGACCACCTACGCCTCCTCCGCGCCCGAGCAAACGGGCATCTGGAGCTGGATCACGACGGTCGATCACAAGCGGATCGGCACGATGTACCTCTTCACCGCCCTCTTCTTCTTCCTCTTCGGCGGACTCGAAGCGGGGCTTATGCGTGTGCAGCTCGCCCGGCCCAATCAGGCGATCATCAGCGCCGAGATGTACAACCAGCTGTTTACGATGCACGGCACGACGATGGTGTTCCTCGCCATCATGCCGCTCTCGGCCGCCTTCTTCAACTATCTGATTCCGCTGCAGATTGGCGCGCGAGACGTCGCCTTCCCGCGCCTCAACGCCTTCAGCTACTGGGTGTATCTGCTCGGCGCCGTGTTCATCACCTTCCCGATCTTCTTCCACATCGCCCCGAACGGCGGGTGGTTCGGGTATGCGCCGCTCACGACGAACCAGTTCTCCCCGGGCGCGAACATCGATTTCTGGGTGATGGGCCTGCAGATCTTAGGTATCAGCTCGCTGGCCGCCGCCTTCAACTTCATCACGACGATCATCAACATGCGCGCGCCAGGGATGACCCTGATGCGTATGCCGATGTTCACGTGGATGTCGTTCATCGTACAGTTCCTGCTGATTCTCGCCTTCCCGGCGATCACGATCGCGCTTGTGTTCCTGCTGTTCGATCGGTTCTTCGGCACGGCCTTCTACGACATCGCCAAGGGCGCCGACCCGCTGCTCTGGCAGCATCTGTTTTGGGTGTTTGGTCATCCCGAGGTGTACATCCTGATTCTCCCGGCCTTCGGGCTCGTGTCGGAGATCCTCCCGACCTTCTCGAAGAAGCCGCTCTTCGGCTATAACGTGATGGTCTACTCGGGGATCATGATCGGCTTCCTCGGCTTCGGCGTGTGGGCGCACCATATGTTCGCGGTTGGCATGGGCGCCGTGGCCGATACGCTCTTCTCGATGGCGACGATGTTAATCGGCATCCCGACGGGCGTGAAGATCTTCAACTGGATTGCGACACTGTGGGGCGGTCAGATTCGCTTCGTCACCGCCATGAAGTTCGCCATCGGCCTCGTCGGGCTCTTTACGATCGGTGGTATCTCGGGTGTGATGCACTCCTCGCCGCCTGCCGATTTGCAGCAGACCGATACGTACTTCGTCGTCGCGCACTTTCACTACGTGCTCTTCGGTGGCTCCATGATGGGCATCTTCGGGGGTATTTACTTCTACTTCCCCAAGATGTTTGGCCGCTACATGGACGAAGCCCTTGGAACTTGGCACTTCTGGCTGACCTTCATCGCGATGAACCTCACGTTCTTCCCGATGCACTTCAGCGGACTGCTCGGCATGCCGCGCCGCATCTACACCTACGATGCCGGGCAGGGCTGGGAGAAGTTCAACCTCGCCTCGTCGCTCGGCACGTTGTTGCTGATCATCGCGACTGCCATCTTCGTGATCAACTTCTTTAAGAGCCGGAAGGGTGGACTCCCCGCCCCGCAGGACGCGTGGGGAGCCGCGACGCTCGAGTGGAGCATTCCGTCGCCGCCGCCGGAGTACAACTTTGCGCGCATCCCGATCGTAACCTCGCGGTCGCCGCTGTGGGATCTCAAGCATCCGGAGATGAGCTCGGGCGCCGCGCACGCGGATGCAGATCCGGTGCAGGTCGCCAGCGCCAACGCCGTCCCATTGCGCGAAGAGACGGAGCACCACACCGCCGCCGAACTCGGTATTCCGATGCCTCTTAACACGGTCAAGCCACTGCTGACCGCGCTGGGTATCGTCATCATGTTCAGCGGTTTGATGTTCATCCACCTCGACCACTTCGCGCTCGCGATGGCGGTCTCGTTGAGCGGTGCCGCCCTATTGATCGGCTCGCTGTACGCGTGGCTGTTCAGCCCGCTCGAGTAACCCGGAGACCGAATCCATGTCTACTGCCACTGCTGCTGCAACGCACGACGACCACGAACATGTGCACTACACGACCACCGGGCTCGACAACCGGAAGATCGCCGTCTGGGCGTTCATCGGGTCGGAGTGCATGCTGTTCGCGTCGCTCATCTCGACGTACCTGATCTACAAGGGTCGGTCGCGCGTCGGCCCGTTCCCGCACGAGACTTGGACATCGCCCACGGGCGAAGTGTTCAAGCCGATTCTGAACATCCCCGTCACCTCCGCCTCGACCTTCGTCCTGCTCATGTCATCGCTGTTCATGGTGATGGCGCTGGCCGCGGTCGAGAATCGCGGCAAGCCGGGCTACGGCGGCCTCAAGGGGAACTCCAAGTTCTGGCTCGCCACCACGGCGCTCGCCGGAACCGTTTTCCTTGGCTTCCAGGCGTTTGAGTTCACCTCGTTCGTGCACGAAGGGCTCAAGATCACGACCAATCTTTTTGGCTCGTCGTTCTTCACGCTGACCGGGTTCCACGGCGCGCACGTGACAGTCGGCGTGCTCTGGCTCCTGACCCTGCTCGCGATCGACATGAAGCGCGGCCTGACCCCGAAGGATACGCTCGTGGTCGATATCTGCGCCCTGTATTGGCACTTCGTGGACGTGGTGTGGATCGCCATCTTCACGCTCATCTACCTCATCCAGTAGGCCGACGACCATGAGCGATCACGCTTCGCATGCGGGACACGAAGTCCACGAGCATCCGGATTGGAAGCAGTACAAGTGGGTGGCACTTATCCTCTTCGCGATCACGATCGTTGAAGTCTGGGCCTACTACATTCCGGCGTTTGTTGCCTCGAGCGCCTTCGTCCCGATCCTGTTGGTGATGTCGGCGGTCAAGTTCTCGATTGTTGTGGCGTACTACATGCACCTCAAGTACGACAATCGTCTGTTCATCGCCCTGTTCGTGGGGCCACTGTTCATTGCCATGTTCACCATTACCGCGCTGCTCCTGCTGTTCGGTAAACTGTAAATCTCTGTGTGGTTTCAACGGGCCGGTCGTACCTTCGGGTACGGCCGGCCCGTTGGCTATTCGGCCGCGCGACCCAGCGCCAACGCTCGCATAACACACGTCGGCTCTGCATAATTGGGCGAGCCGTTCAGCGCCTGCCACATGAGGATTCTATGACCAGCGTTGCTTCTGAAGCCCCTCGCGAGCGCCTGCTTGCACTCGATGTCTTTCGCGGTGCCACTGTCGCGGGGATGCTCCTCGTCAATAATCCCGGCACGTGGGGAGCGATTTTCCCTCCCCTAGAGCACGCGGCGTGGAATGGGTGGACCCCCACCGACCTGATTTTCCCGTTCTTCTTGTTCATCGCAGGCATCACCACCCATCTCTCGCTTTCTGGGCGCCGAGCGCGGGGGGCAACCGAGTCTGATATCCAACGCCAGATCATTCGGCGCGGAGTCATGATCGTGGGCTTTGGGCTGATGGTCGGCGTCTTCCCCTTCTACGATTTGGCCCGCTGGCAGCATGTGCGAATCCCGGGCGTACTGAAGCGGATTGGCGTGGCGTACACGCTGTCGGCGCTGATTACCATGCGCGGCACCCTCAAGCAGCAGGTGATGGTGCTTGTGGCGCTCTTGTATGGCTATTGGTTCGCCATGACCCTGATCCCGGTCCCTGGCGAGGGAGGAGCGATCGGCGCGAGCCTGCTCGACTATGCCCCTCGAACCCTCGCGGCCTGGACCGATCGGCTCCTGCTGAACGGCCACCTTTGGGTCAGCTCGAAGACGTGGGATCCCGAAGGCCCGCTCTCCACGATCCCCGCGATCGGCACAGCCATGCTCGGCGTCTTCACCGGGCGCTGGATCGCGGAGAAACGCCCTCTGGAAGAGCGTTTGAACGGGTTATTTGCCGTCGGAGCGCTCGGAATGATGGTCGGCTTGATGTGGCATTGGTCGTTCCCGATCAACAAGGCGCTCTGGACCAGTTCGTACGTGGTGTTCACCGCTGGCATGGCCTGCGTGATTCTGGCGACGATTTCGTGGATTATCGACGTCCGGCGCGTTACGTGGTGGACCCCCCCACTCGTCATCTATGGAGTGAATCCCATTATCGCCTTCGTAGGATCGGGGATGATGGCGCGCCTGATTTATACGCTGTGGAAGGTCGACTTCCACGGAAAACAGACCGCCGTGCAGTCCGTGGTGTACCAGAGCATCTTCCAGCCCTGGTTCGAACCTCGGGTAGCGTCATTGGCCTTCGCGCTCTGTTTCGTGCTGTTCTGGTACGGTATACTCTGGGCGCTTTGGCGCAAGAACATCATATTTAGAGTGTGAACCGCGTGATTTTTTCTTCCCTGCTGGCGCTGGCCCTTCCGATCCACCTCGGGGCCATGACCCCGGTCCAGTATGCCGCGTCGCGTGCGACTGTTTCTGTCGACGCCAAGCGTCCGGCCGCCGCCGTTTCAGGAAAGAAGAAAGGCAAGAAAACAAAGTCAGCGGCGAAGCCTGCGGTGAGCACGACCGCCAACGCGAGCACGTCGCGCGCGGCAGGCCCCGTTGGCGCCGACGCGTTGGATGCCCAGTTCCGTTCCGTGCTCAACCGCACGGGCAGCAAGGGCAAGTGGGGAGTCATCGTCATCTCCCTCTCGAGCGGCGATACCTTGTTCAACCACCACGGCGACGACCAGCTCCTGCCGGCGTCGACCATGAAGCTGTTTACGTCAGCAATGGCGCTGGACCGGTTCGGAGTTGGCGGACACTTCGAGACCGAAGTGCTACGCGCTGGCGCCATTGGCACCGATGGCATTCTGCGCGGTGACCTGATCCTGCGCGGTGCGGGCGATCCAATGCTCGCTGGCAAAGCCACCGATGAAGCGGGTCAGCCGCCCATGGAAGCGCTTGCACGCCGGATTGCCGAGGCCGGCATTCGTCGAGTCAGCGGCACGATTGTCGCCGATGCGTCCGCGTTCGAAGAACGCCGCATTCCCGACGGATGGAAGAAGAAATACCTGCAGGCTGGCTACGCCGCGCGCGTGTCGGCGCTCAGCTTCAACGAGAACAAGATCACCATGATAGTGCGCCCCGAGGGCGATCGCGCCTCGGTGTCATTCAATCCGGCGGTGAGCGGGCTCCCGCTGACCAACGAGGTGAAGATCCAGAAGGGCGCACGCGGCTCGCGCATCAGCTTCAAGCAGGACTCCACGGGGACGATGATTGTGCGCGGGACCATGGGGAGCCTCGCCGCACAGCGCGACTTGCACTTTGTGGTCGAGCGCCCCGACCTATTCGCTGCTGGCGCGCTCCGTGCCGCACTCATCGCGCGCGGCGTGACAGTCGACGGCGCAACGGTGCGGGCAGGGCGCGCCGTGGTCGATGCACCACGTGTCACCAGTGTTGCCTCGCCATCGCTCGAAAAGATTGTCACGCAAATGAACGGCGAAAGCAACAATCACTTCGCCGAAATGCTGTTCCGTAATGTCTCGCGCGGAGCGGGGAGCACCGGCACCGCAGAGAACGCCAATGCGCTCCTCGGTCGGTTCCTAACCGACAAAGCGCGCGTTGCGCCGCAGGCAGTTTTCGCCGCCGACGGCAGTGGGCTCTCGACCCTCGATCGCGTGACCCCGCGGGCGATGGTGCAGCTCCTGAGCTACGCCAAGAAGACCGCCTGGGGACCCGTGTTCGAAGCGTCGCTTCCCGTGGCTGGGCGCACCGAGACGCTGCGCAAGCGCATGAAGTGGACCGCAGCGATGGGGAACCTGCATGCCAAGACCGGAACCACGAACGACGTAGCCTCGCTCGGTGGCTACGTGACGAGCAAGACCGGCGAGCTGCTGGCCTTCTCGTTCATCTACAATGGCCGCGACCGCTGGCGCGCCAAAGACTCGATGGATCAGATGGGCGTGGCGCTGGCGAGCTTCAGCCGGTAGCTCTCGCAGTCAGCGCCGCCTAGCGAGGCGAGCGCGATCAGCGGAAGACCCGAGTGAGGGCCATTACCGCTTCCGCTCGATAAACGTCGTCATCACCCGCACGAACTCGGGCTGCATATCCTCGAGCAGCGCGGCATGATCGCCCTGCTTGATCGTCACCCACTGCTTGTCCTTGACCGTGAGCCGGTCAAAGAACTTGCGCTGTAATGCCTCAGGGGCGATCGGGTCGCGCTCGCCGGTGATCAGCAAGGTCGGGACGGTAAGCTTGGCTGGCGAAAGGGCGTTGAACTCTTCCATCCGCCGCCAGTCGCTCCGGACCGGATCCGCAGCGAGCGCGGCCTTCACATACAGGTCAATCGCGCGAGCACTGATCGTCGGCGTGATAAAATCTGACGCCGCGGCTTTCGCCGTAGTCGCGGCGCGCGTGGGGACAAGCGTGTCGGGGCCGGTGACGCTCGGCGAGTCGGGATCTTTCCAGTAGCCGAAGAGCACGAGCGATGAAATCAGCTCGGGATGCTGCTGCGCCATCAGGTGGGCCACGGTTGAGCCAAGCGACCATCCAAACAGTGCGGGCTTGCCGGTGACACCGCTGTTCTTGGTGACCCATTCGACCGCGGCCGCGAGATCGGCCGCCGAGCGATTCGGGTTCACCCACCCTGAGGCGTCGCGCGGGGTGCCACCATAGCCGCGCAGGTCGAGGGCGTAGACGGCGTACCCTTTGGCCACGAGGGCATCCATCAGCGATCGGTGTTCTCCCGGGACCTGCAGATCAAAATCGGGAAGCGAACTCCAGGTGCGTCCGTGCAGCAATACAATCGCACGCGTGGGCTTCGCGGCACGCTTCTCCCACAGCGCCATGGGGTGGCCGTCCGACTGCACGGTGTGCTTGACTGGAACACCCTGCGCCAATGCGGCGGAAACGCCAGCTGTCAGCGCCAGGGTAATCGTTGCGATACGCGTTGCGATACGCGTTGCGATACGCGTCATGCGACCAACTCCTTGATGAGGATACCCCGCTTCGCGAGTTCCGCAATGTACCGCTCGCCGGGCACTGCCTCGTCTGGCGTGTGCACGCCGGCAGGGGCCACGACGCCAGCAACCTGCAGCAACCCGGTGATTGCCAACGAGAAGCCGGTCGTGCGCTCCATCGCGGTGATTCCCTTGGCTTCATCATACCGGTCGACCAACTCCCACGTGTGCGTAATGGGCTTTCCGTTCTTCACCCCGCGTACGACCACGCGAAGTGCCACCAGATCGCGCCCCTTGGGCTTCTTGAGCTTGGGGCCCATCGTTGCGACCGCCACATCGCGTGGACTGACCTGCTGTCCCTTCACATCTATCGGCGCGAGATCGAGCAAGCCTAGCTCGCGCACCGCTTCCATAATGTGGGCGTGGCCAGGATACCGGAGCGTCTTGTACTCCATCGACGGGATCTTGCCCTCATAGCGCTGCGCCATCGTGCTCAGGCCGCCCGCGGTATGAAATGCCTCGAGCTCGCCCACGGGCGTATCGAAGTGCACCGGTTCCACTTCACTGAGCGCCTTCACTTCCATGCGCTTGCCGTCGCGCACAATCCAGCTCAGCGTCGTGTAGTAGTCGAGCACTCCCTCGAGCGAATACACGATCTGGTATTTGAGTGGGCCTTCGGGCGCCTGCGGAAGGCCGCCAACAAAGATCTTCACGCTTTCGGTAGTATCACAGCGCGAAATCCCGAGCTGCGCGAGGATGTTCACCATCCCCGGCGCGAGGCCGCAGTCAGGGATCACCGTGACCCCCTTGGCCTTCGCCTGATCGTCGAGCGCCTTCTGCTCATTCACAATCCCGGTATTGCCGCCGAGATCACAGAAGTGTACGCCGCACTCAAGCGCGGCGCGGGTCATCTCGAGATTGAAGTAGTACGGCAGCGCACACATCACCGCCGCAACTCCATGCATCGCCTGCCGAGCGGCCGCGTGGTCGCGCGCATCGAGTGGGAGCAACACCAATCGTGGATCGGTGCGGTAGGGTGTCAGAAAGGCGGGGAGCGCGCTGACCTCACGGTCCGCGAGGCGCACTTCGGTGACGTCAGGATGCTGCAGGAGGTCGAAGGCGCACGCTGACCCTTGGAGCCCGGCGCCGAGCACAAGCATTCTCATGGGAAATCCGGCCTTAAGGTGGTCCGTCGAGAATAATCTGACTGCCCCTGCAATTTAGCCCTGTCGACGCGCTAGAGTTAGGAAATGACCGAGCACTGGAAGCGACGACTGGTCGAACACGAGGACTGCATTGGCGAGCTCCTGAATCGCGTGCAGACCATTGCGGTGCTGGGTATCAAGGACGGCTCCGACTTGGACCTGCCAGCAAATTATGTTCCGGCCTACGCGCAATCGCAGGGATTTACGATTATCCCAGTCCCGGTCTACTTTCCCGAAGGCAAGAGTATACTCGGCGCGCAGGTGTACCGGACAATCGCTGCGATTCCCGAGCGCGTCGACCTTGTCACGATATTTCGGCGCCCCACCGACATCCCCGCGCATCTCGAGGACATTATTGCGGCGCGCCCACGGGCGGTCTGGTTCCAGTTTGGCATTCGGAACGCCGAAGCCGCTGACCAACTCGCCCGCGCCGGCATTTGGGTCGTGCAGGACCGATGCCTGCAGGTCGAGCTCCGGCAGTGGGGCTGGTAACGGCTCGTCGAGGGACGAGCCGATCACCAGCAATCGCTATTTCGCGGTAAAGGTCCCGAGTACTGTCACGCCAGGATCCACCACCATCGCACTCGGCGCGGTCCGCATGGGGATCACAAGCTCTGAGCGCAACTGCGCGCCGACTTGCAGCACCTGGGTACGTGTCGAGCCTGCGGCATCGGTGATCGCCACCGGCACCTTGAGCCGATACGGCGCGAAGCGACTCCCCTGTTCTACCACCACGTGGAGTTCGTGTTTTGCTGCATCATAGCGCCAGGACGTGGTGAGCTCCGCGACACCAGGGCGTCGCAGCCACTGATCAAAGAACCAGCGCAAGTCGCGCCCCGCACGCTTTTCCACTGCCGCGCGCACATCGTCGCTCAGCGCAGTCGCGTGCTTGTGTGCGGCCCAGTAGTCGCGAATACCGCCAAAGAAAGCGCTGTCACCGACTTCCTGGCGCAACATGTGAAGCACCCAGCCGCCTTTCTGATAACTGTTGTCATTGAGCAACGCCATCAGGTCGGTCTGCAAGCTATCGATGACCGGACGCGAGGCAACATTCGCACTCTTCACGAGCCCCTCGCGGTCGCGGCGTAGATGCCCTACTAACGCTGAGTCGCCGAACGCGTGTCCGAGATAGAGCGCCGAGTAGTAGGTCGCGAATCCTTCTGATAACCAGAGATGCCCCCACTCGCGTTCGGTCACGGCATCGCCGAACCATTGATGCGCCGTCTCGTGCGCGATCAATCCCGCATCAGCGCCCTTGCGACGGAACATCTTGTCGTCGTAGAAGATGGCGCTGGCGTTCTCCATACCGCCGAACCGCGTGCTGCTCTGGAGATGCGAGAGCTTCTCATAGGGGAATGGGCCCACGAGCCGACCAAAGTACTCGACGATATCGCCCGCGCGCGCGAACTCCCCTGGGGCCATGTGCCGTTGTTCCGGCGCAACGTACAACTGTTGCGGTACGCACCCAGGAAACTCAGCGACCTTGCACGCGGTCGTGCCTAACTCGAAACGCACGAGCGGAGCAGCCGCAATCACCATGAGATACGCGGCGATTGGCCGCGACTCGCGCCAACGCGTCACCGTCCAGCTCACCGGCCGACCGGCGGAACCATCGGGATCGCGCGGTGATGGGAGGGGTGTTTCCTCCACGAGCGAGCCATTCGCAATCACGCGGCGATCGCTTGGAGCCTTTACGGTCCACGAAACGGTCGCTTTATCGGACGGATGATCAATCGACGGAATCCACCGGCGCGCACGATTCGGCCAGTTGTCGCCGAAGGCTATCCATCGCCCAGCGCTGTCGGTACCAATGATCAATCCATCGGTGACGGCGCCAGCATACCGCACCGCCACGGTGAATCGGTCGCGTGCACCTGCCACCCCAATGCGCAACGACGTCGAGTCGCGCACAAAGCGTACCTCTTTTCCATCGAGCAGCACGCGCGAGACTGTCAGGTCGAGTAAGTCTAGGCGTAACGTGTCGCCAGAACCCAAGCGCTGCATGGTTAGCAGCGCATTCCCCGCAATCGTCTTCCCCGTCTCGGGTAGATCGATCGACAGGTCGTAGTCGACGACATGAAAGGGGCGCGCGTTCGAATTCGTCGGGAGCGTACCCTGCGCACACACCGAACGCACGAGCAGGACCGCACCTACCAGTACTCGCATCGCCTTCATATGCCCTCGGCTTATCGCCGGAAGAGTTTTCCGAGCAGTCCCCCGCCAGCCGGCGGTGAGATGAGTGGCTGTGCAGCGGTAGCAAACTCGCGCGCGAAATCGACGGTCGATCCCGGCCGTGCTGCGGGATCACGCGCCATCGCACGCAGGAGCACTTTCTCTACCGCCTCGGAGAACGCTAAGTCAGGGCGACGCTCCCGCAGCGGAATCGGTTCCGCGCGCAACCGCGCGATCATGAGCTCCTGCTGCGTGCGCCCCTCGAACGGGAGCTTGCCGGTGAGCATCTCGTAGGTCATCAGCGCGAGCGAATACACGTCCGTACGCGCATCGAGCGTCTTGCCGCGCAGTTGTTCAGGGCTCATAAACTCCGGCGTGCCAAGAATAATCCCGGTAGCCGTGAGTTTCTCGAGTTCTGCGACAGAGCGGCGCTCCTTGGCGAGCCCGAAATCCATCACGACCGCGGACTCCGTCCCGTCGGGACGCGTGCAGATCATGATGTTCTCCGGCTTTAGATCGCGATGGACAATTTGTAGATCATGTGCCACCTGCAATCCCGCGCTGATCTCACTGACCCACGTCGCTACCTGAGAAATCGGGACCACGCCGAGTCGGTTGTTGCGGTCGCTGAGCACTTCTCCTTCCACGAAGGGCATCACGACATACACGAGCCCGTCTTCCGTCTCGCCCATCCGCACGATATGACACACGTTCGGATGCTCGAGCCGGATGCCGAGTGCGGCCTCACGGCGAAGGCGTGCCATCGCGTTGGTGTCTTCCGCCAACCCCGGCGACAGAATCTTGATGGCGTAGCGTACATTGGTGGAGACATCGTGCGCGAGATACACGTACGACATGCCTCCCTCGCCGACTTTCTTTACGATGTGATACCGCCCGTCCAGCACCTGCCCTGTCATGCTGGAATGGCGAAGCTCTTTGACGTGCGCCACATCGACGGCACTGCGCGGCGCGGTCTCGCCGGGATTGTCGGGATTGTCGGGATTGCCGGTCTCGGTCGGCATGAGCGGCGTTCCCCCAATCGGTAACAGGCGACCGCCGTCCTTAGCGCAGAACTTCACGTCCCCTTCGTACAGCGTACCGCACGTTGGGCAGCGCAGCTTCACGCGCCGCTCCCGCCGAGGAGTTCCTGCAGGCCGTCCCACTCGATGTTCCCGCCGGACAGGATGCATACCGTGGGTCCCGTGGGCTTCACGAATCCTTCGAGCAACGCTGCCACCGCAATCGCGCCACTCGGTTCGGCCACAAGCTTGTGGCGATCCAAGAGGAATCGCATGGCGGTGAGGAGCGCCGCATCAGGAACGGTTACCACGTCGTCTATGTAGCGTTGATGATGCGCGAAGGGGAGCGTGCCGATGCGGACAGCGAGCAGTCCGTCTGCGAGTCCTGTGGGATTCGGCGGGATGTTGACCGGTTCGCCCGCGGCGCGCGCCTTGCTCAACTTCGGTGAGCCCTCAGGTTCGACACCAATGACGCGGGCATTCGGGGCAAGCGCCTTAATCGCGGTCGCGACGCCGGACGAGAGTCCACCTCCGCCGACCTGCACGATAACGGTGCCCACATCGGGAAGATCCTCGCCAATCTCCAGGCCGAGTGTACCCTGGCCCGCGATGATCCACGGATGATCGTAGGGCGGCACCATCGTCGCGCCGGTCGTTGCACAAATCTCAACGGCGCGCGTCATACGTTCGGCGCTTGTCGTACCAGCGAGTTCGACCGTCGCGCCGAGTCGTTCTGCGCCCTCGCGCTTGGCACGCGTGGCCGTGGTGGGCATGACAATCGTCGCGGTGGTGCCGAAGATTCGCGCGGCGAATGCGACGGCCTGACCGTGATTGCCCGAGGATGGCGCAACCAAGCCGCGCGCCCGCTCGTCGGGGGAGAGCTGCGACACAAACCAGTAGGCGCCTCGAAACTTGAAGGCACCCCCGCGCTGCAGCATCTCGGGCTTGAGATAGACTGGGACACCGGCGCGTGCTTCGAGCGCATCGGAGCGTAGCAGCTGTGTACGCACCGCGACACCGCGGAGGGCGGCGGCGGCACGGCGGATGTCGTCGAGGGAAACGAGCGATGGAGTGTTCAGGGAGGTCACGATAGGAGCGCGCGGATGCTCAGTGCGGTGCGGTGGGACAACCGGTGGGTTGTTCCGGCGAGGGTTCGCCGTAACTCGCGCGCACGAGACGCGCACTGCCTTTGTCGAGTACGAGGGTGAACAGGTCAGAGTACTCCGAGTCGCACAGGTCGCGGAGTGTTGGACCACCGAGCGCCGCAATGATAGAGGCAAGCGTGTTGGAGTGTCCGACGACCAACACCGTCTGCCCCATATGACGCCGCACCGCGTCAGCGACCGCCTTCGCGTGCACGTCCTTCGGACCAGTAGCGATTGTCTCGATTGCGAGGTGCGCCGCCTCGGCGGTCGGCTGTGCGGTGTCGCGCGTGCGCGTGAACTGGGTCGCAATCACGGCGCCGATTTTCGCTCCTGCGAGTACCTGCACGAGCGCCTGCGCTCTGGCGACACCGGCGTCTGTCAGCCCCGGGTCGTTGGCCGGCGTCGTGGCTTTCTCTCCGTGCCGAACCAGAATAACAGTGGTGGGCGCATCCTGGGCCCCGAGCGCCGGTGTGAGCGGCGCCGCAAGCGACAGGATAACTGCCGTGGTCGCGAGCGTGAGTGCGGCCGCGCGAGCGAACGCACTCATACGGACGACGTGAGTCGCCAACGCAGGTACGAATCGCTGCTCACGCCACCGCGTCAATCGCCTCACCCAGCACGCCCACGATGTCCTGCATCTGCGCGGGCTCGATGATAAGCGGCGGGGTGAGCGCAATGATGTCGCCCGTCTGCCGCACGAGCACGCCGCGCTTGAAGCAATCCAGGAACACGTCCCACGCACGCGCACCCGGCTTTCCTTCGCGCGGCTCGAGCTCTACCGCACCGACGAGTCCAATGTTGCGGATATCAATGACATTCTTGCGACCGCGCAACGCATGCACCGCGCGCTCCCACGCCGGGGCCACATCGGCCGCGCGCTGGAAGAGTCCTTCACTTTCATACAAATCGAGCGTCGCAAGTCCCGCCGCCGCGGCGAGCGGGTGCCCTGAATAGGTGTAGCCGTGGAACAGCTCGATCCCTGCCGGTGCACCGTTGACGACCGTGTCGTAGATCATGTGGCGCGCGAACACTGCGCCCATGGGCACCGCACCGTTGGTTAGCCCCTTGGCCGCGCAGATGAGATCAGGCAGGACGTTGAAACGCGTCGCTCCGAAGGCCGATCCCGTACGTCCGAAGCCGGTGATCACTTCGTCAAAAATCAGCAGGATGCCATGCGCGTCGCAAATCTTGCGCAGGCGATCCAAATAGCCCACGGGGGGAATCAGGACGCCGGTGGAGCCGGCCACTGGCTCCACAATCACGGCGGCGATAGTGTCGCCACCGCGTTCTTTGATCACGCGCTCGAGATCATCCGCGAACTCCGCGCCATGCTGCGGCTGTCCCTTGCTGAACGCGTTGCGGGCAAGGTCATGCGTGTGCGCAATGTGATCCACCGACGGCAGCAGCTGCGACGCGAACTGCTTGGCGTTCGTGGGGATGCCGCCAACCGAGATGCCGCCGAAGCCGACTCCATGATATCCACGCAGGCGGCCCACAAAACGCGTGCGCTGGGCCTCACCGCGTGCCTGATGGTAGGCCAGCGCAATCTTGAGCGCAGTGTCCACCGCCTCGCTTCCCGAGTTCGTGAAGAACACGTGGTCGAGATCGCCGGGGAGCATGTCAGCGACTCGCTCAGCGAGAGCGAACGACAGCGAATGCCCCATCTGGAACGGGGGCGCATAATCCAGCGTACGCGCGGCCGTCGCAATCGCATCAGCAATCGGCGCTCGGCAGTGCCCGGCATTCACGCACCAGAGGCCGGCGACGCCATCGAGCACCTGGCGACCGTCCGCGTCCGTGTAGTGCATATCCTTTGCCGACACGAGCATCCGCGGCGCCTGCTTGAACGCGCGGTTGTTCGTGAACGGCATCCACAACGACTCAAGCGCCGGCGGCGCCTCGAGCGGGGCGTGGAGTAGCGCGGCGAGAGCGCTGGTGCTCGGGGCGATGGTCGTCATGTCGGTAATCCTATGTCAGGGTCCGTTTATTCCGTTGGGGCCAACGAGAGCTGATCAGAGCTGGCATCATCGCCGCCCTCGCCGCCCTCGCCGCCTTCGGTCTCGGTGTCGTCCGGTACCACACGTGCGACTGCAGTAATCACATCACCCATGTCGAGGTTGATCAGCTTCACGCCCTGCGTGTTACGACCCGCGACACGCACATCCTTGACTGGGGAGCGAATAATCTGCCCGCCACGGGTGATCAGCATCACCTGATCCTCGGCGAGCACCTCCAGCAGTCCGACCACATTGCCGGTACGCTCCGTGCGGTTCACCGTCTTGATGCCCTTGCCGCCGCGCTTCTGTACGCGGTACTCGTCGATCGGCGAGCACTTCCCGAGTCCGAGCTCGGTTACGACCATGAGCGTCGCCTCGCGCTTGACGACCACCATGCCAATCACGGCATCGTCGTCGGCCAGCTCAATCCCCTTCACGCCGGTGGTGTCACGCCCCATCGGTCGGGTGTCCTGCTCGTGGAAACGCACCGAGAGGCCGTGCTTGGTGGCGAGCACGATGTCGTTCGTGCCGCTGGTCACCTGCACGTCGATCAACTGGTCGCCGTCTTCGATCTTGATCCCCTTCACGCCCGTGCTGCGGACGTTCGAGTACTCGGAGAGTGCGGTTTTCTTGATGGTGCCCTGTCGCGTGCAGAACAGGAGATATTCGTCCTCGGTGAACTTCTTGACCGAGACCATCGCGGCAATGAGCGTATCTGGCGCGACGTTGATGAGATTGACGATCGGCTTGCCCTTGGCGGCGCGCCCGGCTTGCGGGATCTCGTGCACCTTGAGCCAGAAGCAGCGTCCATCGGCCGTGAAGCAGAGGATGTACGCGTGCGTGCTCGCGGTGAAGAGATGCTCGATGAAGTCCTCGGCCTTGAGGTCCGAGCCTTGGAGCCCCTTTCCACCGCGGCGCTGCTGCCGGTAGGTAGAGATCGACGTCCGCTTGATGTAGCCTGAGTGCGAGATGGTCACGACCATCTCTTCGTCCGCGATCAGATCTTCGACCGAGAACTCTCCTTCGTCGGCGATGATTGTCGTGCGACGCTCGTCGCCGTAGGTGTCGACAATCGCGGCAAGCTCTTCCTTCATGATGGTCATGCGGCGCGTCTTGCTGCCCAGAATATCGTTCAGCTCGCGAATAAGCGCCTGCACCTCACGCAGCTCCTCTTCCAGCTTCTCGATTTCGAGGCCAGTGAGGCGCGCGAGGCGCATGTTGAGGATCGCTTCCGCTTGCTTCTCGCTGAGCTTGAATCGGCGCTGCAGTTCCTTGCTCGCGGTGTCCGTGTCGGCCGACCCACGAATGACCTTGATGACCGCGTCGATGTTGTCGACGGCAATCTTGAGGCCTTCGAGGATGTGTTCGCGGTCCTTGGCCTTGTCGAGATCGAACTGCGTGCGACGGACGATCACCTCGTGGCGGTGCGCGATGAAGTGCTGGAGCACTTCGCGCATCCCCATGATCTTCGGGACGAGCCGCTTGCTGATCGGGTCTGGCACCAGGGCGAGCATGATCACGCCGAAGGTACTCTGCATCGTCGTGTGCTTGTAGAGCTGGTTCAGCACCACACGCGGGATCGCATCGCGCTTGAGTTCGATCACGATGCGCATGCCGTCGCGATCCGACTCGTCGCGCAGGTCGCTGATTCCCTCGAGCTTCTTGTCGCGCACCTGGTGGGCGATATCCTCGACGAGGCGTGCCTTGTTCACCTGGTACGGCAACTCGTTGACAACAATCTGCGACTTGTTCCCCTTCTCGTTCTCTTCGATCACCGCGCGGGCGCGCATCACGATCTTGCCGCGTCCCGTCTCGAGGTAATCCTTGATTCCCGCCTTGCCGTAGATGTACGCGCCGGTCGGGAAATCCGGGCCGCTGATCAGCATGCGAATCGCGTCGACCGACGTCTCGGGGTCGTCGATCAACGCATTCACGGCCGATGCGACTTCGCGGAGATTGTGCGGCGGGATGTTCGTCGCCATGCCCACGGCGATGCCTGACGAGCCATTGACCACGAGATTCGGCAGCGCACTCGGGAGCACCGTGGGCTCTTCGAGACGGTCGTCGAAGTTCGGACCGAAGTCGACAGTGTTCTTGTCGATGTCCGCCAGCAGTTCCGTCGCGATCTTCGTCAGGCGCGCTTCGGTGTACCGATACGCAGCCGCGGAGTCGCCGTCGACCGAGCCGAAGTTGCCCTGCCCATCCACCAGCGGATAGCGCAGCGAAAATGCTTGCACCATGCGCACCAGCGCGTCATACACCGACGAGTCGCCGTGGGGATGGTACTTGCCGAGCACATCACCCACCACCGTCGCCGATTTTTTGTACGGACGTCCCGGGACCAGCCCCAGTTCGTTCATGGCGTACAACACGCGGCGGTGCACCGGCTTCAGGCCATCACGGACGTCGGGGAGCGCGCGGCTGACGATCACGCTCATCGAGTAGTTGATGAACGACTCTTTGATCTCGTCGTCGATCAGGCGCGGCAGGATGCGTTCGCGATTGTTCGGAGCGGTCATTTATGGGGGCGAAATGGGGGTTCTTCGGCCTTTGACGCTAACCTACAAATCTACTCGCTGGGGCCCGAAAAACACAACACCTTTTTCTGCCGCTAAAGCGTTGCTGTGCAAGCCGTTGCGGGGCCCAAAAAACAACGCGCCGCCGGGGTGACCGGCGGCGCGCCAAAACCCTCTCACTTCCAACATGCTGCTTATGTGGTATGACTCGCCGAACCAGCCGTCGAACCAGCCGCCGAACCAGCCGCCGAACCAGCCGCCGAACCAGCCTCCAGAACGGGCATTTCTTCGAGGCCGTCCGCGACGTCCTCGCTCTTGGATCCGCGCTCAATCGCCTCACGCTCAGCCTTGAAGCTCTCGTACCACGCACGCGTCACCTCCCCCGCGAGCTCACGATTCCCAAGCCCGAACGAGAGCGACAGCGCGAGCGCAATGGCACCGAAAATGATCGCGAAGGCGGTCGTCACGATATCGGTGGCCACGCCAAGCTCCTGGAGCGACATGAACACCGCGAGCAGAATCACCCCGCCCTTCCCCGCGCGTGCCAGCGTCGGACCGCCGTGCAACGTTCCCGTGCTCGCCAGAATCAGTCCCGCGACGAAGTCACCGAGCACGAGTCCGAGGATCACAATCACGATGGCCGCGATGACGCTCGGGATGTAGCTGACGAGCTCGCTGAGCACCTGCCCGAGCGAGTCGAGCCCAAGCGCGTTGGCAGCGACCAGCACCACGGTGAACATCACGAACCAGAACAACAAGTTCGCAATCACGCGTGCCGGATTGAAATGCGTCCCGGAACGGTCGAGGGCGTGCATCACGCCACCGCGGCGTAGCACATCATTGAGCCGCGTGCGACGCAGCACCTTCGAGGCGCCCTTCTGCACGAGCTTGGCCAGCAGGTATCCCAACACAAGGACCGCGGCCGCGCCGAGGAGTGCGGGGATGAACTCCCACAGTTGGGAGAGGCTCTCTTGGAGCCGTTGGGCAAACGTTTCAGTAGTATTCACGATACCGGAATCTAGAAGGTCCACTGCAGAAGCGTATGGGCTCCCGGCGTCCGCATGGCGGCGGCCAGCACCCCCTCAGGATGTACCTCGATCCGCCCGATTTTCCGTCCAGCATCCGCCAGCGGCGTAATAAAGCGCTCGGCCATGACGACCCCGCCGAGCGCACCAGCGGCCGAGAGCGCGGCGGTGTTGCCACTGAACCGGTCCTTTGAGGCCCCGGTCAGCACGCTCACCCCCGCCCCCATCAGGCCGCCGACCGCTGCGCCGAGGGAGACCAGCTGGGCATCGGCACGCGTGTGATCGTAGCGCCGCACCATCCACCGATCACCCGCGAGCAATCCCAGCGCACTCCCCGCGAGGAGTACCCCAGACTGCGTGGCCTGACTCGGCCGCGAGTTCGCAATCGCAGCGTAGCCAGCCGTGGCGCCAATCGCGGCGCTCGACCACAGGGTGCCCACATCGCCGGCCGTCACGCGATACGGCACGCTGGCCACGTAGGCGCCGCCCAATGGCGCGCCAATCGCCATACCTGCCAATGCGGCGATTGCCGCACCGCGGGCGGACCCGCCCAGCGCGCGCGACGTTCCGAGCCCAACGAGTGAGCCCGCATCGGCCCCAAACAGCGCACCGGCGACTTCGTCGTCGGTCACCCCTTTCCCTGCCGCGAGCGCGAGCGCGGTACCACCTAACGAGCCAAGAAAGATGGCGCCGGCAGTGGTTTTTGCCCCCGCGTTTGAGAGGCCGCCCACCACCAGCGCACCGGCAGCCCCGTGGAGTGCGGCGCCATTCGCGAGCCGACGCATCGGCTCAGTGATTGTGATATCGCGCGACAGTTCAGCCGCCGCGAAAAACGACCCGCCGGCCATCACCAGGTAGCCCGCCGTCCATCCAAGGGCCTCCGACGTAATCGTCGTGGCAAATGAGGGGCCGTACACGACTGCGCCAAGCCACGTTTGATCGCGCACGAAGGCACGATTCAGCTCTGCGGCGGGAGCCGTCGCGACCGGTGCAACCGGTGCACTCACCGCCGCCGGTACGGGTTGCTGCTGCGCCACGAGCGGCACGCTGGGGGTGGCAATCGCGGCCAGAGGAACCAACGCAAGAATGATTCGCTGCCGGCTGGAGCGATCACGAAAGACTTTCATCATGGGAGCTCAAAGAGCGAGAGGGTGCGCATCGCAGGGTTCTACCCCATAGGACGATTCAATGCACCCTGACGTTCCAACGGCCGCTATGCGGCCCACCGGTCCTAGGCTAGTTCCGGGTCCCGCGCTTGACGTCAAAGAGCGCGCTGCGGTGGCACGACGGGCAAATCAGCCACTCGCGTTGCCGGGCGTAGCCGAGCCCGAAGCTCCCTCCGCCGATATGCCGCAGCGTCATAGCCACCGCGCAGCGCGGACAGTCGGGGGTTCCGCCAGCCGCGACGATCGCGCGAACGGCGGCCTGCTCCTCTCGGGTGTACTGCGCGGCGTCGCTCACGCGATCTGGAGCACGACTTTCCCGAACTGGGCGCCGCTCGCGAGATGTTCAAATGCGGCGCGCCCGTCAGCCAAGTCAAAGACGCGATCGACGGGCGGATACAAATGCCCTGCGCGCAGTTCGGCCACGATGGCCGCGAACTCCGAGGCGCTCCCCATAGTCGAGCCGAGGATCGACCACTGGTTCCAAAAGAGCTTGCGCACGTCGGTCTGGAGGGTCGGGCCGGTACTGCCGCCGCAGGTCACAAGCCGCCCCATGCGACCGAGGCTGCCGAGCGAGGCAGCCCAACTGTCGGTGCCTCCACTGTCGATGACCACGTCGGCGCCGCGCTTGCCGGTGCGGGCACGCACCTCTCGGGCGACGTCGCTGGTGCGGTAGTTGATGGTGTCGTCAGCGCCGAGCGCGAAGGCGCGTGCGAGTTTACGGTCGCTCCCTGAGGTGACGATCACGCGGGCGCCAATCCGCTTGCAGATCTGCAGCGCGGCGATTGCCACACCGCCGCCGATCCCCTGCACCAGCACGGTGTCGCCGGGCTGCACCTTGGCCCGGGTGTGCACCATGCGCCACGCGGTCAGCGTCGCCAGGGTGAAGGCGGCGGCGGTGGCGTCGTCGAGGTCGTCGGGGATTCGCTGCACATTGGTCGCAGGGACGGTCACATACTCCGCAAAGGTGCCCGGACGGTGCTCCCCGAGCACCCCGAACTTGATGCAGAGCGGTTGTTGATCGGCCAGGCAGTAGTCGCAGCTGCCGCAGGAGATGCCCGGGTTGATAACCACCCGGTCGCCCACGTGGAGTCCGGTGACGGCGGCCCCGCACTCGTCGATCCGGCCGGTCCCGTCGGCACCCAACACCCATCCCGGTGCGTTGCTATGGCCCGGCAGCCCGCCCACCACGAACAGGTCGAGCCGGTTGAGGGCGGCCGCGCTCAGCCGCACCCGAACATCGAGCGGACTGGAGACTTCAGGCGCGGGGAGCTCGGACCGGACGGTGATCTGGTCCAGTCCACCGTGGGCATCGAGGGTCAGGGCACGCATAATCAGTCGTGGGTCGTGAGAAACGAAGCGCAGAATCTGCAGTGGTCGAAGTGGAGCAGGTTATATTTCGGTGTTACGTGGCGTGGTAGCAATGCGCCCCTTCCAGCCCGTCCCTCGACTTCAGTCAGCAGAGCAATGATTGCCATCAAGGTTCCGCCCCTCGGAGAGTCTATCACCGAAGCTACCGTATCGCGGTGGCTCAAGAAGGAGGGCGACGCGATCGCCGCCGGCGAGACGTTGGTGGAACTGGAGACGGATAAGATTACGGTCGAAGTGCCCGCGCTCAAAGCCGGGCGTCTGGCCTCGCGCGCCAAAGGCGAGGGTGACGTCGTGGCGGTGAATGATACGCTCGGCGAAATCGACGAGGCAGGCGCGGGCGCTCCGGCGACTGCTGCGGCCCCTGCGGCCCCTGCGGCCCCTGCGGCCCCTGCCGCCGCTCCAAGTGCCGCTCCGAGTGCCGCTGCCCAAGACTCATCGGTTCGCAGCGCGCCAGCCGCGCGCCGCCTCGCCGACGAGGCCGGAGTGAACCTCGCCACCGTCGCCGGCACCGGTCGCGGTGGGGTCGTCAGCAAGCCTGACGTGATCGCCGCCATGACGCCGGCCACGGCGGCCACGGCGGCCACGACGGCCACAACGCCCGCGGCGCCCAAGGCCCCTGCCGCGCCGGTCGCATCACGCCCGGCCGACGGTACCCGCGAAACGCGCGAGAAAATGACCACGCGCCGCAAGCGGATCGCCGAGAACCTGCTCCTCGCGCAGCACGCCACCGCGCACCTGACCACGTTCAACGAGATCGACATGACCGCAATCATGGCGCTCCGCGAACGAATCAAGGAAAAAACCGAAAAAGAACACGGCGTGAAGCTCAGCTTCATGCCCTTCTTCGCCAAAGCCGCGACGCTCGCGCTCAAGGCCTTCCCGAGCGTCAACGCCCAGATCGACGGCGACTCGATCGTCTACAAGCACTACGTGAACCTGGGCATCGCGGTGGCGAGCGAAGCAGGACTCGTTGTCCCCAATGTGAAGGACGCGGATCGCCTTGGCCTTCTCGGCATCTCGCGCGACATCGCTGCGGTCGCCAAGCGCGCGCGCGACAGCAAGCTCACGATGGATGATCTCACCGGTGGCACCTTCACGATCACCAACGGTGGCGTGTTCGGCTCACTCATCTCGACGCCGATCATCAACTATCCGCAGGTCGCCATCCTCGGCCTCCACAAAACGCAGGACCGTCCGATCGCGCTCAACGGACAGGTCGTGATTCGCCCGATGATGTACATCGCGCTTTCCTATGACCACCGCATCATCGACGGGCAGCAGGCGGTGCTCTTCTTGGTGAAGGTCAAGGAGCTGATGGAAGATCCGGCCTCAATGCTGATCGACTGACACCAGTCGGTCGCCCAGCCCAATACCCCATGACCACCGATTCTCTTCTCACCCCCGACGTCGTCGTGATCGGCGGCGGCCCAGGGGGCTACGTTGCCTCGATTCGCGCCGCACAACTCGGGCTCTCCGTCGTGTGCGTTGAAGCGGACAAGACCCTCGGCGGCACCTGCGTGAACGTCGGGTGCATCCCCTCCAAGGCGCTCCTCGGCAGCTCCGAACACTACGAGTTCACGCGGCTGCACGCTGAGGAGCATGGCTTCTCGGTGGGCGGCGTGACGCTCAACCTCGCGCAGATGATGAAGCGCAAGGACGATGTGGTGGGTGCCAACACCAAGGGGGTCGAGTTCCTCTTCAAGAAGAACAAAGTCACCTGGGCCAAGGGATGGGGACAGCTCAAGGCCGGCAACGTGGTCGATGTGAAGGGACACGACGGCGTCGTGACCACGTATCGCGCAAAGCATGTGATCATTGCGACCGGTTCGGTGCCGAGCGCTCTGCCCTTCCTGCCGTTCGATGAGGAGCGGGTGCTCTCGAATGTCGGCGCGCTCAAGATTCCCGAGGTGCCGAAGCATCTGATTGTGATTGGCGGCGGCGTGATCGGGCTCGAGCTCGGCTCGGTGTGGCGCCGCCTTGGCGCGAAGGTCACGGTGGTGGAGTACGCCCCGACGATCCTCCCCGGCAACGACGACGAGATCATCAAGGAAGCGGACAAGATTTTCCGGAAGCAGGGACTGACCATCATGACGGGCACCAAAGTCATCGGCGGCGCGCGCGCGGGCGACATGGTGACCGTGCAGGTAGAGAAGGACGGCACGCCGAGCACCCTTGAGGCGGATTACGTGCTCGTCTCGATCGGGCGGAAGCCGGCGTTGTTCGGAATCGATGCGAAAGCCCTCGGACTCGCCCTCGGACCTCGCGGTGAGATCGCAGCGAACGACCAGATGCGCACCAACCTCCCGAACGTGTTCGCGATCGGCGACGCGGTGGGCGGCAAGTTGCTGGCGCACAAGGCGGAAGAGGAAGGGGTAATTGCTGCTGAAGTGATCGCAGGGAAGCCGGTGCACATGCACTACCACAACATGCCAGGCGTGGTCTACACGTGGCCCGAGATTGCGACGGTGGGGCTGACCGAAGCGGAAGTGAAGGCCAGCGGCCGCGCGTACAAGGTTGGAAAGTTTCCGTTCAGTGCGAATGGGCGCGCGCGCACGATGGCCGAGACGAGCGGCTTCGTGAAGTTCATCTGCGACGCCGCGACGGACGAGATCCTTGGCGCGCACCTGATCGGCGCGAACGCGAGCGACCTGCTCACCGAGGTCGTCCTGGCGATGGAGTTCCGCGGCACGAGCGAGGACATCGGGATCACCGTGCATTCGCATCCGACGTTGAGCGAAGCGGTCAAGGAAGCGGCCCTCGCGGTGCGGGGGCACGCGATTCACATCTAAGTATCCTGTGTGCAGCTAACCACCGAGGGGCGATGCGTCAGACGCATCGCCCCTCGGTGTTTCAACAGGATAGCAGGCTAGGCGAGATACTTCTCGCGCAGCAGCGTCATGTGATGCGCAGTGTGCCCCGCAATGATCCACGCGATCGCACGACTTGAAACCGGCTTTTCGCTCGCCGTCCCCGTGCGTGTCCATGCGGCCGGCGTGAGCGAATCCACGAGCGTCAGGGTCGCCGCACGGACGGCGGAAAACTCCTCGGCGAGGCTCGCCACAGTTCGGAGCGTGGCGTCGGAGGTCGGGACCCAGCGGTCCTGATCGAAGCCCGGAAGCGGGGTGGCATCGGCCCGCGCCACGCGGAGGAGTCGATACGCAAAGACCCGCTCAGTGTCGACCATATGCAGCACCGACTCCTTGAGCGTCCACTTCCCTACCCCGTAGGCGTGATCGCCGAGCGCCTCGGAGACGCCGGCGAGGGCGTCGAGCACGGCCCGCTGCTGGGTGCGGAGCGTGGCGCGAATGTCGCCGTCCGCGACCTGCGCCACGTAGTTGCCGTAGTACGGGGCGAACTCGCCGGCGATAGGGCGGGTGGTGGCATCAGACACGATAGGGCTCCGAATCAAGAGGCAGGGCTCACAGTGGGGCTGGTGCCGAAATCTATCGCCCGCCGTATCTTGTGGGGCAGGCTCGTTCACCTCACACCAGGACCGCCAGTGACCCATTCACGCCGCGACTTCGTGAAGACCTCGGCAGCCGTCGCCGCTACCACGGCGATTGGCAACCGGATTCTCACCGCGGGCGACGCGTTCGCCTCCTCCGTTCCCTCGGCCGGAGACCCTGCCATCAAGGCGCTTATGCAAGTGGCGCTCGACGTCGCCAAGAGCGGCGGCGCGGGCTACGCCGATGTGCGCGTCTCGGCGCGCCGCCAACAGAACGTCAACACGCGCGAGCGCATCGTGCAGGGCGTCAGCGACACCGACACCTTCGGACTCGGCGTGCGCACCCTGGTGGACGGCGCCTGGGGCTTTGCCGCGACCAGCGTGCTCACCAAGGACTCGATCGCCGCGACCACGCGCTCGGCGCTCGACCAAGCCAAGGCCAATCGCGCCAGCCAGCTGAAGCCGGTGGTGCTGGCCCCCACGCCGGGCAATCAGGTCGGTGAGTGGAAGAGCCCGATCAAGACCGATCCGTTCACCGTCTCGATTCCAGACAAAGTCGCGCTGTTGCTCGCGGCCAATGAGGCCGCGCTCAAGGTGAAGGGCGTTCGCAACGTGAGCTCGTCGATGTTCTTCCTCCGCGAGGAGAAGACGCTGATGACGAGCGACGGCTCCTACATCGTGCAGACGATTTATCGCACCTCGCCGTCGATCAGCATCACGGCTGTGAGCAGTGACTTCACCGATTTCCAGACGCGCGCCAGCAGCGATATCGCGCCCATGGGACTCGGCTACGAGTGGGTGACCGACAGCCGCATGCTCGAGCGCGCGCCGGAATTCGCCGCCGATGCGGTCGCGAAGCTGAGCGCCAAGCCGGTGGAGCCTGGACGCTACGACCTCCTGCTCCACCCCAGCAACATGTGGCTCACGATTCACGAGACCGTTGCGCATCCGACGGAGTTGGATCGCGCGCTGGGCTTCGAAGCCAACTACGCCGGCACGAGCTTTGTTGCCCCGCCAGATCAGGTGCTCGGCAAGCTCAAGTTCGGCAGCGATGTGATGAACATCGTCGGCGATCGTGAACAGCCCGGCTCGCTCGGCGCGATCGGATGGGACGACGAAGCGGTGAAGCCGACCAAGTTCGACATCATCAAGAACGGTGTGTTCGTGGACTACCAGACCACGCGCGAACAGGCATCGATGCTGAGCGACTACTACAAGAAGGCCAACAAGCCGGTGAAGAGCTACGGCTGCTCGTACGCGCAGAGCTGGAGCGATGTGCAGTTCCAGCGCATGCCGAACGTCTCGCTGCAGCCTGGAAAGAATGATTGGTCGTGGAACGATCTCGTGGGGCAGATGGACAAGGGGATCGCGATTGTTGGCGACGGATCGTTCTCGATCGACCAGCAGCGCTACAACGGCCAGTTCGCCGGCCAGGTGTTCTACGAGGTGAAGGGCGGGAAGATCGTCGGGCAGCTCAAGGACGTGGCGTACCAGTTCAAGACGCCGCTCTTCTGGGGCTCAATGCGCGCCATCGGTGGCGCCAAGAGCTACGAGCTCGGCGGTGCCTTTGGCGATGCCAAGGGACAGCCAGGCCAATCCAACTCCGTGAGTCACGGCTGCGTGCCGGCGATCTTCACCCAGTGCAACATCCTGAACACCGGGAGAAAGGCATGAGCCGCTCAGCCCCCAACTCACTCTACATGCCCGCCGGGATCCTCTCCCGCAGCGAGGCGCAAGAGATCTGCACGCGCGCGATCAAGAACTCACCCGCTCCTGAAACGCGCGTCAATATCAACAGTTCGGCACGCGCCGACACGCGCTTTGCGTTGAACCAAGTCACCACCAGCGGTCAGAACGCCGACACCACGGTGACGATCACCGCGATCGCCGGCAATCGGTCGGCGAGCGTCACCACCAATCGCTTGGACGAAGCGTCACTCTCGTCCGCGGCCAAGCAGGCGTACGAGATCGCACAGCTTGTGCCGCCGAACCCGGAGCGGATGCCAGAACTCGGCGCGCAGAACTACCCCACCCCGCGCGAGCGTGCGGTGACCTTGCCCACGCCCGCAGAGCGCGCCGCAGCGGCCAAGAAGGTCACCGACAAGGCGCGCGCCGCTGGACTCATTGCGACGGGTTTTATCGAATGCCGAGCCGGTGCGACAGCGCTCGCAAACTCCAAGGGACTGTTCGCATATGACGCGAGCGCGGTGGTCACAATGACGGCCACTGTGCGCTCTACGGATGGCACCGGCTCTGGCTGGGCGTGCAGCGATGGTGAAGTGTTTGGTGATATCGACGCGGATCGCGTGGCCGAAACCGCCGTGCAGAAGGCGTTGCAGTCACGGAACCCCGTGGCGATCGAGCCCGGTCGCTACGTGACGATTCTCGAGCCGACGGCTGTGGGGAATCTCGTGCAGTTGATTGCCGGGGCCACGCAGGCACGCTCCGCCGACGAAGGGCGCTCGTTCTTCTCGAAGGCCGGCGGTGGCAACAAGATCGGGATGAAGGTTGTGGACGAGCGGGTCACACTGCTGACCGATCCTGCCGACAGTCCGAGCACCGGCGGCGGATATGACGGCGACGGCCTCCCGCTGGAGAAGGTGGTGTGGATCGAGAATGGTGTGGTCAAGAATCTCGCCTATGATCGTTTCTGGGCGCAGAAGCAGGGCGTGGAGCCCACGCGTTCCGGTGGCGGTGGCTTTGGTGGCCCGCGCTCGCTGCGCATGTTGGGCGGCACCACGAGCACGTCGGACATGATCAAGTCCACTGAGCGCGGAATCTTAGTGACGCGGTTCTGGTACATCCGCGCCGTGGACCCACGCACGATTGTGTAT
>JAPLKT010000146.1:0-43682 GCA_026387895.1 Gemmatimonadota bacterium | reverse complement strand
GACCCACGCACGATTGTGTATACCGGACTCACGCGTGATGGGACGTTCTTGATTGAGAACGGACAGGTGACGAAGCCGGTGAAGAATTTCCGTTACAACGAATCGCCGATCTTCTTCTTGAACAACTTGGAAGCGGTCGGTCCCGCGGTGCGGGTGAATGCGTCAGAGAACCTTGGAGCCGGCGGCGCGACCTGGATGCCGACGCTCAAGGTACGCGAGTTCACCTTCAGTTCACTGTCAGACGCCGTGTAGGGCGCCGTGTAGGGCGCCGGGATTCGTAGGCACAAGAGGCCGACTCGGTATTCGAGTCGGCCTCTTGCGTTACTCCGACGGCGCTCCAGCCATGGCGCTCACCACGGCTTCGCGCGACCACTGGGCGAGCGCGCGCGCATCGAGACGCGCAGGCTCCGGCTCATGGGCAATCCAGGTTACGCTGGATGCGATCCCAGGATGACTGACCAGCAGGCTTAGGTGCGCTGCGAATGTATCGTCATCGACGTACGCGGCGGTGCGGCGTTCAGTTGCTGGGTACTCGATGCAGGCCACCCAGAGCGGGCGTCCCGAGAGACGTACGGCTTCGAACAGCGCCGCCTTAAACGGCAACACCGTGTTTCCATGCGAGGTCGTGGTTTCGGGAAACACCACAATGTGCACGCCGTCGCGCATCAACGCAGCCAACTCATGGATTTGGGTGCGCAGCGCCCTCGCCGACCGACGGTCGACGAACACACATCCTGCCAAACGACAGAGTAGGCCGAGCACGGGCGTGTCCCGTACTTCCGTGGACGTCACAAAGACCACGGGCAACTGCGCCGCGATCAAGAACACATCCACATAGGAGATGTGATTCGCCACCGTCATGCCGGCGCCGGTGGGCACCGCGCCGATTGCTGTCCGCGAGGTCACCGACGCCCCTACGGCGCGCGAAATCCAGGGGGTGACACGATGCACCCAGCGCGCGCGCGCGCACCGCTGGTCGAGTGGATTGCGGTGTACCAGCCCGATAATCCACGCGCCGACCGCCCCTGTGGCGAGAACGACGCAGACCGCGGGGAGGCGATACAGTGATCGCCAGCCCCTCACGCGCGAGGTGGAAGTGGAAAGACGGTCAGCAGGTCGAGACACCGGAACTCTCGGTCGTAGGCGGGTGGGGCGATAACGTATGCCCCCGCACGAATGTACGACCGGAGCAGCGGTGGCAAAATGGCTGACCCATCTGCCACCGGCGATTCCCCTGATTTTGCCATGTCCCAGACATGGCGCATCTCGCGCGTCATCTCGTAGCGCTTCTGCGGGACCACACCCTGGAGAGGGCGCAACGCGTTGAGCGAATCCAGCTCCTGACGCAACCCGCCAAGCAGGGTCACGCTCGCAGCACCACGCTCGAACGCGGGCGGACAGATGACGCTCGAACAGCCAAACATATGCTCGGCGCCCTGCGAACGTGCCACGCCGACGAGCCCCTTCCAGAGCATGCGAAGGACGGAACCGTTGCGATGCTCCGGATGCACGCAGGCACGCCCCAGTTCGAGTCGAACTCCCGGTCGCGCAAGGAACGGCCCGAGCGCAAATTCGCGCGCAGCGTAGAAGCCCAGTCGGTTCGTTTCCGACACCAGTCGATAGACACCAACGGGCAGGCCTGTGGTACGATCGACCACCGCCAGATGAATGGAGTGGCGGTCGAATCCGTCAACGTCGATGCGGAAGATCGAGGGAGGAGATCCGTATTCGGCACGAAACACATCGTATCGAAGCTGGAAGACCTTTCGGAGTTCGCGCCGGTCGCTGATCACTCGGCATTCATATCGTGCGCTTGCCGCGTCGACGCTCACCGGCTTCAGCGCGAGTTGGCCTTGGGTGCGAAATGCATCGGCCATCGCCCACTGCATCAGCGCACCGGCGTGGCCCATTGAGCCGCGCACGAGTCGCAGAGGCGCTAATCGTTGTTGTGACGGCATGGACACACGACCTTGGGATGAGGTACCCAATAACGCTCACCTCCTCCGGTCAGTGTCTCGCAATTTTTGTGTCAGTGTTCGGTCACGGATGTCGGGGCGCCAGGAACGACAACGGGCCGGCTTCCCTTGGGAGCCGGCCCGTTCGTCGCACAAAGAAAAATCAGCTGCGCGCGATCGCGTCCATGATCTGCGTCGACATGCTCGCCGGCGTGGTCATGCTGCGACGGCGGCCCACCTCGGCCTGCACGTCACTCCACAACTCGAACGACTTGCCATCAGCCTTGAGCTCCTGCTCATTGACCGGCTCACCGTCGAGCCACGCATGCAGCGCAGACGACATGGTCGCGGACTCGAGCAGAATTTCACGGTCGATCATGGGATCCTGCGACTGCGCGCGCGGCGCGGCCAGTTCTTCGCGACCCGACTCACGTGGGTCCAAGTGTTCCATCATCATGGTGCTCGCTCCTCCAATAGCTTTTGCAGCGCCTCACGGGCGCGGTGAACGCGCATTTTGAGTGCGCCGACTGACGTGTTCAGCAGCTCTGCCATCTCCTCGTAGGATCGCCCTTCTACGTGCTTCATCACGAAGGCTTCTCGCAATGAGGCTGGCAACGTCGCCAGCGCACGGTCGAGGTGACCACGAAGCTCCCCCCGATCCAGCTCTTCTTCAGGGGACTCGTATCCAGACGGTTGATCGTCTTCTTCGTAACTGAGATGGGTCCGGCGGATGTTTTTGAGCCAGTCCTTGCACCCATTGGCCACAATCCGAAAGACCCAGGCATCGAAGCGGCCGCGCACCTCACCGAGGTGGTGGAACGCCTTGATAAACGAGTTCTGCAGGATGTCAGCCGCATCATCCGGACTCCCCGTCATGCCGACGGCATGCCGGTACAACGGATCGCTATAACGAACAATCAGCAGCGAAAATGCCTGCTGGTCGCCGGCGAGGACGCGATCGATAATAGCCTGATCGGCGTCTTCCGGAAGCTCCGTAGAGGGAACAGCCGCGGTCATGGTCACGACGCTAGTGTAACCTCCCACGCGCCTCGACGACAGACCTTGCCGGAGCCGCAGCCCCAAAGGGCTACAGCCTCGTTACAACCTAAGGACGAATCCGGGGCCGTCGGGTAACAACGCGTACCGTCGGTTGCGCCGGGACGGGATTTCTTCGGGGGTGCATGGTGCGCGACACGGATCACGGACACAACTGCGCGGCGGCCACACTGGCGGGCTTTGCCGTCGGCAACGCAAACCCATACTTCGCGTTCACCGCCTCAGCGACCACACTCGCGATCATCTGATGTCCGACGACATTCGGATGCACCCCATCGAGCGAGATATACTGGCCGTAGGGAGAGGTGCAGCCGAGTTCCGCGGCGGACCGATACACGCCACGCGCCGCCATCGCGGAATCGAACAGCGCGCTGATATCGGCGAACGCCCACCCTTTGCTCTGCGCCACTGACCGCAGCGTGCTGTTCATGGCTGTGGCCTGGGCGTCGAGCGTCGCCACGTCGGCGGCGGTCAGAATAAAATCGTCGGCCCCTGCCACATCGGTGCACGAGAAGGGGCGCGATGTTCCTGTCCCCGCAGCGCTGTAGGCGAGCACCGGCACAACCGCCGGTGTGTAGATAAGGTTCGTGCTCCCGCTGCAGTCGGCGTTCACCGTGATTCCGGCGGCGGCGAGCGCCACGCGATCGCTCCAGAGTTCGTCGCCACTGCGGAGTCCCACCGTGCGCGATGGCATCGGGACGCTGAGCACCACCGCGCGCGCGCCGGTGGTGGACACGCTATCGGCGATCGCGCGGAAGACGGTGTCGAACTTGGCCGCTGGCACATAGGTCCAGAGGGCGCTCTGCGTGTAGCTCGTGGCAGCGACGAGTCGCCCGCGCAGAATGGCGGGCAGCACCTCGCCCCAGCCGAGTTCGAGCGAGACGAAGGTGGGCAGTTGCACAACCATCGCGGTGACCTGCGACTGCGTGCTGGCGAGCACCGCCGGGTAGCGCGCACGGTCGAGGAACGATGCGAGCCCAGCGCCGGTGATTGACTTTGGGGTGGTGTGCAGCGCGTCGTAGGCCGTGGCGTTGAGCAAGGCCAGGTTGTTGAGCGGCAGTGTGTCAACGCCGCGAGCGCCCGCGCACACGGTATCGCTCACGGTGATGGCGCGTCCGTCGAGGCGGAGCCCGGTGCGAAGCGGTGCTACGCGAGGCGCGGGGCATCCTGGGGTGGCGAACTGCGGCGCGACGAATCGCACACCGGCTCCGTGCGCGAGGAGCGACGCCCACCCTTGCAGCTGCGAGTCGTACAGTACGCCGCTCCCTTGGGCACCCATCGTCAGCCCCGTACCGATCGCATAAAAGCGACTGAGCGCGCTCGCCCCCTGCACGGCGGCGGTCGGCGCGGTGCCATTATCGCACGACACAACACCCGCGACGAGCACGAGGGTGAGGATCGCGAGACGACGAAACACGGAACGGATCATTGCCTGAATTCTAATCGGGGCACCTCTCAGGCGTGACGGAATGCCTCCCATCCGTGTGCGCGCACCAGGTCGGAATGTTCGCCCAGGCGAGGCGGGTCGCGGCGCACCGTTCCCGGCGCCTGCGGCGCGACCCCGCTGCGCGGCGAGGTCGCCACGTCAGCGAGCGCTTCATGCACGCCACGCACAATGCCGCACGGCACACCTGCCGCGTTGAGCGCGGCAATCCATGTAGCGGCGCTCGCCGTCGCGATGCGTGCGGCGATTGTGTCGACTACATCCGCGCGATGCGAGAGTCGCCCCGCATTGGTCGCGTAGCGCGGATCGCCGAGTGCGGGGAGTTCCAACGCGCGGACGAGTGCGGCGAACTGCGGGTCGTTGCCAACCGCAATCACCAGGGGCCGGTCGGCGGCATCGAAGAGCTGGTACGGGACGAGATTGGCGTGTGCGTTCCCCCACCGCGAGGCGTCCTGGCCCGTGACGAGGGTGTTTTGGGCGATGTTCACCAACGCGCCGAGGGCCGAGTGATGCAGGGCTACGCTGACTCGGCGGTCGGCGGCGGGGACGGAGGCACCAGAGGTGAGCTGCGCGCGGGTGCCGATGAGGGCGGCGAGCAGCTGGATCGCGGCGTCCTTGCCGGTAATGACGTCGACGAATGCAACGCCGGCACGCATTGGGGCGCCAGCGGGGTCGCCGTTGATGCTCATCCACCCCGATTCGGCTTGGACGACGAAATCGTAGCCTGCGCGAGTGGAGTCGAGCCCGAATCCGGTGATTGTGCACCAGACGAGCGTCGGATGGGCCTCAAGCAGCTGCCGTGGGTCGATACCGCGCCGTTCGAGGGTTCCCGGGAGGAAGTTGTCGACGACCGCGTCGGCGCCGGCAATCAAGGTGTTGAGCAGGGTGCGATCGGTGGCGTCTGCCAAGTCGGCGGTGCAGCTCAGCTTGTTGCGGTTGCTGGAGAGATAGTAGGCACTTTCGCCACGTTCGTCGAACGGTGGGCCCCATCCGCGCGAGTCATCGCCGGTGCCTGGGCGTTCGATTTTGATGACATCGGCACCCAAATCTCCGAGAGTTACGGTGCAGTGTGGCCCCGCGAGCACCCGGGTGAGGTCCAGAATGCGTATTCCTTTGAGAGGAAGCATATGATATAGTGATTTGATTGTGTCGTATTTATGGCTTTATTATGGCATTATTTGAAGCCGTAAAACACCCTATTTAGTACAAAATATCACTGAAAACAGCCAATTTAGGCTCGCATCTCATTACCTGCCTGTCACTTGCGTAGATGTCGAAAATTCATATACTTGGCGGAGTCACTTCGCGCGGATTCTCGTGATTTTCGTCCACCGACCCTCAAGGTCGATCCGCGCGAGCCTCGGTGTCACGTCACGATCGACACCCGCTCTATCGCGGAGCACAAAACAGAATGCCTGATAAAACCCCTGCGGCCGCCACGGGCGCCGCGGCCGAGATGCCTGCAGCGGCGGGAACGCCCGCTGTTCCCGTACGTCGTCACCCGGGACATCGAGGCGCCGATGTACGTGATACGGTAGCCGAGATGGCTGCCAAGGCGCATGAAATCAGCATGGAGGCCGGAAGCAAGATGTCGGCCGCCGTGAAAGACACGATCAACGCCGCCGCGGGGCTTACGACGTTCGCCGTCGAGAGCGCCCGTGACTTGGTGCAGTTCATGGTGCGTCGCGGCCAGATGACGCAGGGCGAGGCCGACCGGCTGATTCGTCAGGCAGAAGAAGCGTGGTCCAAGAAACATAAGGGGATGAAGCCGCCGGCTCGCGCTGAGGTCAAGGCAGTCGTAAAGTCGGCCGCCAAGCCCGCTGCGAAACCTGCTGCGAAACCGGCCGCGAAGCCAAAGGCGAAGCCGGCCGCAAAGCCAAAGGCCAAGCCGGCCGCAAAGCCAAAGGCCAAGCCGGCCGCAAAGCCAAAGGCCAAGCCGGCCGCAAAGCCAAAGGCCAAACCGGCCGCAAAGAAGAAACCGGCGCCCAAGAAGTAAGGGCGCCGGGCTTCTTGTCCCGGCACATCACATGACTCCCGTTTCTGTTCCGCGCGGCGACGCGCTCGCACTCACGCGGGCGCTGGTCGCCGTGGATTCGCGCAATCCAGCCCTGGTGGTCGATGCGCCGGGAGAACACGCGGTCGCGCTCCGACTGGCTGAGATCCTCACGAGCTGGGGGCTCGCGGTCACCGTGATGGACGCGGCCCCAGGACGACCGAACGTGGTCGCCCGGGCCAAAAACCCCTCCACCCACTCGGCGACCAACCGGTCCCTGCTCTTCAACGGCCACCTCGATACCGTCGGCGTCGAGGGAATGATTCACGCGCCGTGGGATCCCGCTATTCGCGATGGCCGACTGTACGGGCGCGGCGCGACTGATATGAAAGCGGGAGTCGCTGCCATGTGCGCGGCCGCTGTGCACGCGCTCGACGCGGGACTCACCGGCGAGATCATCATCACCGCGGTGGCCGACGAGGAATACGGGAGCATTGGCACGCGCGCGATCATCGACGCCGGAATCCGCGCGGATGCCGCGATCGTCACTGAGCCGACGCGCTTGGCCATCGTCCCCGCACACCGCGGCTTTGCGTGGGCGGACCTCACCGTGCACGGGCGCGCAGCCCACGGGAGTCGCTACGACATCGGGGTAGACGCCAACACGCTGGCGGCGCTCGTGATGGCCGAGGTGGAGCAGCATCAGCAAACGGTGCTGACAACGCGCACCCATCCGCTCCTCGGGCGCCCATCGGTGCACGCGGCGAAAGTCAGCGGTGGGCTGGGTCTCTCGACGTACTCCGACAAATGTGTCGTCGGATACGAGCGCCGCACGCTGCCAGGAGAATCGGCGGAGTCGTTTGCCGCGGAGTTGCAGGGCGCATGCGATCGTGTGCGGGCGGCGCGACCGGAACTGCGCACGGAGATCGCGATCGGCTTCTCGCAGGGGCCAAACGACATTTCGGTTGAGCACCCGATTGTGCGTGCGCTGGATGCGGCGTTGGTGGCAGAGCAACGCCCGACGCCTATTGAGGGGCTCGCCTGCTGGACGGATGCCGCGTTGCTCTCCGCCGCTGGGATCCCCGCGATCTGTTTTGGCCCGGGCGACATCGCGTTGGCGCACGCCGCCGAGGAGTATGTGGAGGTCGAGGAGATTACGATTGCGACGCGCGTGCTCACGCGCCTCGCGCTTGAGTGGTGTGGGGTGGCGCGCTGATGGCGCAACTCACGGTCGCCCAGTACGACGCGCTGGAGAACGCGATTCGCGACGGCAAGCGGATTGCGGTG
This sequence comes from Gemmatimonadota bacterium, assembly GCA_026387895.1. Lineage (GTDB taxonomy): Bacteria > Gemmatimonadota > Gemmatimonadetes > Gemmatimonadales > Gemmatimonadaceae > Fen-1231. Next base: position 35,947 of record JAPLKT010000146.1, on the reverse strand, counting down.
TACCGCCGCGGCACAGAATACATGGTTGTACCGGACCGGCTTGTGCTGCGCGGGCGCCGCGAGGCGATCGAAGCGCGGCATCCGACCACGGGACAACCGCTCACGCTCTGGGTGGACGAAGCCGACACGATCGAGGTCCTGAAGTGAGCGACGTGACGTCCCGCGAGCTTGTTGCGATCTACGCGGACGAATCCTGTCTCGGCAATGGTCGCGAAGGAGATAATCCTGGCGGCGCCGGTGCGCTGGTGGAGTACCGAACGACGGCCGGCGTCATGGTGCGTCGTGACATTTGGCTCAGCGAGCCCGGAACGACCAACAACCGGATGGCGCTGCGCTCGGTATCGGAGACACTCGCGGCAATCGGTGCGCGCGGCGCGCGGTTCCAGGTTGTCTTCACCACGGACTCGCGGTATATCGTCGACGGAATGACGCAGTGGGTGTTTGGGTGGGCGCGCAACGGATGGAAGCGCAAGACCGGCGCGATTGAGAATCTCGAACTCTGGCATGGCGCGATCCGCGCGGTGGATGGACACGCCGTGTCGTGGCGCTGGGTGAAGGGACACAACGGCCACGCGCAGAACGAGTACGCCAATCACTTGGCGACGACGGCCGCCGCCGATCAGTCGAGCTCTGGCGGTTTGGTGGAATCAGAATTTGACCGTTGGCTCGCTGTGGCACGCGCCAAGGGAGCGCGACACGCGGACCCGAGTCCGTTCCCAGAAAGCGCTAGCTTCAAAGCATCGCCCGCTCTCCCTCGAGCCTGAACCGAGGCTTCACTGCCATGACCGAACTCGATCGGCTCTTCGCTGCCCTTGTGCAGGTGCTCCGCGACTCGCGCCCGGAATATCTCGCGCAGCCATTTGAGGTCGCAGAACTCCTTGGCTATGTACCGTATCGCACGGTACGTTCCGCGATCGGCACAGAGACGAACGACGACTACGCGCACGTCGTGATGCGGCTGCTCTCTGGTGAGGAGGGCTACCTTGTTGCGGACGAGATGCTCCAGGACGATATGCGCAACGAACTGTCGTCGCCGCACCCAAATCTCGCGGTGTACCGCTCGTACCTCAACGCGCACGTCACGCTCTCGCAGGAGCATGCGCGACGAGTGCTGGAGCGCCTGGCGTCTCCCACGGCACGCGCCGTGGTTCCTGCGACGCCCGACGTGGCTCCGGTGGTCACGAGCCAAGCGGAGAGTGAGCTGATCGCGTTGGGCGCGGCGCTCGCGGCGCGCGCCGCGACGGCGGTAGTCACGCCGCGCGCTCACACCCAGCCGCGGCCCAGCTGCAAACAGTGCGGTCACAACCTGCCTGAGGGACGCGACGCGCATTTCTGCCCCAACTGTGGACAGCACGTGCCGGCGCACCGGTGTGCCGGCTGCAGGCGCGAGCTCGAAGCGGGGTGGAAGTTCTGCATCACTTGCGGGCGCTCCTCCACCTGACGGCGATCCTCTCGGGTATTTGGGGGTTTCAGTTAGATATGCGATACGCTGTGCGTCGAATCCGTTCTGTGCTCGTGACCGCATGTGCGGTCGCGTTGACCGTCATACCCACGCTGAGCGCGCCTCGCACCGCGCTTGCGCAGCGCACCGACGCCCGCTGGCCGGTGCGCTCCCGCGAGCATGTGGACCTCTGGCTCCACGGCTTCGCCATGATCTCGAGCGATAGCTCGCAGATTCCGATCTTCGCCCCGTCATACCGCTCCGCGCTCACGGTCGCGAAGAACTCGGCGAACATCTTCAGCGAGCTCGATGCGAACCACGAATCGCTGGCCAAGCGCCTGCGCGACAACCCGTCGCTACTCGCCGCACAGTTCCTGCCGCTCTACTTCGGGAGCTGGGCTGAGATGGAGTCGGCCCTCGATCTGTTCGTCAAGTCCGACGGGAATCCGCGCGCGGCCAAGACCGACGCATCAGCCGAACTGATTGCCTTTTTGGCCAGCACCTTTCGCAGCACGGAAGACCGCGATTTCGCTCGACGCTTCTTGGCCGGCCTGCGCAGCGAGCGTGATCTGCTCTTCCACACGTGGTGGCTCGCCGAAACCAAGAAGCGTGATCAGCTGTTTGAGGTGGTGGATTCGCTCTGGCAAAAGGTGCAACGTCCCGCGCTGCAGTCGTTCCTGAACCACACGCAACTCGGTAACGGCGAGTTGATTCTCTCGCCGTCGCTCGACGCCGAAGGGCGCACGGTGAACGAAGGGAAAAAGATGAATCGTGTGGCCGTTGGCTTTCCGGAATCGCGGGAACATGCCACCGATGTGCTCTTTGCCTTTGCGCACGAAGCGGTGTCGTCGCTGACCACGGCCTCGGTGGACGACAACACGACCCCCGCGGAGAAGCGCAGTGGCGCGGCGGCGAAACTGCAGAGCACGGCCAGTGTGCGAGGCGGGGCGATGCTCGTGGGCAAGATCTCACCCGAGCTCGCGCCGAAGTACGCGGCGTTCTATCTGCGTGCTGCGGGCGTAGCCCCGGGCACCGACGTGATGGCGACCTTCGCCAAGACCTTCCCACTCCCCGCCGAGATGTTGGCGTCGATCGAGCGGCAGATTGCGATTGCCTTTGGTGGGATCTAACCGCGTGTCGTCACCTCACGGGCCTTCCCGCGACTATCCCAACGCCGGTCAATCACGTAGCGTTCGTGCATGACGATGCCGTCAGCTCCTAGCCCCCTCGACACGCCCGCGCGGCTCCGCTACGCGGAGAAGTTCGGGCGCGTGGTGCTCCCTGAGGTGTCGCGCACCTTCGCGATCTCGATCCGCTTTCTTCCGGGCACCCTGGGGCGTGCCGTACTCACGGCGTATCTGCTCTGCCGCATTGCTGACACGATCGAAGATGACGGCCACGCCTCCCCTGATCGGAAGCGCGAACTCCTCGACCAGTTCCTGATCTGCTTGCGCGACGCCAGCGTCGCCGACGGATTTCCAGTAGCGGCCGCCGACATTCAGGGCGATCCGGCGCATGTCGATCTGCTGCGCCACACCGATCTCGTGTGTGTGTTGCTCCGCTCGCTCCCCGAACGCACGCGTGACCGCGTGATGCACTGGGTGGGCGTGATGGTGCACGGAATGCGAAAGTTCGTAGGGCTCTATCCGAACGGAATTCGCATTCAAACGACCGCGGAGTATCGCGAGTATTGCTACTACGTCGCGGGCACGGTGGGGTGCATGCTCACCGAGCTCTGGCAGCTCCATGGCCCAGGGATCGGGAAACCAGAGTTCACCAAGCTCTGGGACAAGTGCCAGCAGTTTGGCCAAGCGCTGCAGACGGTGAACATCCTGAAAGACATTGCGTGGGACGCGCGACACGAGAACTCCATCTACATCCCGGAGCACTCGCTTGTCGCACAGGGAAGTGGGCACGCGACCCTCCTCTCTCCCGAGCATCTGGATCGCAATCACGCCGCGGTGGTGGATTTCATTGAGATGGCCTGGAAGGACCTCGACGAGGCGCTCGAGTACATCCTGATGATTCCGCGCCGCGCGATCGCTATCCGCGCCTTCTGTGTGCTCCCCCTGCTCTTCGCCTACGCCACCTTGCGCGATCTCACACGCACGCAAGCGATGCTGATTGAGGGGGGCACGGTAAAAATCACGCGCGCCGAAGTGAAATCTTTGATGGTCGCGGGACTCATGGCACTGGTGAGCAACGTCGCGCTCCGCGCGCTCGTGGAACGCGTGAAGGATCGGCGGTTCGCGCCGTTTGCGGCGGCACCGGCCTGAGTCGTCGGTGATGTCGTTGCCGATAGGCCTCTGACCCCACGGGACGCCTGAACCCGAGGGTACCAGTGCCGCTCGCTGGGCAGGAGCCGGTCGGGGCGTTATTTTTCTGAGGAACTCAACCCCCGTACCGATGCCGCATTTCTATACCGAACCCACGATCACTGTTCTCGCTCGGCCGCAGTTCATTGAGCCGGCGCATCTTCCTGTGAACTGGATGGGCGAGAGCACCGATGGTGAGCGGCTCGCGGAGTTCGCGGGGCGTCTCTGCTACATGAGCCAGAAAAACCCGGCCAATCGGACGACGCGCGAGTATCTGGAGAACATCAAGAAGCAGGGGCACGGGAGCGTGCTCGAGCATGCGACCTACTCGCTGCTGTTCGAGGGGGTGAGCCGCTCGCTGACGCACGAGTTGGTGCGGCATCGTGCGGGTTTTGCGTATTCGCAGCTGTCGCAGCGCTATGTCGACGAGAGCGAGGCGGCGTTTGTGGTACCGCCGTCGATCATCGGCGATGCGAGCCTTATGAAGGCCTGGCAGACGCAGATCGAGTCGGCGCAGGCGTCGTACGTGGCGTTGGTCGCCGAGTTGATGGAGCGGTATAAGTGGGTGGAGGACAAGGTCCACCGTCGGAAGATGGCGCGCGAGGCCGCGCGCGGCGTGCTGCCGAACTCGACGGAGACGAAGATCGTGGTCACCGCGAATGTGCGCGGCTGGCGCACGATGCTGGAGCTGCGTTCGAGCGAGGGGGCGGAGTTTGAGATCCGTCGCATGGCGGTGGCGACGCTGCGGATTATGCAGAACGAAGCGCCGGGGATGTTCTCGGATTTCGAGACGTACATCGCGCCCGATCGGGCGGAGGCGGCGCGGATCGGGTATCACAAGATCTGAGGGGTCGTCCCCTTAGATCGGCATTCGTACTTTCGGCAGTCCAGCGAAATCCGCGTCCTGAGTCCAGAGTTCGGCGTCAAAGGCCTGTGCCGTGGCGTAGATGATGCTGTCCGCCATGGGCAGCTTGTGTTTGTGACTCAGGCTCGCGGCTGAGAGTGAGAGCGGCGCGGAGAGTTCGACCACGCGGCTCTGCTGCATGAGCGCGACCGCCTCGAGTGCCGCATTCTCGGAACTGTTCCGCAGCGACCAGCGGAAGACCTCGAAGAGGCTCAGCGCCGGGATGATGAGCGTGGACGGCCGCTCGATTGCCGGCGCGAAGAACGCCGCGTGCGGGCCGTCGGTGAGGTATTCGATCCAACCGGACGAGTCCACGACTCTCACAGCCGGTCATCCTCACGAACGAATGGGGCAGCGACCCCCTTCATGAGGCCGCGGAGCTGCCGGGCGCTCCGAAGCGGGATGAACTCCACGCGCCCCTCGTACTCGAGGGCCTGCATCTTCTGCCCCGCGACGAGCCTGAGCGACTCGCGGATCTCGCGGGGGATGACGACTTGGAACTTCGGGGAGATCGTGACGATCGCCATGGGGCCTCCTGGGGATCGTACAACGATATCCTGATCGATGTATATTTCGCTACCCGTCGCACTCTCGTTGCGACACCACGGCAGCTCTGCAGGCTTGATCATGCGCGAATTGTGGTGTGGCGCGCGCGCAGGAACGACACCAAATTGAGGTGCACCGCATCAAAATCGTGCTGAACGTTTTTCGGAGGTTTCCATCCGCCCGGACAACAACAACAACAGCGCCTCTAGCCGCTCTGACCGACGAGCGGACAGTACGGAGCCGCGAGCCGAATCGGACCGTGAAGACCTGGCTCATGCCGTGGCCGAGCTGAGCCATGCGGCATGGCTACGGTCGGGACGGCCGTTCCCGAGCTATACGCGGGCGACGATGCCGGTGCGGATCATCAAGCGCAGCGACGACCGCTAGCACCTGCAACATCGCTGCCGCCGAGCGATGCCGGCCGGGGTACGGAACGAAAGAGCCCGGTCGCGGGAGCGACCGGGCCTATTTCAGCGATGAAGAGTCGGGGCGACTGGCGATCAGCCCTCGTCGGAGTCCGACCAGTCCGCCCCGTCACTTTCCCGGAAGACCGCGAGTTGCTCTTCGCGAGCGGGCGCGTCGATCAAGATCGACCGCAACCCCACCGAACCACCGCCAGGAGCCAACATCAGGGCCTGCGGCGAGACGGCGGTACCGGCACCCAGATACGTCTCGAGGAGCGCATTGGCTTCCGAGGCAAGCAGGTCGAGGGCGTGGAGCGGGTTCATGAGCGCTGTTTCCGGTGTCTGGACGAGAGGGGCCGAACGACCTTCCTCTGTGGGGTATACCTTCCCTACTGAGTATCGGTCACAATGTGTTATTGATGAATTGAAACTTTCATCGATTCTTAACAAGTCAGCGGACGACGACGTCTGCCCTACGAACGCATCACGGGAGAGTCACATGTCGAATCGTCGGGTGTTCAGCCCTAGGTGGAGCCTCGCCGCCGCGCGCGTACTCTGCGGCGGGGTGGCTGCACTGGCGACCGCCTGCGGCGGGAGTGCTGCCGGGAGTGGCGCGCGAACCGCTGCCACCCCGGCCGTGGCCCCCTCCGGCCCGCGGGAGCAGACCGCCGACCAACAGCTCTCACATGTCCTGAGCCGGCTCGCTTTCGGGGCACGCCCGGGTGACGTCTCGCGCGTCCGTGAAATGGGGGTGGACCGGTGGATCGACCTCCAACTGCATCCGGAACGGATCGACGACGCCGCCGCCGAGCAGTTTATGCATGAGAACTACAAGCTGCTGGAGGTCGACGCCGCCGAGCTGCAACGGATGGTGCCCCCGCCGGCGGCGCTGCAGCAGGAAATGGCCGCCCGCACCAAGGGGCGCGAGGCCACCGCCGCCGACAGCGCCGACTATAAAAAGGCGCTCGAAGCCACCCGCCAGCTCGTGGGCGAAGTGAACAGCGCTCGGGTGACACGCGCCGCCACCAGCCAGCGCCAACTGCAGGAAGTGATGGTCGATTTCTGGCTCAATCACTTCACGGTGTACGCCGCCAAGGGGCCGCAGGCGCGGTACCATTTGGCGGAATACGAGACCAAGTCGATCCGCCCGCATACGCTCGGGAAGTTCCGCGACCTCCTTGGCGCGGTGGCCAAGAGCCCCGCGATGCTCTTCTATTTGGACAACTGGCAGAGCCAGGCCGACAGTACCCGTCCGCGACTTGTGATGGCCGGTGGCCGACTCACCGCGCTCTCACCCGCGCAGATTCGTGCACTGCAAACGCGCGCAGCCGCTGGGGGACGCGGGCAGCAGGCGATTGCTGCCACCCCACCCCGCGGACGGGCCGGACTCAATGAGAACTACGGGCGTGAGTTGCTCGAACTGCACACTCTAGGCGTGGATGGCGGCTACACACAGGCCGATGTGATCAATGTGGCGCGCGCGCTGACCGGCTGGACACTGCAGGGCCCCCGCCAAGCAGAGAGTGGCTTCAACTTTGTGCCGCTGATGCACGACGCCGGCGAGAAAGTCGTGCTGGGGCATACGCTCGCCGCCGGCCGCGGCGTCGAGGATGGCGAGGAGGTGCTCGACATTGTCGCGCGCCATCCGAACACCGCGCATTACATCGCCTTCAAACTGGCGCGCCATTTTGTGAGTGATACGCCGAGCCCAGCGCTGGTGGATCGCGCGGCGGCGGTTTTTACGGCGACCGATGGAGACATACGCGAGGTGCTCCGGACGATTATTACGAGTCAGGAGTTTTTTGCGGCGTCGACGTATCGCGGCAAGGTGAAAACACCCTTCGAGGTGGTAGTGAGCACCGTGCGCGCGCTCGACGGCAAGCCGGATCCCACGCCGCGCACCGCGCAGCTCGTGGCCGGGCTCGGGCAGCCGATTTTCGGGCATCAGACGCCGGATGGGTGGCCCGACACCGGCGACAAGTGGATGAACACCGGGGCGATTATGCAGCGGATCAACTTTGGCTTTGTGGCGGCGGCTGGGCGGGTACCGGGCGCTGCGCCGCTCGGATTCCCTGGCGCCGACGCGCTCAAGAACGCGCCGCTCGAGCAACAGGTGGATGGTGTGACGGCAGCACTACTTGGGGGGTCGATTTCCGCCGACACGCGCGCCGTACTGTTGAGCGGCACGAATCCGCTGCTTACCGCAACGCCGGCGGACGGGGCCATGACGGGTCGCCCGTTACCGCCGATCAAGGGGATCAATCAAGTCATTGGTCTCGCGCTCGGCTCTCCCGAATTCCAGCGGCGGTAATCATGCAACGTCGATTCTTTTTGCGGTCTGGGGCGGCCGCGCTCGTCACGATGGGGCTGAGCCCCTCGTTTCTGAGGCGCACCGCGTTCGGCATGGAGTTACCCGCGGCGCAGAAGGGTAAAGTGCTTATCTGCCTCTTTCAGCGCGGCGCCGCCGATGCCTTGAATGTGGTGGTCCCCTTTGGCGACCCCAACTACTACAAGCTCCGTCCTAACATCGCGATTCCGACGCCGCTGAACGGACGCGGGGCCGCTGGGGCGATCGACTTGGACGGCTTCTTTGGGTTTCACCCGATGCTCGCGCCGTTGCAGCCGCTGTATGCTCGAGGGATGCTCGCACCGATTCACGCGGTTGGGAGCCCGAGCAGCACGCGCTCGCATTTCGACGCGCAGGATTACATGGAGAGCGGCACCCCTGACAACAAAGGCACGGGCGACGGCTGGCTCAATCGCTATCTCGCGACGAACGGGACCTGCCAGCAGTGTGAGGTGACACCATTTCGCGCGGTGGCGATGGTGGAGCAGACGCCGCGCATCCTGCAGGGGAACGCACCCGCCGTTGCGATGGGTTCGCTCGATCAGTTCACCGTGCGCAGCACGGGGGACGCCGTCACGCGTCTTGAGGCGCTCTACCGCAACGGCACCCCTGATGCGATTCATGGCGCCGGCGCCGAGATGTTTGACGCCGTGAAGATGCTGAAGAGCGCCAACCCGCAACAGTATCAGCCGCGGAATGGTGCGAGCTACCCCACTACGCAGTTCGGGAATCGTTTGCGGCAGGTTGCACAGCTCATCAAGTCGAATGTCGGACTCGAGATTGCCTTTGCCGACATCGGTGGTTGGGACACGCACGTGAACCAAGGCAATGTGACTGGCGCGCTCGCGGGACGACTCGACGATTTCGCCAAGTCGATTGCGGCGCTCGTCACCGACCTCGGCGACAAGATGGACGATGTGGTGATTCTCACCATGAGTGAGTTCGGCCGCATGGCGCGTCAGAATGGCAATGGCGGCACCGATCACGGACATGCTGGCGCCATGATGGTCATTGGCGGCCAGGTGAAAGGACAGAAGGTATACGGCTCGTGGCCCGGACTGGCGCCCGAGAAGTTATACGAAGGACGTGACTTAGCGCTCACGACCGACTTCCGTACGGTGTTCCGCGAGATTGCCACGCGACACATGGGTGCGACAAAGCCCGAGGCACTCTTTCCGGGGTTCAGCGGCGGCACCGCACTCGGATTGCTGGGCTAATCTGATTATTGTTCCTGCGTGATCAACCATCGACTGCTGCTCGTTGCCGCGTGTGTGTTTGCCGCGGCAACGCTCCCCCCGCCGCGACTCCCAGCGCCGCGACTCCAAGCGCCGCGACTCCAAGCGCCGCGACTCCAAGCGCCGCGACTCGCGCGCCGAATCAGAACGGCCGTGTGCCGATTCTTGAGTATCACCTCATTGGCGACAAAGACGGCACCTACAGCCGCGAGGTGAATCACTTTCGGCGCGATATCCAGCTGTTGTATGATCGCGGGTATCGTCCGATCACCGTTGCGCAGTTGATGGACAAGAAGTTCGACATTCCCGCGGGCACCTCACCGGTCGTCTTCACCTTTGACGACGCGTCGCCGGGGCAGTTCCGCTACATCGAGAAGAATGGGCAGTTGGAGATTGACCCCAACAGCGCGGTTGGTATTTGGCTCGACTTCAACAAGAAGCACCCTGACTGGAAGAACCGCGCCACGTTTTGCCTACTTCCTGCAGCGAAGGCGGGGCATGCGTTCTTTGGCGAGAAGGGCATTGAAGGACAGAAGTCCGAGTGGCGATTCAAGAAAGTGAAGTTCCTGGCGGACCAGGGGTTCGAGCTGTGCAACCACACGCTCTGGCATGCGCAGCTCAACAAGTATCCGGACGCCTTTGTGCTGGAGCAGATTGCGCGCGGTGTGATGGCCATCGATTCGGCGGTGCCGGGCTACAAGGTGCGCACCATGGCACTCCCGCAGGGGCTGTGGCCGAAGAACCGTCCGCTCGCCTGGCAGGGGAGCTGGACCGACAAGAAGAGCGGCCGCACCATCCGCTACGCGCACGACGGGGTGCTCAAAGTGGCGGGGTCGGCGGCACCGAGTCCGTTCACCGCGGCGTTCGACACGCACAGCATGCCGCGTGTGCAGGTGATCGGGAACGCGATCGAGAAGACACTGGACCGGCTCGAGGCGACGCACGAGCGCTTCGTGGTGGGAAGCGCCAAGCCCTGAGTCACATTGCCGACGCCGGTCCGTGACCGGCGTCGGTTAGATCTTCCAGTCGCGCAGTGTTTTGAGTGCGCTGCCAAGCGCGGCGCGTTGTGCATCGTGCGTCGCGTTGGCGAGGAGCCCTTCGTACGTCGCAATCGCGAGCTTCAGCGCAACAGGATCATTCTCGGCGCCGGCGAGTGCGGCGGCGTTGTCGGCGAGATTCGCTTGCGCGAGTTGGTCGTCTGGAAAGCGCGTCACCACCTGCTGCCAGCGCTGTGTGCGCTGGCGGGGCGAGGATTCCGTGAGCGCCCAGAGATGCCACGCGGCGCGATTTTCCGGATCGGCGGCCAGAGCGCGTGAGGCGAGCCCACCCACCACGTCGGGTCCCCGTCCGGTGAGCCAGTACGCGTTGGCGAGTGCAACCAACACTTTCGCGTTGTTCGGTTCGCGGCCAGCGATCACTTCATAGATCGGGCCCGCGACTTCGTGCATTTCGCGGTAGGGCTCGACCGCGATCAGGAGCTGATCGGAGGGTGCCGCTTCGGCGAGTGTGGAGACCTGCTCCAAGAGTCGGGGCACGTCGCCGCGCTGATGATATTCTTGGACGATGGCGCTGAGTGCGGCGCGGATGTCGGTGAAAGGCGAGAGCATAGATTGAGGAATCTACACGGTCTTGTCGGAGTGAGCGCGCGGAATGGGGCGTGCAACCAGCGACCGCGGCGACTACTTTGGGGGGGGTGGGTTGCGCGATTCGTGAGCGGACGCCATACTCAATGGTGAGCGCCCTGTTGCACTTGGGGGCTGAGAGTTGTCGCTGGTCCGCGTGTGAACTGTCCACGCATACCGCGACCCAAGGATGTGGTGGAGGCTGTGCCTCTGTGTTGTCTCTCCTGATTTAGCAACGATTGCGTTTCCCCAGGTTTTCCAGATTCGCGTGGACGTCATTGGCATGTGGATCGCCTGTTTGATTTGCGCTTTTCTTGGCGCCGTAGCGGCCGCTCCGCGGCTATCGTGTACCCAACCGAACCACTCGCAACACACAATGCATGACTGAACCACGACGCCCCGCTCGTCGCGGCCGCACCCCGCGTGCCCGCTCGACCGATGCTTCTCCCGCGCAGGACATGGCCGGGGAAGCCGATCCGTACCGCGACGCTAGCGAGACTCCTGCTCCAAGTGCGCCCTCACCGGCCACTCCAGACGCGTCATCCGATGGGCCGGTAAAGCCGCGTCAGCCGCGTCGTCGTGGTCCGCGTGCGGGCAAGGCGTCAGACGCCGACGGATCCGCGGGCTCGGCTCCGGATTCGTTACCACCGGCTGCCGAGGCATCGCGTAGCGAGCCAGCACCGGAGACGTCGCACGAAGGACCGCAGACGCCGCGCACCGACCGGCAAGACCAACTGATGGATGGGCAGGGCTATTCCCAACCCTCGCAGGGTCAGGGACAGTCGCAGGGCGGCCAGCAGCAGGGCGGCCAACCGCAGGGTGGACGGCGCCAGCATAATCCGCGTCAGGGGCAGCAGGGGCAGCAGGGGCAGCAGGGGCAGCAGGGGCAGCAGTCAGGCCAGGGCGGCGACCAGCAGCGTGGGGCGCGCCGTGGGCGCCGGAATCGTCGCGGACGCCAGCGGAATGGCGCCAGCGGTGGGATCCAGCAGGGTGGCGGACAGGGACCGAACGGCAACATGGCGACCACCGGTGGATTCACCTCTGGTGAGCATAGGCTCGAAGGGCCACCGCCGACCGTCTCACCGGACGAGCCGACCGTTGGGTGGTACGATCCCGCGCGTGACGCCGGGTTCATCCGCCGGCCGGGCAATAGCTATCTCGCCGACCAGGGCGATGCCTACGTGCACCCGTTCTTCGTGCGGAAGTTCGGACTCCGGCGCGGCGACAAGCTTGCCGCGACGACCGGCCGCGATCACCGGAACCGGTTGATGGTCACCGATATCACGGCGATCAACGACATGGAACCGAACCTCGAAGTGCGGCGCCCTGACTTCGGGTCGCTCACCGCGAGCTATCCCGAGCGGAAGCTGACGCTCGAGACCGGACGGTCAGCGAAGGGCGGTCCGGAACTCACACGCCGCGCGATCGACTTGATTGCGCCGATTGGCTACGGACAGCGTGCGCTGATCGTGGCGCCGGCCCGTGCCGGCAAGACGATGTTGCTGCAAGCGATCACCGAAGGCGTGGCGATCAATCATCCCAATGCGGTGCTGCTGATCCTGCTCGTGGACGAGCGTCCTGAGGAAGTGAGCGAAGCGATCTCGTGGGGTGTTGGCGAGGTCGTGGCGAGCAGCTTCGATCAGCCGGCGTCGCGCCACGTGGAAGTCACCGAGATGGTGCTCGAGCGCGCCCGTCGTGAAGTAGAACTCGGCAAGGACGTCGTGATCGTGCTCGATTCGCTGACGCGGATGGCACGTGCATTCAACACCGCCGAACGTGGCACGGGACGCACACTGTCGGGCGGCTTGGACAGCTCGGCGATGGCACGGCCCAAGGCGTTCTTCGGATCGGCCCGTTCGATTGCGCCAGAGCATGGCGGCGGATCGCTATCGATCATTGCAACCGCACTCGTTGAGACGGGCTCGCGCATGGACGACGTGATCTTCGAAGAGTTCAAGGGCACCGGCAACTGCGAGATTAAGCTCGATCGCGGATTGGCCGAGAAGCGTATTTTCCCGGCGTTCGATATTGCGACGAGCGGGACCCGTCGCGAAGAGAAGCTGTATCGGCAGGATCAGATCGACGCGATCTACACCCTGCGTCGCGGGCTTCAGCAGATGCCGCCGACGAGCGGCATGGAGTGGCTCATCAAGCGGATCGCCGGAACGACAAGCAACGAAGCACTCTTGGCTGGGTTGTAGGGCGTTTCGTTCACGAACGACAAGCGGCCTCGCGCACATCGCGCGAGGCCGCTTTGTTTTTGGCATTCGGCAGCGGGCTACTTCGCGACTTCCTCGTAGAGCACGGCCATCGCGCGCAGTCCGCGGCGCAGATTGTCGACGCTGATCCATTCGTCAGGCGCGTGGGCGTTCTCCCCCGGCAATCCGAAGCCCACGAGCAACACGGGCGCCTTCAGAATCCGCTCGAAGTCACCAACTACGGGGATCGAACCTCCCTCGCCGACAATCACCGCGTCACGATTGAAGGCAGCCTTCAGTGCGGTCTGTGCGGCATCGAACAACGGCCCGTCGAGCTCGGCGCGCCAGGGCTTGCCACCATGCAGGTGCGTGACCGTGACCTTCACTCCTGCGGGCGCGACCTTCTTCACGTGCGCCTTCATGAGCTTCTCGATGTGCTTAGGATCCTGCCCGGGGACCAATCGGCAACTCACTTTCGCCATGGACTTGCCGGGGAGGACGGTCTTCGCACCTTCGCCGGTGTAGCCGCTGAGCAGACCGTTCACTTCGCAGGTCGGGCGCGTCCACAACTTCTCGAGCGTCGTGTAGCCGGGCTCGCCGCCGAGTGCTTTCACGCCGAGCTCGCGCATGAACGTGGCGTCCTTGAAGGGCAACTTCTTCATCCCTTTGCGCACGGCGGCGGTGAAGGGCTTGATACCGTCGTAGAAGCCTTTGATCGCGATCTTGCCCTTGGCATCGTGGAACGTCGCGAGGATCCGCGCGAGCGCCATACCAGGGTTTACGACCGCGCCGCCATACATACCAGAGTGGAGATCGCTGTTCGGCCCTTCGACGTTGATCTCGAAATACGCGAGTCCGCGGAGCGAGCTGAGGATGCTTGGAATTCCAGGAGCGAACATCGCGGAATCGGAGATCACCACGCCGTCGCAGGCAAGGCGTTTCTTGTGTTGCTCAATAAACGGCGCGAGATGTTCACTTCCCACTTCTTCTTCGCCCTCGGCGAGCATGATCACATTGCACGGTAGCGTGCCGCGCACGGCGAGATGCGCCTCGAGCGCCTTGACGTGCACCCAGAGCTGACCTTTGTCGTCCACCGAGCCGCGGGCAAAGATCTTGCCGTCGCGGATCGTGGGTTCGAATGCAGGGCTCGTCCAGAGGTCGAGCGGTTCGGCGGGCTGTACGTCGTAGTGGCCGTAGATCAGCAACGTCGGCGCGCCAGCGGGCGCCTTCCGCCATTCCGCGAGCACCACCGGATGCCCCGGTGTTTCGTGCACCGCACTCGTGAATCCGATGCTGGCGAGTTTGTCGTTGAGCCACTTCGCCGCGCGACGCGTGTCGGGGTTGTGCTCGCTGCGAGCGCTAATACTCGGAATACGGAGGAAGTCGAAGAGCTCGTCGTGGATGCGCTGATCGTTGTCAGCGAGCCAGCGATCGAGATCGGCGGGTACGACAGGCTTGGCGGTGCGACGAGCGGTGCTCATATCAGTTGGTTCACGGGAAAGGTTGGGTGCGCAGCGGCCAGTCGCCGGTCCACTCGCGCAGGAACCACAAACGCTTGCGTGTTACGACACCATCGCCGCGCACGAGCGCGACCATCTCGCGCTGATCAATGCGGCGGAAACAACAGGCGAGCTTTCGAATCTCCTTGGGCTCGGAGGGCTCTTCGTCGAGCACGAGCAGGATCGCGTCGCCGGGCTTGGCGCGATCGGTGAAGGAAGGACGCAGGTCGTAGTGATTGGGACGTCCCATCAAGTTGAGCGAAAGCACCTGAGGCTTGTCCGCCAGATGGAAGGCGAGCTCGCTCACATCCTGATAGCGTTCGGCCGCCACAAACAGGGTGCCAACATTGAACGCGGCGCGATTGGTGATATACCCACGATTCCGGTCGACCACGGCACCGAGCTGATCCCAGCCCCACGCCTTGGCGACCTGATCGCGATCGGCGCGGAGCGGGAGAATGGGCGTAATCGTATGTAGGTAAATAATCGCCGACAGTGTCCCCGCGAAAACGAGCCCGCCGTTGAACCACTTCTTGGCGCGTTCGCGCACCGGTGGATCACTCGCGAGTAGCACCACCGCTGGCAGCC
Organism: Gemmatimonadota bacterium; assembly: GCA_026387895.1. Taxonomy (GTDB): domain Bacteria; phylum Gemmatimonadota; class Gemmatimonadetes; order Gemmatimonadales; family Gemmatimonadaceae; genus Fen-1231. The sequence goes on along the minus strand of JAPLKT010000146.1, from coordinate 20,848 downwards.
AGGCAATCGCGGGCCAGTTGGCTTCGACTGATTTCCGCGTGGCGCTGTAGAAGAAGAAGCAGAAGCAGACAATCGGAATGACGCTGAGCACGAGCCGCACGCCGTCGGGCGTGGGATCGAGCCCGCGACGAATCGCGCGGACGATGAAGTAGAACAAAATCGGTGATACCAAGCCGATTTGTCCGCCAATGAGCTCGAGCTCGCGATTGAGCGCGCCGAGTGCCCCGCCCTTCGGGTCACCGAGCCCGTGCTTGAACTGGAAGGCGAAGGCGACCCAGTCATGTTGCCAGTTCCAGTAGAGAACGGGAGCAAGCACAAGCGAGGCGAGAATCACGGCCAGATACGGGCCCGGCTCGCCGAGTCGATTTTGCAGTCGTGAGTGGAGCAGGCAGGCGATCGCGATCGCGGCTGGCACGAAGACACTCGTGAACTTGGATGCCATGGCGCAGCCGATGAAGAGCCCCGCCAACGCCCACCAGAGGAGCGTCTTGGGCCGCTCGCGCTCGGTGGAGTGTCCGGGTTCATCGTCCGACTCGGCGCTGATCAGGAGCGCGTGGACCACCGCCCAGATGGTCCACGCCAGCGCGCAGAGCATTGGAGCGTCGGGGGTCGCGAGAATAAATCCCGCGGCCGAGATCGGCATGACAACAAAGAGGATGACCGCGAGCCGTCCGGCGGCATCGCCCGCGATGGTACGAGCGGTGAGGGCGAGTGCGAGTGTTGCGGCGCTCCCGGCGAGGATGGAGAAGAAGCGAACGCCGAGCGGTGTGGAACCGAAGATGAGGGTTCCACCCTTCACCAGCAGGGCGATCATTCCCGGATGATCGAAGTAGCCCGGCTGCAGGGCGCGCGACCAGTCCCAGTAATAGGTCTCGTCGGGGAAAAGCGGCACGACGGCGCCAATGACAAGGCGCAGGACGGTCGTGAGACCGAGGATCGTGAGTGCTTGGCGCCACGCGCGGGAATCGTTCACGATGTTAAAGTTCTCTGAAGTACCCCTCTCCCGCCACTCTGGAGTTTGGACCCGATGCCGAATCGCCTTGCGGGGGAGACCAGCCCCTATCTGGTGCAGCATGCCGAGAACCCCGTGGAGTGGTGGCCCTGGGGGCCGGAGGCCTTGGCGGAGGCTCGGCGCCGGGACTGCCCGATTCTGCTCTCGATTGGCTACGCGGCCTGCCATTGGTGCCACGTGATGGCGCATGAGTCGTTCGAGAACATCGAGACTGCCGCGGTGATGAATGCGCAGTTCGTGAACATCAAGGTGGACCGCGAAGAGCGTCCGGATCTGGACGGGATTTATATGCAGGCCGTGCAGGCGATGACCGGGCACGGCGGGTGGCCGATGACCATGTTCTTGACGCCAGCCGGGGAGCCGTTCTACGGTGGGACCTATTACCCCCCGACTGAGCGCCACGGGATGCCCAGTTTTCGACGGGTCATGGAGTCGGTGGCGGAGGCCTGGAACGGACGGCGCGATGATGTGACGCGCGCCGTGAAGTCGATCGGCGAGATCTACACGGCGGCGGCGGGCCCTGCGCGCTCGGGAAAGGCCGCGGGCGCCGCGGGCCCCGCCGTTACGGTGGACGCGCTCACGACCGCGTATCGTGATGCCGCGCGACGGTTCGAGCCACTGGAGGGCGGATTTGGCGGGGCACCAAAATTTCCACCGTCGATGACGCTCGACTTTGTGCTCCGTTACTGGGCGCGGACCGGCGAGCCAAATGCCTTGATGATGGTGCAGCATTCGTATCAGAAGATGGCGCGGGGCGGCATCCACGATCAGGTCGGGGGCGGCTTTCATCGGTACACGGTGGACGCGCATTGGTTGGTGCCCCACTTCGAGAAGATGCTGTACGACAACGCGCTGCTGTCACGCCTTGGCGTGCATCTGTGGCAGGCTACTGGCGACACTGTGGCGCGCGACGCCTCCCGAGACACGCTCGACTGGGTGCTGCGCGAGATGACTGACGCGAACGGTGGATGGTACTCCTCGCTCGATGCCGACAGCGAAGGCGAAGAAGGCAAGTTCTATGTGTGGTCCGAGCCTGAGTTGCGCGCCCTGCTCGGCGCCGATTTCGACATTGCCGCGGCGTATTGGGGGGTAAGTGCGGCCGGCAACTTTGAAGGCCACACCATTCTGAGCGTGGTGGGGGCAGCGCCCATCGTGCCCGAGCCCGATGCGGTCACCCGCGCCCGCGCAGTGCTGTATACGGCACGGGCCCAGCGCGTGTGGCCGGGTCGCGACGAGAAGATTCTCGCCGCCTGGAACGGACTGATGTTGCGTGGGATGGCCGAGGGGGCGCGCGTGTTCGGCGATGCGCGCTACCGCGCGGCCGCCGTCGCGAACGGGGAGTTTTTGTGGACGCAGATGGTACGTCAGGGGCGTGCCTGGCGTACGCACATGCGCGGCGAAACGCGGATTCCAGGGTTCCTTGAGGACACCGCGGCCGTCGCGCTCGGCATGCTCGCACTCTACGAGCTCACCTTCGACGCACGTTGGCTCGAGCGGGCGCAGCTGATGGGCGAGGCCTGCGTGCGCGATTTCTGGAGTGAGGACGCCCAGTCGTTTTACGATACCGCACACGACCACGAGCAGTTGATCGCACGCCCGCGCGATGTGATGGACAATGCCGTGCCATCGGGAACGTCGCTTGCCGCAGAGCTGCTGCTGCGGCTTTGGAGCTACTCCAGCGATGAGGGGTTGCGTGCGAAGGCGGCAGACACGCTCGACTCGCTCAGCGCCGCAATGACGCAGTACGCACCGATGTTCGGTCAGCTGCTGTGCGCGGCCGACCTTGCCGTCCATGGCGCGACCGAGGTGGTCATCGCCGGCGCACCAGAGGGTGATGCGAGCCGTGCGATGCGCGAGACCGTTGCGGGCTGTTATGTGCCCGGGCTGGTACTCGCAGGCGGCAATAGTGACTGCGGGCCGCTCTTCGTTGGCCGTATTCCTGCGGACGGCTCGACCCTCGCGTATGTGTGTCGTGACCACGTGTGTGCTGCGCCAGCGCCTGACGCGGCTCAACTCGCGATTCAACTCCGTGCGCTAGCGAGAGCCTAGGGACGGCTAGAGGTCGGCGCAGGACTTGTTGATGTTGTGGCAGTTCTCGCAGATGAGTTTGCACTTCCGCCACCGCAGCGCGTCCACGCCGCAGTAGTCACAGGGAACGCCGTGCTCGGGACCATCGTCTCGCGAGCCTTGCGCGCGCGCTTCACTGGAGCTCTCGCTCATCGCGTCGGGACGCACGAGGAACGCGTCACTCGAAATCGAGTGCGAGATTCAGGGCAGGCGCCGAGTGCGTGAGGGCCCCAACGCTGATCCGGTCCACGCCGGACTCGGCGATTGCGCGGACCGTGTCGAGTCGCACGCCACCGCTCGCTTCGGTGATGACCTGACCAGCCGCGATTGCGACAGCCTCGCGCATCTGCTCGACGGACATGTTGTCGAGGAGGACGCTGTCAGCGCCAGCGGCGATCGCTGCGCGGAGTTGATCGAGCGTGTCGCACTCCACTTGCACCGGAATCTTGGTGGTGGCGAACTCGCGCACACGCCGGACCGCCGCCTCGACATCACCATCGACCGCGGCGAGATGATTGTCCTTGATCAATACCGCGCTCGCGAGGTCCATGCGGTGGTTGGTGCCACCGCCGCAGCGAACGGCGTACTTCTCCAGTAGTCGCCAGCCCGGGGTCGTCTTGCGCGTATCAAGGATGGCGGCGCGCGTACCCTTTACCAGTTCCACGTACCGATGCGTAAGCGAGGCCACACCACTCAAGCGTTGCATGAAGTTGAGTGCCGTGCGTTCGGCCGCGAGGATTCCGCGCGCGTGGCCCACGATGTGCAGCACCGTGTCTCCGCGCTGTACGGCGGAGCCGTCTTCGCAATCGGTACGAATCTCGATGGAGGGATCCGCAATACGGAATGCCGCGAGCGCGAGTGGAACTCCAGCGATCACGCCGGTATCGCGCGCCACGAGTCGCGCACGAGCACGCTGCGACGAGAGCACCGTGGCCAACGTCGTGACGTCATCCTCAGCGTGATCCTCGCGCAACGCCTCTTGCACGAGTGCGAGAAGCGCCGCTTTCGTGAGTGGAAAGCGGAGCCCGCTTGCCGTGTCGCTCATTCGCCGGGGTCTACGCCGGGGCCCGCTGGCGTCGGCGTCGTGCCGCCAATGGACACCATCCGGTCGATGGCCAGCTTGGCGCGCGACGCTACGGCGGGATCAACCGTGATCCGATGTTGGTTCTTCACAATCGCGTCAAGCACCTTCGGCATCGTCGTGAGCTTCATATAGGCACACGAGGCGCGTTCATTCGCGGGGTAGAACGTCTTATCGGGATACGCCCGCTGTAGCCGGTGCAGAATTCCCACTTCGGTGGCAACAATAAATTCGCTCGCGTGCGACTCCGCAGGCCGCTTGATCATCCCCTCGGTGGAGAGGATGTGCGCCCCTTGGGGATCGACATCCCCCGCTGAGATCGCTTCGACGACGCTCGTTGCACAGCCGCATTCCGGATGCACCAGAAATTCGGCCTGGGGGTGCAGCGAGCGCTGGAGCCGAATGTTCTCGGGATCGATGCCGGCGTGTACGTGGCACTCGCCCATCCACACCCGAATATTCTTGCGTCCCGTGAGGCGCCGCACGTGCGCGCCGAGGAACATGTCGGGGAGAAAGAGAATCTCTTGGTCGGCGGGGATCGCCTCGATCACCTCGACCGCGTTCCCCGACGTGCAGCAGTAGTCGCTCTCGGCCTTCACTTCGGCCGTGGTATTCACGTACGCGACCACCACCGCACCCGGATGCTCCGCCTTCCAGGCGCGGAGCTGTTCGGCGTTGATGGTATCGGCGAGTGAGCACCCCGCGGCGAGGTCGGGGAGCAAGACTGTTTTGCTGGGCGACAAGATGGCCGCGGTCTCGGCCATGAAGTGCACGCCACAAAACACGATCGTGTCCGCAGTGGTCCGCGCGGCCTCGCGGGAGAGGCCGAGGGAATCTCCGACGAAGTCCGCGACGTCCTGAATTTCTGGACGTTCGTAGTTGTGGGCGAGAATGACGGCGTTGCGCTCGCGCGCGGCCCGGCGGATCTCCTCGTGGAGTTCGGCGAACGGGGCCGCTGGGGCGGGGGGAAAAGGCATCCTGTATGATAGCGTCACAACGGGGTGGCGTGGCAGGTGAGAACCCCGGTTTGAGGGGTGGCGTTCCCATCGGTGAGCGTTCTCAAGGGGTAGCGTTTCCAAGGCACGGTCCGCGATTATTGCATTCATGGATCTGCTCGAGAGTGCCGGCGGAACAGCGGCGGTTGCCACACGCGTCGTCACGCTGACAGGGATCACCCTGGCAGTGGGCGCTCTGGCATTCCGGTTCCTCGTGGCTGAACGGCTATCGGACTCCACGATGCGAGCAACGCACCGCGAACTCCCCGCAGTGGCGTGGGTCGGGTTGATCGGCGCCCTGCTGGCCGCGCTCATTGCACCGGTTCGGCTCATGGTTCAGGCGCAGGCCCTCGGCGATGGCTCACAATCCATGCTCGGGGCCGTGGCCTCGACCGCCTGGGGGATGGCCGTCATCGCACAGGGGATCACGGCCACCGGCGCGGCCGCGGGGTTTCTCGTGGGGCGCTTCGGTTCGGGGCACGCACGGGAGCGCGGCTGGTCGATGGCCGCTGTCGCCACGGTCGGTTTGGCGTTGATGCCCGCGCTGACCGGCCATGCGATTGCCGAAAAGCATTGGACGGTGGTGTCGATGGCGAGCGATTGGGTGCACGTGCTCGCCGCTGGCGGGTGGATTGGCACGCTGCTGGTGCTGACCCTCGAAGTCCGACGTGATGCGGCCGCACGGGGGGGCGGCGAACGTTCGGCGGCGCTGATTGAGGCGTTCCACCACGTGGCGATCGTGTGCGCTGGCGCGGTGATCACGACGGGACTGCTGAGTCTGTGGCTCCGCGTGCCGCATCCGTTCCGTGATCTGTGGCCAAGCGTCTACGCGGACGTATTGCTCTGGAAGATCGCGCCCGTGGCGATGGTGCTGCTGTTCGGCGCGCTCCACGGGTGGAAGGGCCCGGAACGCGCGCGGGCGAAGGGCGCGCGCCAAATCGCGGGAACGCTCCTCTGGGAGTGCATCTTCGCCGCGATTGTGCTGACCGTGACCGGGATACTCGTAGGGACCGAACCGCCTGGACTGCGCTAGTCGGCGCTCACCACTCGATGTGCTTCCCGCGCCATTTCTTCTTCTCGCGGGGGAAGTCCTGCCGGAAGTGTCCGCCGCGTGATTCCTTGCGCATGAGCGCAGCCTCCGCGATCAGTCGTGCGGTGTCGAGCAGATTTTGCTCCTCGGTTGCACCGGCGGCAATGCGGGAGCCAATGTCGTCGAGCTCGGCGATGCACTGACGCAGCCCCTTCGCCGTGCGCGCGATCCCTGCCCCGATCCACATCACCTCGCGGATGCGATCGGCAGCGACTTGCGCGGCACCGCGATCATCGAGCGACGGCACTGACCACGCCGGGAGACGTGGCAGGCGCGGGAGCCGCGGCATCGCAATCATGTCGTTGGCTACACGTTCAGCAAAGACGAGCCCTTCGAGTAGCGAGTTGCTTGCGAGGCGATTCGCACCGTGCACACCCGTGCAGCTCACCTCGCCGCAGGCGTAGAGCCGTTCGAGGGAGGAACGTCCGGCGAGATCTGTGATGATCCCGCCCATCACGTAGTGCGCCGCCGGCGTGACCGGAATGCGGTCCTTCCGTGGATCAATCCCGCGGGCGCGGCAGAGCGCGAAGATGCCAGGAAACCGGCGCGTGAACACGCGCGCAATCTTGCGCGCATCCAAATACACGGCCGACCCTGCCATCTGTTCACGGAACACCTCGCGCGACACGATATCGCGTGGCGCGAGTTCGGCGAGCCGATGCCGGCGCGTCATGAAGCGCTGCCCCCGTTCGTTCACGAGGATCGCACCTTCGCCACGCACGGCCTCGGAGATGAGCGCCAGCGGCGTCTCCGGGGTGTTGAGCGCGGTCGGATGGAATTGCACGAACTCCATGTCGGCCAGTCGCACGCCAGCACGATGCGCGATCGCAAAGCCGTCGCCAGTCGCGACCACCGGATTCGTGGTGTAGCGATACACCTGCCCGCAGCCGCCAGTGGCGATCACTGTGGCGTCAGCAATGATTTCCACCGCGCGTCCGGCGACGCTCGCACGCACGCCAATGCAGCGTGTTCCTGAGACAATCAGGTCCAGCGCGCGCGCGCGCTCAATGATCGTGATGTTCGGTGTGGCCTTCACACGCTCGATCAATGTGCGCGCCACTTCGGCACCCGTTTGATCACCCTGTGCGTGCACAATCCGATGGCGTGAATGCGCGGCTTCCTTCCCCAACGACAGTTTGCCCCGCGTATCGGTGTCAAACCGAGCACCAATACTCGCCAACTCGCGGACACGCTGCGGACCCTCGGCGACCAACACTTCCACGGCGGCCGCATCGCAGAGCGCGGCTCCAGCCGCAAGCGTGTCTTGGCGATGCAACTGCGGCGAGTCCCCTGCCCCGAGCGCTGCGGCGATCCCACCTTGGGCATACGCCGTCGCACTATCGAAAAGGGAAGCTTTGGTGAGAATCGTGACATCGCCGTGGGCCGATGCACGCCACGCGGCATGCAGCCCGGCGACCCCGGTTCCAATGACCACGAATCGCGTGCGCAGGCGCTCGGTCACTGCGGCACCTGCTTTCGGTCTTCGTTGGCCCACTTGAAAAAAATGATAGTAGCCGCAATGAAAATCAGGCCGAGTCCGCCGAGCTCCATCACACTTCCGGCCAGCTTCTGGTCGGAGAGGGCATCAATCAGCGGAAAAGGCGGCGCCATCTCGTAGATCCCGTACAGCGGGAACTCTGCGGATACGAGAATCATCGCGACCAGTGTGTGAAAGAGCGTGCCAAGGAGCAGATACAGGAGTTTCATCGGCAACTGAAACTTCCCGTGATTCGGCACTGGCACGATAATCGACCACCAGAACAGCAGTCCGCCGACCAGCCAGGCGCTATCGATGACAAACGCGCCGAGTGGGTACTTCATGTAGCCGTCTACAATCTTCGGCGTGTGCGTGATCGCCACAATCACATTGAACAGGATTGCAGCGATCAGCGGTGTCGTGAGCAAGCGGCCGAGCGCTACGGGAAGTCCCGACCAGGGCGCACGCGCTGCTTTCTCGATGATGGCGATGCGGAGCCCGTAGAGCAGCAACGGCGCCGCGAGCAACGCGGTCATCAAGAACTGAATCGCATGCGCGAACGACAAGTAGCCAGCGGCCAGTGGGCCGAGCGGCCAGTCGAGCGCCATCCAGAGTGCGGCCAACCCGCCGATGAGTGCTGCACGGTGCCCAAAGGACATCCGGCGCCAGGGCTCGCCCTTCACGAGCGACACCGCGATTGCGATTGCGGCCGCGACAAAGAGCCAGACGCCCGGGTACGCGACCCAGCGCCAGTTCCATTGTGTGCCTTGTGCGGAACACCACCATTGCATGCGAGTCGTTCTCAGTCGCGGGAAAGGACAGTCATCGGCGCACGGGCGCTGCCGTGGCGGTATCGAGGTCGGCATAGGTGATCACCGAGACCTCCGTGGTCACCACCCCGCCATGAGCGAAGCGTACCAGCAGCCGAAAGCGTTCCCCACGGGTGTAGGCGCGGGCCGGCTTCTCGATCATCACATGCGCGCCCCCTGGGGCGAGGCGCATCGTTGCGCCCGCGTTCACTGGGTAGGCCGCAGCTGGAATCATCCGCATGGCGCCGGTGGCCATGTCGTGCTGGTGCTCGTGCATCGACGCCACGCCCGCACCCGGCACTTCCACCGCGACCACTGAATCGGCGGTGCTACCACCGTTGCGGGCGGTAAAGTAGAGCGCGGCGGGCGCGTCACCAATCGGAATCACGAGGTACGCGCGCTCCACCGAAAGCGTGGGCGCGGCGCTACCGCGCGCGAGCAGCTTAGGAATCTCACGCGCCCACTCGGTTTGGCGGGCGCCGAACGGGAACATCACGTGCGCGCTGTCGTCCTCGGTGAACACTACCACCGGCGCCGAATGCGTCACCACCGGAGCGCCCGCGGAGTCCGTGGAGAGGATGGCCGCGGCGAAGTTGACGCTCTTCTGTGCGCTGTCGATCGCCGAACGGCGGCCCGTGAGCCCCACGTAGGTCGGATTGAAGGCATTCAAGAACTTTCGGAGCACCGTGGCAGAATCGCGGTCGGGGTCGACCGTTACAAATACGACCCGCGTACGCGCCCGTTCGGCCGTAGTCAGCTTCTCGAGCGCCGCCGTCATGTTGGCGAGGTGCACCGGGCAGACGTCGGGACAATGGGTATAGCCGAACAGCAGAAAGGTCAGCGTGCCGGCCGTCTCCTTCCGAAAATCGAAGGGGCGCCCGTCGGTGGTGGTCAGGGTAAACGACGGCCGGGGCAGGGCGATTGCGACCGCGGTGGAGTCGGCAGCGTGCGGCAACGGCGTGTCGGCCCGCCCACAGGCCGCGAGCAGGCACGACAGGGCCAACGCGGGCCCCAACGCCCGAGCGGCGAGAGTCGCGCGGGGGGTCCCCGCGAGGGCAGGCGGGCGGCGGTTGGTGGCGGTCGGACGCATCAGTGGCATCGCCCCTGAAATCTAGCGAGAGTTTCGGGTCCGGACTGCTTGCACACCCCTGCGAAAACAGCGAACGTATCCCTCCTATGCGTCGAATCCTTACGGTCGTGGGCGTGCTACTCGCCGTCCATATCGCGCTGTTATTCGTCCGCCCCTCGGGTGCGGCGGTACCTCCCACGGGCGCAGGGCTCAACGTGGGGGTCGTCTTCGACCTCGGCGGCCGTGGCGACAAGTCGTTCAATGACGGCGCCTACGTGGGGGCCATGCGCGCCGCCGAGAAGCTCGGGGCGCACGTGCGGTTTGTTGAACCTGGCGAAGGGTCGGACCGTGAGGCGGGGCTTCGGTTGCTGGCCGCTGAGGGGATGGACCTCGTGATTGGCGTCGGGTTCATCTTTACGGATGACCTGACCGAGCTGGCCAAGGAATACCCCAACGTCGCTTTCGCTGGCGTCGATTACGCGGTGTCGATCGATAAGGACGGCAAGGTCGTGCAGCCGCCCAAGAATATGGCCGCGCTCAAGTTCCGCGAGGAGCAGGGGTCGTTCTTGGTCGGGGCGATTGCAGCGCTCGTTGGAAACTCCAAGAAGATGGGATTTGTAGGCGGCATGGACTCGCCACTGATTCATAAGTTCGAGGCCGGTTACCGAGCGGGTGTGAAAGCCGTGTGTGCCGACTGCGCGGTGATTGCGCAGTACGCGGGGGTGACCCCCGAGGCGTTCCGCAATCCGGGACGCGGCAAGGAACTCGCGCTCAGCCAGTATCAGCAGGGTGTGAACGTCATCTACCACGCCTCCGGCTCCACCGGGCTGGGCGTGTTCGAAGCCGCTCGTACGCTCAATAAGTACGGCATCGGGGTGGACGCCGATCAGTATAAGGAAGCTCCGGGACGCGTACTCACGTCGATGGTGAAGCGCGTGGACAACGCGGTCTATGACGTGATCTCGCGCGTAAAGGACAAGTCGTTCACGGGCGGTATTTACAACTTCGGCCTCGCGGAGGACGGCGTGGGCTACGTGTACGACGCGAACAACAAGGCGCTGATTTCCGACGCGGTGCGCGCACGGATCGAAGCGCTGAAAGCGGATATTGTCGCTGGCCGTATCGCTGTCCCGAGCAGCCGATGAGCACCCCTTTGAGCACCCCGTTAAGCGCCCCGCACGACACGAAGGCCCCGGCGGTCCGCATGACTGGGATCGACAAGCGCTTCGGACCCGTGCGGGCGAACCGCGGCGCATCGCTCGAGGTGCGCCAGGGCGAGATCCACGCGTTGGTGGGAGAGAACGGCGCTGGGAAGTCGACCCTGATGAAGATGCTCGCCGGGATGTTCGCCCCCGATGGTGGCACGATCGAAGTTGGCGGGCGCGACGTGACTGGCTGGAGCACGGCGCAGGCGATTAGCGCCGGCGTGGGGATGGTGCATCAGCACTTCATGCTCGTGCCGACGCTGACGGTGGCGGAGAATGTGGTGCTAGGTCGCGAACCAGTGGGTGTTGCGACCTTCGACGCAGCGCGCGCAATCCGTGAAGTGGAGTCACTCTGCGAACAAAGCGGCCTGCACGTGCCAGCGGACCGCCTGGTCGCCGACCTCTCCGTTGGCGAAGCGCAGCGCGTGGAGATCCTCAAGACGCTCTACCGCGGCGCACGCATCCTGTTGCTCGATGAACCCACCGCGGTGCTGTCGCCCCCTGAAGTCGCTGAGCTGTGGAAGGTCCTGCGGCGCGTGCGCGATGGTGGCGCCACGATCATCCTGATCACGCACAAGCTCGACGAAGTCATGCACGTTACCGAGCACGTCACGGTGATGCGCCAAGGCGAGACCGTAGCCCGCATGGCTACGCGCGACACAAGCCCCGAAGGGATCGCGAAAGCGATGGTCGGGCGCAACGTCGACCTCGGCGTGAAGGTCGCCCATGGTGGCGCACGCGCGATGGGTGCGCCGGCGCTCGAAGTGAAAAATCTCGTGGTACGCGGCGCTCGCGTGGAACGCGCGGTGAACGATGTGTCGTTCGCGATTCAACCGGGCGAGATCCTCGGCATCGCGGGCGTGGAAGGGAATGGACAGACTGAACTCCTCGAGGCGCTCGCCGGGTTGCGTCCCGCCGTGAGTGGCGCGATGTCGCTCGGTGGGTTTGACATCACGGCGTTGAGCGTTCGCGATCGCGGCGACGTAGGACTCTCGCACATTCCTGAAGACCGGCATCGGCGCGGACTGATTCTCGACTACACGATTGCCGACAATCTGATCCTTGGGCAACAGCATCGTTTCACCAGCGGCGCGGCGATCGACGTCGCGGCGGTGATGGCCCATGCGCAGGCTAAGATCACAGAATATGATATCCGGCCGACCGAACCACTGCTCGCAGCCCGGACCCTCTCGGGCGGGAATCAACAGAAGGTTGTCATTGCTCGAGAGATGTCGCGTCAGTTTGTCGCCCTGCTCGCGGCCCAACCGACGCGCGGCGTCGATGTTGGGGCGATCGAGTTCATTCACGGCGAGCTCCGCAACGCGCGTGAGGCCGGGAAAGCAATCCTCTTGGTGAGCGCCGAGTTGCGCGAGGTGTTGAGCTTGTCGGATCGCATTGCGGTGATGTACGGCGGGAAGATTGTGACGGTGCTCAACCGCGCCGATGCGAGCGAAGAAATCCTCGGCCCCTTCATGACCGGCGCGCGTCGCGAGGTGACCGCATGAATGCCAACGTAAAACGCACCATCGAAGAGGCGGTGCTGCCGCCGCTTGTGGCGCTTGTGGTCGCGCTGATTGTTGGCGATCTCCTGATTCTCGCCTATGGCCAAGCACCCAGCGCGGTGTGGCGCTTGTTGGTCGACGGCACGTGGGGGAACGCTTACGGCTTCGGCCAAGTACTCTACAAAGCGACGACGCTCACCTGCACGGGACTCGCGGTGGCGATGTCGCTGCGGGCCGGGCTGTTCAATATTGGCGCCGAAGGGCAGCTCGCCGCCGGTGGTTTCGGAGCCGGAGTTGCGGGGCTGGCACTGCCAGCCGGCACACCGGCGTTCCTCGCGGTTCCGATCTGCGTGATGGCCGCGATGCTCTGTGGCGGACTGGTCGGCGCAGTCCCCGGAGCACTCCGGGCAAAGTTCGGTGCGCACGAAGTGATCGTGACGATCATGCTCAACTTTATTGTGCTCGCCCTGCTCAACTATTTCGTCTCAGCCAAGCTCCACGTCCCAGAGACCTTGCATACCCCCGAGGTTCACGCCGGCGCGATGCCGCGCCTGTCGAACCTCATCGGCGCGTTCCACGGGTCCGCGGCGAACTGGACCATCGTGATTGTCGCACTCGCGGCTGTCGCAGCCTGGTGGTTCCTCTTCAAGACGCGTGCGGGCTACGAACTCCGAGCCGTGGGGCTACAACCCGACGCTGCCGAATACGCGGGCGTAAAAGTCGGCATCACCTGGCGGAACGCGCTCATCGTGAGCGGTGCGCTCGCCGGACTCGGTGGCATCAACTTTGTGCTCGGCTACAAGGGCTACTATGAGGATGGGTTCACCGGTGGTGCGGGTTTCCTCGGCATTGCGGTGGCGCTCGTCGGGCGGAACCATCCGCTCGGTGTGGTGCTCGCGGCCCTGTTCTTCGCGACGCTGTCGCAAGGCGGGCTCGCGATCAACGCGATGGTGCCTAAGCAGATTGTCGAGGCACTACAGGGAATCGTGATCATCGCGGTGGCGACGTCGGTCCCCGAAGTGCGGCGAATCCTGCGGAACGCGGTCTCCAAGTCCGGAGGGCAGAACTAATGGGTGCCCTGCTCTTCTTTGCGCAGACGATTCGCATCGCGATTCCGTACCTGTTCGCGGCAGCCGGTGGCGCGCTCGCTGAGCGGGCTGGTGTTGTGAGCCTGACGCTCGAAGGCTTCATGCTGGGCGGTGCATTTGGCGCGGTGCTTGGTTCCTACTATTCACACAGCGCATGGGTCGGACTCGTGGTTGGTGTGGCGTGGGGGCTGGGGCTCGCCACTGTGCACGCGGTGTCTGCGATTCGATTCAAGGCCGACCAGATTGTCGTGGGTGTGGCGATCAACCTGTTCACGGTAGGCATTACGCGCTTCTTCCTGCAGCTCGCCTTTGGGTCGAGCTCCAACTCACCGCGCGTGGCTGGGTTTGGTGGCGAAGGGGTTGCAGGTGCCGTGGGATTCCTCACGAACCCGCTGATCTGGATGGGCGTGCTCGTGATGCCCGTCGTTTGGTGGGTCGTGCAGAAGACCACATTCGGCCTTCGGGTACGTGCGGTTGGCGAACATCCGATGGCTGCAGCGAGCGTTGGTGTGCCGGTAAATCGGGTCCGGTATGTGGCGGTGCTCGCCTCCGGGGCGCTCGCGGCGCTTGGTGGCGTGTATCTCGCGCTCGACCAGCATCAGTTCACTGATTCCATGACCGCCGGACGCGGCTTCATTGCGCTCGCGGCAGTGATTTTTGGACGATGGGATCCGCTGCGCGCAGGGCTCGCCTGCCTACTTTTCGCTGCAGCTGAGACGCTGCAGATCCAACTGCAAGCGGCGCAGCTGATTCCATCGCAGTTTGTGGCGATGATCCCCTACGTACTGACGATTATTGCCGTCGCCGGTGTGGTGGGGCGTTCGCGCGCTCCTGCAGCGCTGGGACGTACCGAAGACTAGTCCGGACTGCCAGCCGGCGTGTTCGGTCTGCGCGGCCCAGCGCCTCAACCCAGCGCTACGCACGGGTTACGGTTACTCGGCACGAGCGGCATCTTTACTTGTCGTGTGCATTGCGTGAGGTAGCCCATTTCGGGTTGCTCTTCCCCCCGAGTTTTCTGAGGTCGTTTGGGCAAGCTCGTCGTCCTGATGGTGACCGCGTTTGTGGACATGGTCGGCAACCTCATGGTGCTGCCCCTGCTGCCGTTCGTGGCCACACGGTTCTTGGGGCACGGGCCGCTCTGGAATGCCCTAAACGCCATCGGAGCTGGCGGCCCGGGTGTCGTGGTCTCGTTGCTGGTGGCGATGTTCGCCGTCGCGCAGCTCACCAGTGCGCCACTGTGGGGCCGCTTCTCGGACCGGTACGGCCGCCGCCCGGCGCTCATGATTGGACTGGGCTCTTCGGCCATCGCGTACGTCCTGTTCGCCTACGCGAACTCGCTTGAACTGCTCTTCTTGCTGCGCATTGTGCAAGGAGCGGGCGGTGGCACGGTCGGCGTCATCCAGGCGTACGTCGCCGACGCCACCAAGCCTGAGGATCGCAGCAAGGCGCTGGGCTGGCTCTCCGCGGCCACGAATGCTGGAGTCGCACTTGGCCCAGTGCTTGGCTCAACCGCTGCGCATTTCAGTCATCGGGGGCCAGGGTTGGCCGCTGCTGCGCTGGCCAGCGTGAACATGTTCTTTGCCTGGAAATACCTGCGCGAGTCCCACGATACCAATGCGGTGCGGGCCGCAGGAAAAGTCATTACGAAGCCGAGCGTTGCCGTGCGCCGCGTGGTATCGCACTGGCGCGAGCCTGCCTCGCGGTTGATCTGGATCTACGCCATTACGATGGGTGCCTTCCAAGGGATGAACACGATCCTCGCACTGTTCCTCGGCGCGAAGTTCGGTGTGAACGAGACCACTATCGGCTGGTTCTTCACCTACGTCGGCGTGATTTCGATTTTTGCCCGCGCGCTGGTGCTTGGCCGCATGGTGGATTGGCTCGGGGAGGTCCGATTGTCGCGAATCGGCATGGTGATGCTCGCACTTGGATTGGGCACGATGCCGTTGACGCCGAGCATCCCGTGGCTCGCGGTGAGCGTGGCCCTTATTCCATTGGGCACCGCCTTTACCTTCCCGTGCGTGACGGGACTGCTGTCGCGCATGGTGCCACAGCACGAGCGTGGCCTCTACATGGGGGTCCAGCAAACCTTTGGCGGAGCCGCACGGTCAATCGCGCCGATTTACGCCGGCTGGTCGTTCGACCACCTAGGACACGGCGTGCCGTACTTCACCGCCGCCGGGGTGGTACTTGCAACGATCAGTCTTGGCATTGACATGGAGAAGCATGTGCCGGCCAAGGGCGTCGGCTGATTAAAGACGGGGAATTTCCCACTCTCCAGTCACGGGACTCGCCAGATTCTCAGTCTCGGTGATGAGTCGCACCCCGCGTTGATACGTCGCGAATGCGTACGCCCACTGCACTAAAACTGTAATACGATTGCGGAACCCGACCAAGTACAAGATGTGGACGAAGGCCCACAGGAGCCATGCTGGGAACCCCGCAAACTTCAGCCCACCGAACACGGCGACCGCCCGATTCCGGCCAATGGTCGCGAGTTCGCCCTTGTTGAAGTAGCGGAATACCTCCGTCTTGTGCCCGCGAATGAGCTTAAGGATCTGTTTCCCCGCATGGCTCCCTTCCTGATTTGCGGCAGGCGCCACCCCGGGGACCCAGTCGTTGTCGCCACGACGGACCGCGGCCAGATCGCCGGCCACGAACACTTCGGGATGCCCAGGGACCGACAAGTCGGGCTCAACAAGCACGCGCCCGGCGCGATCCAACTTGCAGCGCAAGTCAGCAGCCAAGGGTGATGCCTGATTTCCTGCCGCCCAGAACACTCCGCTGGAGGCAATGAACTCGGTCCCAATGTGTACCCCATGATCATCAATCTTGGTGACGATCGAGTCGGTGCGCACCTCGACGTCGAGGTCCTCGAGGTCGCGCATCGCACGTGCCGAGAGGGATTCTGGAAATCCCGGGAGCACGCGAGGCCCACCCTCGACGAGGATCACCCGCGTCTTGCGCGTGTCAATCCGCCGGAAATCACGCTGCATAGCCTTGTGGGCGATTTCCGTAATCGTTCCGGCGAGTTCCACGCCCGTCGGGCCGCCACCGACAATCACGAACGTCATGAGCGCGTCGCGCTCAATCGGATTCACCGCGCGTTCCGCGTGTTCAAACGCGATCAAAAAGCGGCGGCGAATTTCGAGCGCGTCTTCAAGACTCTTCAGACCAGGTGCGTGGCGCTGCCACTGATCGTTCCCGAAGTACGCGTGACGTGATCCGGTGGCAACCACGAGGTAATCGTAGCGAATCGCACCTACCGCGTCGCTGAGATTGATCTCTTTGCGCGCGACGTCAATAGAGATCACGCTGCCAAGCAGAACCGTTACGTTGCGTTGCTCACGCAACACCCATCGGATTGGCACCGTGATATCGCTCGGCGCGAGCGATGCGGTCGCGACTTGATACAGGAGCGGCTGGAACAGGTGATGGTTGGTGCGGTCAATCAGCGTGACATCGACGGCAGCCTTGCGAAATTGACGTGCCGCTGTCAGGCCGGCGAAGCCGCCACCTAGGATGACGATGTGGGGACGCTGCATTTCGCTCACTCGGAAATAGTCACTGGGCGAGCGCCGCTGTTCTGCGCACGACCGCCACCAATGAGCAGACCCACCGTCACGACGGTCACCGCCCCGACCACGTTATACCAGAGAAATGCCACCTCGGGCGCCCAATGGTTCACGCCAGCCACCGCACTCATGCCGAGGATCAGTCCCACGAACGCACCGTTCGCGCCGGCCCGCGGAACCATCGCCAGAATGAAAACGCCGAGGATTGAACCGTAGAAAAACGAGCCATACCGGTTCACCACTTCGATCAACGAGCCAAGCGTAGCCGCAAAGGTGGCCACGATACAGGCGAACACACCCCAGAGTCCGGTCGCCGCTCGCGAGACTTTTAAATAGTGCGTGTCATCGGCGTCTGGGGCGACCCATCGCCGATACAGGTCAATCACCGTTGTGCTCGAGAGTGAGGCAAGTTCCCCCGACACGGCCGACATCGCCGCGGCAATCACCGCCGCGATGAACAACCCTGCGAGCCCAATCGGCAACTCCGAGAGCACAAAGTGCGGGATGATGTAGTTCACATCCTTCGACGGCTGCCCGGTGACCGCTTCCGCCGTCTTGAGTGCCTCGGTGCGCACCGCGACCATCGCCTTTTCGCTCAGTGCAAACGCGCTGCGGTTCTCGGCAGTCGCTTCCGGTGCCGCTACCGCACGCGCAGCCTGCTGCCGCGCGTTGAACGCCGCGCGATAGCGTGTGTCGAGCGCAGCATACGCGGCCGGATCCGCCGCGCGCACGGCGCGGTCCTGCGCCGGATTGTAGTACATCGGCGGTGACACGAAGATGTAGAACACGAACACCAGCACGCCGACCAAAAGAATCAGTGCCTGCAAAGGGATTTTCCAATACGCGCTGATCAAATGCGAACTGCGCGCTTCGTCCACGGACTTTGCGGTGAGATACCGCTGCACCTGACTCTGGTCGGTGCCAAAGTACGAAAGCATCAAAAAGGTGCCGCCAATGATGCCACTCCAGAATGTGTACGTCTCGCTCAACTTGAAATTGAAGTCGAACACGCGAAGACGTCCCGCAGCACCGGCAATGTGCAGCGCGGCATCTGGGCTCACTGGAATCCGGAGTAGGAGCACAATCACCACCGCGACCAACGCACTGACCACCAACACCATCTGCTTCACGTCTGTCCAGGCCACCGCCTGCACGCCCCCAATCATCGTGTAGATCACCGTGGGCACGCCGATCAACGCCACCGACCATCCGACGGGCCATCCAAAGATCGCCGAGAACACCACCGCAGGCGCAGCGATGATCGTCCCACATGACAGACCGCGCGACACCAAGAATAGGACGCTCGTCAGCGAGCGCGTCTTGGCGTCAAATCGCCGCTCGAGGAACTCATACGCGGTGTAGACCTTCGCGCGATGCAAAAAGGGGACAATCGTGACTCCAAGAATCACCAGCGCAATCGGCAGGCCAAAATAGAACTGCACGAACCGCATGCCGTCCACGGCGCCCTGCCCGGTCGTGCCAATCATCGTCACAGCGGATAGCTGTGTGGCCATCACCGAGAGCCCAACAACCCACCACGGAAGCGAGCGCCCGCCGAGGAAGTAGCCCTCGAGCTTGTTCGTACCGCGCGATCGACGGATGCCGTCGATCGACACATACAACAGCCACGCTATGACAATCGCCCAGTTGATCCAATGCATAGCGCCCTCAGCTGGCGTAGCGAGACTGGAGCAACCAGAGCAGGATCCACACCATTAGCTCCGCGCCAAGCACGCGTAGCAGCAACACGCGAAAGCGCGGGTGCGTGCTCGGCGTGCTCGGCGTGCTCGCGTCATTCATGGCTGCACCTTCTTCAGCGGGGGCTCGGTGCCAACCGAGAGCATGTTTACGAACAGGCGCGGGCCACCCGAAACGCCGCCGGGAATCTGGCGAAAGAGCGAAAGCGTGGTGTACACGAATATCCCCTTGCCAACCGGCGCTACCAAGAGCGCGCCTCGTTGATTGCCTTCGCCCGTGTCATGCATCTCGAGCGGGGACTGCCACTTCGCATCAATCGTGCTCGGCATGTACAGTGCGCGCTCCTGCACCCAATCACTCCAATCGGCGTCGCTGATTTTGTTGGGCCAGTTCAACAGTTTGTGCTTCGCATCAAGGACAGTGACCTTGGCGTCTTCTTCTGTGACGCGCGCCGCTGGCCCAGAGGGCGCGAGCGTGATCGGGTACGGCAGCACGCCTGGTGTCGCCATTTCGGCTTGCCCGTACTGCACAACGACCGTACCGCCCTTCCGCGCGAAGTCGATCACGCGTGCGTTGTTCGCAATCAGTTCCTTATTGGCCTGATACGCACGCGGACCAATCACTAAAGTGCTAAAGCGCGAGAGATTGAGCACGGCGAGTTCGGACGGCTTCACCACGGCGACGGGAATATCGAACATCTGCAGGAAGGGAGCGACGGCGTCACCCACCCCCTGCACATACGCCACGCTCAGCGTCGCCGGAATCGTCATATCCACCGCCTGCACCCACATCGCCGGCGCACGGTACAAGCGCACCGGACGAATATGGGAGTACTCCACGCTGGTGAGGCCGAGGTCGTTGCGGCCCGTTTCAGATTCGGCCACAACACCAAGTTCTTGGCGTCCGGACTTCATAGAACCGCGAAGGCGCAGGAAGAGTTGCCGGCGCTCGTTCGGCGCGAGGGTAACCGACGCGGGAATAGAATCGAGGCGAAGCCCCGGTGGGACGACCGTCCGGAAGGTGAATGTCTTCGGAGAGTCAGAGTACGATTGTAACGTGAGCGTGAGCGTCTGTTCAGTCGGCTTTCCACTCACCACATACTGCAGATTGCGATCGAAGGAGAGCGTCACCGGCGGCACGCCACCTACGGGGCGGTCCTGCTGCCCAAGTACCGCATCCGCAAGCTTGTAGATGATCGTGCCCGCATTGTGCGCGATCGTGTGGCCCGCGACCTGCAAGGTTACCACCACGTTCGATTCGCGGCGCACATCTTCGGCGAGCGCAACAGCTGGCACCATATCCGTAGACGGTCCAGTCGACACACGCGCGATGCCGTCCGCCGGCGAACTCCGCGGCGCAAACATGTCGTCGGCTTTCCCACCGAGCCACCAGGGTCGTGTGTCCACCAATCCGATGACACTGCCGGTGATACGGACCGTGCTGTCGGGGAGAATGGCGCGCACGTCCATCGCCGTCGGGCGTCGCCCCGTGAGGCGAACATCCTTGAGCGAGACCTGTGCGTTCCCGCGATTGTACACGGTGAGCGACACGGGCATGGAGTCGCCAAAGGCGAGGAGCTCTTTCGGCGCCACCGTCTCTACCGCAACACCGGCCGCATTCACCGTGGCCTCACTGAGGCGGCGCGCGAGGATCGTCAGCGCCGCGTCGAAGTCAAGCTGCGCACTGGAGCAGCCAAGCGCGGGCTGCTGCCCCGCCTGCAACATCGTGCTCCGACGTGGGAAGCCGCAGCGCGGCACACTTTCCCGCGCGCCCTGCACCGCTTCCGTCACCCGGGCCAGCAACGGCACGAGCTCCCCTGGCTTCCGGACATCGAGGGCACGGCGCGCGGAATCGAGGGCGGGCTGCACCGCACGCATCACACCTCGGGCGGCCGCTGTGGGATCACCCTCACTCCGCGCTGTGAAACGCGCGAACGTGGTGTCCACGCCGTCGAAAATCGAGCGCTCCTGTTCGGCCGGGGTCGCCGCGTTCACGCGCGTTGCTTCCCGACGCAGTCCGGCCATCACTATCCCTTTGGGCTGCTGCACGCCGCCAAAGCCCTGCGACCGATGCTGCGCTCTGCTCTCCGCCGCAATCTCCGCGTAACTGCGTCCGAGCACGGGATCAAATTCGCCAACGTTGATCTGCATGGTTGGCGACACACGATTGAACCCCGTGGT
>JAPLKT010000070.1:51742-70989 GCA_026387895.1 Gemmatimonadota bacterium | reverse complement strand
CGGGCGCGGGGGGAAGTTGCCGCGGGGGCCACCGCTCGCAGCCGGTCGCGGGCGCGGCGCGCCTCGGACGATCGGACGCGGACGGGGACGATCGGGCATCTGATGCGAGGTGTGTCCGGAATCGCTGGAGTACGTGCTCTGGACCAGCGGCTGCGACGGCGGTGCGACGCGTGGAGCGGGCGGCGCAACGGGCGCGACGGGAGCGACCACAGCTGCGGGCGCTTCGGTCTCAATCTTGGCCTGCGCCGTCACCGGAGCTGCAGCGGCGGACTCAGGGGTGGGAGCGGCGGCTTTTGGAGCAGCAACTGGCGCATCGCTCGGGGTCACTGCGACCTCGACGCTTGCGACTGGTGCTACAACGACGGGGGCTGGCGTCACCGGCGCAGCAACCACCGGCGCAGCAACCACTGGCGCGCTGACGACGACTGGCGCTTCGACAATCGGTTCCGGCTCGGGCGGGAGGTCGGCGGCACGACGACGGCGCGTGACGGCCGCCTTCGGTGCTTCAACGACCGGCTCGGGCACAGCGACCTTCGCCTTGCTTTTAGCCTTTGGCTTTGGCTTGGCCTCGACCTTCGGGGCATCAGCTGCGGTGGCTTCGGCAGGAGCAGCCGACTCCTCGGGTGCGGCATCGGCCGCCTTGCGGCGGCGTGCTGGCGCGGCGGCAGGAGCGGCCGCCTTCGCAGCGCGCTCGCGCTTTACGCGCTCCCAGCGGGCACGCACGCGCGCCGCCTGATCGTCCGTCAGCGGCGCACTCGGCGCGCGTACGACGACCTCAAGCGACCGGAGCATCCCGAGGACGTCGTCCGTCGAAATGCCAAGATCTGCTGCCAGGTCCGTCACCGAAAACTTGCTCAAGCCAACCTCCTCGTTGCGCTCACGCGCCCACAGCGTCGACGACGCCGCGAATTCCCTTCGCCAGATTCGCGTCGACGATGCCGATCACCGCCGTCGCTTCCTTCCCTGCTGCCCCGCCAAGCGCGGCGGCCGAAATCCCTTCGATCATGCGCACTCCTTTGGCCCGCAGGAGCGGTACGACCTTGTCCAAACTGTTCTCTGACGCGTCCATACCGAC
Organism: Gemmatimonadota bacterium; assembly: GCA_026387895.1. GTDB lineage: Bacteria > Gemmatimonadota > Gemmatimonadetes > Gemmatimonadales > Gemmatimonadaceae > Fen-1231. The sequence goes on along the minus strand of JAPLKT010000070.1, from coordinate 69,914 downwards.
GAGCGCCAGCTCCAATGTGCCTTTCTGTGCCGCTTCCCTGACCCGATCCACGCCGAGCACCGCCAGTCGTCCGCGGAGCCCCAGTCCTACGAGCCCCAGCACCCGCTTGGCGATGGCGTCGTCAATCACGCCGAGGCCGTGGCCCCTTCGCCGTCGGTCCCGTCGACGGTCAACTCATCGATCAACTTCATGATGCGGTCAGCCTCTTCTGGCGCGATGCCCGGAAGCTTGAGGAAATCGTCGCGATCGAGGTCGAGAATGTCGTTGAGCGTGCCGTAGCCACCTGCTTCGAGCACTGCGACCGTTGCCGGCGGCAGTCCTTCGAGGTCGGAGAGCTTCACGTCGCCGCCTTCGTCACCCTCTTCTGGGAGCGGCGCGAAGAGTGGCATTTCACCGCCGCGCTCCAGCCACTCGCGGCTCGAGTAGAGGTCGATCTTCCACTCGGTGAGTTCGGAGGCGAGGCGCACGTTCTGTCCGTTCCGGCCGATGGCCAGCGAGAGCTGGTCCTCGTCCACAACCGCCTGAATGGTCTTCGTGGCCGGATCGCTGAAGACGCGGGCGACCTTTGCCGGTGCGAGCGCGAGCTTGGCAAAGCGCTCCGGATCGGTGCTCCAGGGCACGATGTCGATGCGCTCACCGCCGAGTTCTTGTACGACCGCCTGCACGCGCGAGCCTTTGAGCCCGACGCATGCGCCCACCGGATCGATCGAATCGTCCTTTGAGAAGACGGCGATCTTGGTGCGGCTCCCGACTTCGCGAGCGGCGGCGCGAATCTCGACGATCCCCTGCTGCATCTCCGGGACCTCGAGCTTGAAGAGCGCCTTTACGAACATGGCATCGCCACGCGAGAGCACGAGACGCGGCCCCTTGGGGGTGTCCTCGAGCTTCTTGAGCACGGCGCGGATGGGCTCGCCCTGCTTGTAGTCCTCGCGATGGTTCTGCTCGCGGTACGGAATGATGGCTTCCGCTTCGCGGAATTTATTCAGCATGACGACGATCTTACCGCGCTCGATCTGCTGGATCTCCCCCGAGAGGAGATCACCGACGCGCGAGGTAAACTCGTCCTTGATTTTATTGCGCTCACCCTCACGGACGCGCTGGATGATCCGCTGTTTGGCGGCCTGCACCGCCGAACGGCCGAACTCCGCGAAGTCCACGGGGACTTCCATGACGTCGCCAATCTGGTATTCGGGGTCCTCGAAGCGCGCCTCTTCGAGTTGCATTTCGCGCGCTGGGTCCTCGACCGTCTCCACGACGTTTTTCAGGAGGATGATTTTGATTTCCCCCCGATCATCGTCGATGTCGACCTCAGCCTGGACCGTCGGTCCGTGCTTCTTGGCCAGCGCGGCATTGATGCCGTCCTGCAACATTTCGTGGAGCTCAGCGCGCTCAATTTGTTTGAGGTTCGCGAGCTCGCGAATCGCATTCAAGATTTCCGTCGAACCGGCCATTCCGGACTCCTACGGTTTCCAGTGAAACGCTAAGCGGGCTTCGGAAATCTCCGCCAGCGTCATTGCGTACGTGTTCCCCTTCGGGTCCTGCACGGAGATCCGCGCGTCGGCGCTCCCGTGAAGCGCTGCCAATGGGCGATAGTGCGCAACGACCGCTCCATTCCCGGTGACGACACCTCTAACACATACCGACCGTCGATGAGGTCGGGCATGGTGTCGAGGCGAGCCTCAATGGCCCGCGACACCCGCTCGCAATCACCGACCTGTACCTTCTGACCATCCAGTCGATCGATCCGGATATCCAGAACGGGGCGACTCTTCGTTCCCCCCACGCGAAATTCCGCCAACTCGTATTCGAGCGGCGTAACTTCCTGTGCTACAACCACTTCCAACTCGTGCTTCACGTTGATTCTCGACAGCGTCCAAAGACAAAAAAATGTGGGGAGACCTTCCCCCACATCACGCCGACGGTCCCGTGCGCCGTTCAGCTTCTTGATTATAGATGGAAAACCATCGCCAGTCAAGACAGGATGACCGCCACCTGTCGCTGGGGGTCGCCGCACCGATGTGAGAAGAACTGACTGTTGTCGCATTGGGTGCAGTGTGCGCTCGCGGAGATCTGCGTCACGCCAGCCTCGCGGCCCTGCTCGGCCAAGAGGGCGCGCAGATCGACGTGCCGATTCCGGATGGTGGTCCAGCCGGTGAGTTGTTCGAAGACGTCGGGGCCCACTTCGTAGCATCGACCACAGATCGCCGGCCCGAGATGCATGCGGACATCATTCACCGAGAGGCCAGCGTTGGTGAAGCGAGAAAGCCCAATCTCGAGAATGTGGCCGGCAGTGCCGCGCCATCCTGCGTGGAGCATGGCCACCGCCCCGGAAGGGTGTGCCAGAAAGACGGGGACGCAATCAGCGATTGTGATGGCGAGCGCGGTGCCTTGGCTCTGGGAAAAGTGGCCGTCGGCATTCTCTGCACGGCGCCAGCCGCCGAAGTCGGCGCTCTGCGTGAGCACCTTGACCCCGTGGACCTGCGTGGAGCTCGCGACGCGCGTCGCACTGGGGGCGAGCTCCTGCACCAACCGTTCCCAGCGCGCGACACCTGCGGGGAGCGGCGCTCCGTCGCCGAGCGCAAAGTCGCCGGCGGCTCGTGTCGTGGTGAAAGCCGTGATTCCGATCGCCGCAAACGGGGCGATCGCTTCACACGCCGGCAACTCGGCCACTACGCGCCGATCTCCAGGCGCTTGATATTGGCACCGAGTGCATTGAGACGTTCGTGAATGCGCTCGTAGCCTCGCTCGATCTGGCCGACGTTGTTGATTGTGCTCTTTCCCGATGCACACAACGCCGCGATGAGCATCGCCATCCCGGCGCGGATATCAGGGCTCTCGACTGTTGCCCCACGCAGCGGACTCGGCCCCGCGATCAATGCACGGTGCGGATCACAGAGCACGATACGAGCGCCCATCCCCACGAGTTTATCGACGAAGAACATGCGCGACTCGAACATCTTCTCGTGCATGAGAATCAGTCCATCGCACTGCGTGGCGGTGACGATCGCAATCGACATCACATCCGCAGGAAACGCGGGCCACGGCTGATCCTCGAGCTTCGGCACGTGCCCGCCGAGGTCGCTCTGAATGGCGCGGCGCTGTTCGGCGGGGACAATGAGATTGTCACCGTCGGCGATGGTCGTGATGCCGAGACGTTCGAAGCCCATGCGGGTTGAGCGTAGGTGCTCGACGCCGGCATTTTCGATTGTGATGGTGGAGCGCGTAACGGCGGCGAGCCCGATGAAGGATCCCACTTCGATGTGGTCGGGTCCGATCGTGTGGGTGCCCCCACCGAGCGGGGTGCCGCCGTGGATCGTCAGGAAGTTGCTGCCGATGCCTTCGATCTTGGCGCCCAGGGTCACCAGGAAGTTGCAGAGGTCCTGAACGTGGGGCTCGCAGGCGGCGTTGCGGAGGGTCGTGGTCCCTTTCGCCGCGACGGCGGCCATCACCGCGTTCTCGGTGCCGGTGACGCTCGGTTCATCGAGAAAGACGTCGGCGCCACGGAGTCCCGTGGTCTTGAAGGCAATGCGGTCGTCGAAGGCGTGCGTGGCGCCGAGCTGCTGCAGCGCCAGGAAGTGTGTGTCGAGACGACGGCGGCCGATGACATCGCCGCCCGGCGGGGAGAGTTCGACTTGACCGCAGCGGGCAAGGAGCGGCGCCGCGAGGAGAATCGATGCGCGGATGCGGGTACACATCGCGGGGTCGAGCTTGGTCGCACTGATGTTCTTGGCGTGGACCTGTAGCGTGTTCTGCGCTGTCCATTCAATGGACGCGCCCGTGGTCCGCACGAGGTCAACGAGCGTCTCGAGGTCGCGGATGCGCGGCACATTGTGCAGCGTCACCGGCTGATCGGTGAGCAGAGTCGCCGCCACGATCGGGAGCGCCGCGTTCTTGTTGCCGCTCGGGCGGATAGATCCCGAGAGCGTGAGGCCACCTTCGACAATGAATTGGACGGCAGACATGCGGAGACCTGAGTGGGGGGCGCGCGTGGATCTGAACCATTGGGTGACGCGTCGCTGGAGCGCTGAGATAGCCGACCCTGCGACGTTCCCCCGTACGAAGATATGACGATTCAGGGGGCGGTGGCGACACGACACCAGCGCGCCCGTAGCACCGCTTTATCCGCCGGCGCGTTTGCCCAGCATCTGCGCGAGCTTTTTCGGGTCGGCTCGGCCACCCGACTTCTTCATCACCGCACCAATGAGCACACCCTGGAGTTTTCGCTCGCCGGCTGCAAAACGGGAAGCCTCGTCGGGAAGCTCGGCCATGACTTGGTCGATCCAACTCTCGAGCGCAGCATCATCGCCGACTTGGAGAAGTCCGAGTTTCTCGGCGATCGCTTTGGGCTCGCCCCCGTCCTTGACCATCGCGGCGAAGACTTTCCTCCCCGCGGTGGTGCTGATGGCGTCGCCCTTGATCATCGCGATCAAATCGCCGAGCTGCGTGGGCGCGACGGGAAACTCCGTAATGTGGCCGCCGCTTTCATTGAGCGTGGCCAGCACATCGCCCATCACCCAGTTCGCGGCAAGCTTGCCGTCGCCGCAGCGAGCGACGACCGCCTCGAACCAGTCACCCACGGCGCGAGTTGCCGTGAGGACTTCGACGTCCCCCGCTCCGAGCCCGAACGACGATGCGTACCGCGCACGGCGTGAGGACGGAAACTCAGGCAGCGCGTACTTGATGCCTTCGACGAAGGCCTCGCTCAGGACGAGCGGGGGCAGATCGGGCTCGGGGAAATAGCGATAGTCGTGACTCCCCTCTTTGGATCGTGCGGCCCGCACCTGATCGGCAGCGGCATCGAACAACATCGTCTGCTGTACAACGATGCCGCCGGCATCGTGCACCGCGCAGTGACGTGCGAACTCGAGCTCGAGCGCGCGCTCCACATTGGAGAACGAGTTGACGTTCTTGACTTCGGTGCGGGTGTTGAACTCCTGCTGGCCATAGGGACGCGCGCTGACATTGGCATCCGAGACGTCGGCAAAAAGTAGAATCTCTTTGAGTGCGCGCAGGTACGCTCCCGCATCGGCACTCGAACGCAGTTCGGGCTCGCTCACAATCTCGATGAGCGGAACGCCGGCACGATTGAGGTCGATGGCAGTAAACCCCTCATAGCGATCATGGACAGACTTCCCGGCGTCTTCTTCCATGTGGATGCGCGTGAGCGCAATCCGCCGACCGTCGGGGAGTGCGACACTTCCCTGCAACGCCAAGGGCTGATCGGCCTGCGAGATCTGATAGCCTTTGGGAAGATCGGGATAGAAATAATTCTTGCGCGCGAAAATCGACCGATGATTGACGACGCATCCGAGCGAAAGTGCGGCACGCACGGCCAGATTTACGGCACGTGCGTTGAGCACCGGCAGCGCGCCCGGGAGCGCGAGACAGACCGGGCAGGTGTTGCTATTTGGTGAATCGCCGAAGTTGGTGGAGCAGCGGCAGAAGGCCTTGGTGTTCGTCTTGAGCTGCACATGCACCTCAAGGCCGATCACCATCTCGTAGCGCTTGTGAAACTCGCTCATCGGTGTGCCTCCGCGCCAAGTTCGCTCTCGAGTGCATAGGCCACGCGGAACATGTTGGCCTCGCCGAACTTGGGTGCAATCACTTGGCCTCCAACCGGAAGCCCCTGCACGCGCCCAATGGGAAGCGACATCGCCGGAACCTCAGCAAGATTGGCGCTTACGGTGAAGAGATCGCAGAGATACATCTCGTACGGATCGCTGATGGCACCGATGTGAAAGGCGGGACTCGCGGTGGTCGGGGTGAAGAGTGCGTGCACACCGGAGGCCCAGACATCGGTGAAGTCTTTGGTAATCAGGGCGCGGACTTCCATCGCCTTGCGATAATAGGCGTCGAAGTAGCCCGCCGAGAGAACGTACGTGCCAAGGAGAATCCGGCGCGTGACTTCTGCGCCAAAACCTTTCGAGCGGGTGGCTTCGTACATGCCGCGGAGTCCGTCGCCGTCGATGCGCATGCCGTAACGCACGCCGTCGAAGCGGGCGAGGTTCGCCGAGCATTCCGCGGGGGCGATGATGTAGTAGACGGGAAGTGCAAGATCGGTATGCGGGAGCGAGACGTCGCGGAAGGTGGCACCGCGGGCCTTGAGCGCGTCGATCGCGCGGTCGCACTGTTCGCGCATGGGCGCGGGGAGCGACTCGGGGAAATATTCGCGTGGCTTACCGATGACCACGCCCGTGAGATCGCGGGAGTCGGTGCGGTACATTGGCGCCGCGGCGCAGAGGTGGCGTCGTGCGTGGTGTCGTAACCGGCGAGCACCTGCATCGCGAGCGCCGAGTCGTCGACCGTGCGCCCAAAGACGCCGATGTTGTCGAGAGACGAAGCAAAGGCCACGAGACCGAAGCGACTGATGAGCCCGTAGGTCGGCTTTACGCCGACAATGCCACAGAAAGCCGCTGGCTGGCGAACCGAACCGCCCGTCTCGGAGCCGAGGGCGATGGGTGCGAGGCCGGCGGCGACTGCGGCTGCTGAACCGCCGGACGAACCGCCGGGAACGCGCGAGGTGTCGAGCGGATTCCGCGCCGGGCCGAAGGCGCTGAACTCCGTGGAGGAGCCCATGGCGAACTCGTCCATGTTGGCTTTGCCCACGAGGATTGCACCGGCCTCCTGCAGCTTGGTCGCGACCGTGGCGTTGTACGGGCTGGTGTAGCCTTCGAGAATCTTGGAGCCGCAGCTTGTGGTGAGTGTCGTGGTGGCGATGTTGTCCTTGAGCACAACCGGAACGCCAGCGAGGGCGCCGCCAACCGGATGCGACTCTGCCGCGCGGAGGCTGGCGTCGCGATCAGAGGAAAGAATGCAGTTGAGTCCGTCGGCTCCGGCCTTGACGGCGACGGCACGATCAAAGCTTTCGCGAACAATATCGGTAGCGCGTACCGTACTCTCGCGCACTGCGGCCGCGATGGACGCGGCGCCGGCAGGAATCCACTCACGAGGAGCACTCACGACGCGTCTCCCGCGTCGTCATGCGTAGCCAGGCGCGGCACGAGGAAGAATCCGTCGCGCATGAGTGGGGCGAACTCGTCGCGGGCGCGCACGAGCGGAACCGAGGTACGCTCATCGGCCCCGAGCGGCATCCCGGCGCGGGTAGCATCAGCGATTTCGGCAAGTCCGCGACTCGGCACACGCTCGAGTGCGTCCATGTGCCCGAGAATGCCGTTGAGCTCTGCCACCAACCCATCGAGTCGTTCCTCGGGTACGCCCACTCGGGCAAGCCCGGCGATGTGACGCACGTCGTCCTTGGACACAGCCATCAGTCGAAGTCCCGTTCGAGTCCAGCGAAAGCGACCACTAGGCGCTTTCGTCCCACTGCTTCATCATCGAAATCTATCGTGACCTTGGCGTCGCGCCCGGTCCCGGAGGCCTCGGCGATCGTGCCGCTGCCGAACGTCTTGTGCTTGACCCGCGCGCCCTTGGTGAGCACGGGCTGATCTTGCGACTGATCCTCGATCTCGACCGCTTTCTCGCGGGCCGGATTCCGGCGCCAGGTTCCGGGCGACTCGTCGTCCCAGCTCGAGGGGCCACGCACAGCCGGTGTCAGAGCGGCACGACCGCTCGCGCGCAGGCGAATGGTCGGCTGCGGTACGAGGAGTTTTTGCGCGCTGGCGTTGACGAACCGGGAGAGGATCGACGGCATCGTTTCGCCATTCCGGCGACGGCTTCGCGCCCAACTCAGATAGAGCTTTCGCTCGGCGCGGGTGATGCCCACGTAGAACAGGCGACGCTCCTCTTCGAGCATTTCCGGGTCGTCGGAGGCGCGACTCAGCGGAAACAATCCGTCTTCCATGCCCGCGACAAAGACCACGGGGAACTCGAGTCCCTTAGCCGTGTGCAGCGTCATCATCGTGACCGCATCGGCGTCGGGGCCGAGTTGGTCGAGTCCGGCGACTAGTGTAGCCTGCTGCAGGAAGTGGTCTAGTGGCCGGAGGCCGATTTCGCCACCGTCTTCGATCACGATTTCAGCGGCACCGCGAATGAACTCGGCGACGTTGTCGAGCCGCTCGAGCCCTTCTGGCCCTTCGGCACGGAGTGCGGCGGCGTAACCGATGTGCGTGACGAGCTCGACGATCAGTGCATCAACACTGGCCTCGGTTGCCATCGCATGAAAACGATGGACCGACTCCACAAAGTCCGCCATGGCGGACTTGGTGGCAGGACGCGCCCCGACCATGAGGTCTGGCCGAGCCGCGGCCGCGAGTAGCGGGATACCGGCCTCGCGTGCACCGCTGGCGAGGAGTTCAACCGTGGTCTCACCAATGCCGCGCTTCGGCACGCCGATCGCGCGACGGAAGGCCTCGTCATCGGCGGGGTTCGCGATCACGCGTAACCACGAGACGAGATCCTTGATCTCACGCCGATCGTAAAAGCGCACCGCGCCAACCATGCGATACGGAATCTGGCGGCGACGGAACGATTCTTCGAACCCGCGGCTCTGCGCGTTGGTGCGGTAGAGAATGGCGATATCAGAATATGTGTCGCCCATACGCTTGCGGCGCGCTTCGATCTCCTCGGCGATGGCGTCGGACTCATCGCGGTCATCGAGGGCACCAATGAGCGTGACGGGGTCGCCGCCTGGCTGCGTGGAGCGGAGTGTCTTCCCGCGGCGTCCGGTGTTCTCGGCGATCACCACATTGGCGAGATCGAGGATCGCGGAGGTGGAGCGGTAGTTTTCTTCGAGGCGCACGATCGTGGCGCTCGGATAGTCGCGCTCGAAGTCGAGGATGTTCCGGATATCTGCGCCGCGCCATCCGTAGATGGCTTGATCGTCGTCGCCGACGACGGCCACGTTGCCATTTCTGGCGCCCATGAGGCGAATGAGTTCGTACTGTGCTCGGTTGGTGTCCTGATACTCGTCGACGAGGATGTACTTGAATCTGTTCTCGTAGCGCTCGCGCACGTCGGCGTGGCGCTGCAACAGTTCAACGGGGAGCCAGAGCAGGTCGTCGAAGGAGACCGCATTCGCGCCACGGAAGGCGAGATCCCAGTCGTTGTAGATCGGGGCCACGGCCTTTGCGAGCGGCGTCATGGCGAGTTTCGCGAACTCAACGGGATCCACGAGCGCGTTGCGCGCCTCGGAGATCGCGCTCGAGATGGCGCGCGGCGTCCACGTCTTTGGTGAGACGCGATGCCGCTCCATGAGGCGTTTGACGATCGCGAGGGTGTCGTCTTCGTCGTAGATCGTGAAGGCGTTGGTACGCGCGACTTTTTCTGGATCGCGCCGCAGCATGCGTGCACCGATCGCGTGGAAGGTCCCGATCCACATGCCTGCCGGCGGCTCGCCGAGTGCGCGTGCGACGCGCTCTTTCATCTCGCCGGCGGCCTTGTTGGTGAAGGTCACCGCGAGGATTTGATCGGCGCGGGCGTGCCCCTCGGAGATCAGGCGCGCGACGCGCGATGTGAGCACGCGCGTCTTGCCGGATCCAGCACCGGCGAGGACGAGCATAGGGCCAGTGTTATGCTCGACCGCTTCGCGCTGAGCGGGATTGAGCGAGGCGTTGGGGGTAGCAGAGTCCGTCATCGGTGAAAGTTAGCCACCGTGACGAGCCCCGTCACCGCGACCGTTCAGCTGATGCGGTCGGTGCCCAAGTAGGGGCGCAGCGCCTCGGGGACGAGTACGGTGCCATCCGGCTGCTGATACTGTTCGAGTAGCGCAGCGACCACGCGCGGCAGGGCGAGGGCGGACCCGTTGATCGTGTGCACGAAGCGGGGTTTTTCGCCGGCGGCGGGACGATAGCGGATGTTCGCGCGTCGCGCCTGGAAGTCGCCGAAGTTCGAGCAGGAGGAGACCTCGAGCCACTTCCCGACGCCCGGGGCAAACACCTCGAGGTCGTAGGTTTTGGCGCTGGAGAACCCCGTGTCGCCCGCGGCCAGCAGCAGCACGCGATACGGCAGCCCGAGCAACTGCAGCACCTTCTCCGCGTGACTGGTCAGCAGTTCGTGTTGTTCGGCGGAGTCCTCTGGGGCGCAGAAGCGGACAAGTTCGACTTTGTCAAACTGGTGCACGCGGAGGAGACCGCGCGTGTCTTTTCCTGCAGCGCCCGCTTCACGGCGGAAGCACGCGCTGAACGCCGTCATCGCGTGGGGCAAGGCGCTCCCGTCGAGAATTTCCTCGCCGAAGAGATTCGTGAGCGGCACTTCGGCGGTCGGGATGGCAAAGAGCGCGTCGTCGCGGAGCGCGTACATGTCCTCTTCGAACTTCGGCAGTTGTCCCGTGCCCAGCATCGAGGTGCGATTCACGAAGAGCGGGACCCACGCTTCCTCGTAGCCATGTTGCTGGGTGTGCAAGTCGAGCATCAGATTGAGCAGCGCGCGTTGCAAGCGGGCGCCCATGCCGCGATACACGATGAAGCCTGAGCCGGAAATCTTGGCGCCCCGGGGGAGGTCGAGGAGCCCAAGCGCCTCGCCGATCTCCCAGTGGGGGCGCACGGTGCCGGCAGCCATCGGCGTGCCCCAGCTGCGGGCGACGACGTTCGCGGTCTCGTCGCCCTCTGGAACGTCGAGGGCGGTGATGTTGGGGAACTCGAGCAGGATGGCGTCGAGCTCTCCTTGTGATGCGGCGAGTTCCGCCTCCAAGCGCGTGATTTCCTCGCCCAGCGCCCGCGTGTTGGCCATGAGGTCATCTGCGTTTTCGCCGGCTTTTTTGCGCCGTCCAACTTCTTGGCTCGCGGTATTCCGCGCGGCTTTTCGCTCCTCGACGGCCTGAATAGTCGTCCGGCGATCTTGATCAAGCTCGAGGGCGCGGTCGATGATCGGGGCGAACTGTTCCAGCTTGCCACGGCGGCGCATTCCCTCGCGCAACGCGTCGGCATTCTCACGGACCATCCGGATGTCGTGCACGGCTCAGTACGCGGGAAGTCCGTCGCGCAAGGAGCGGAATCCGCAGTTGATGTTGATCGTCGCGTGGCCGAACATCGTACGCTTCGTGAGGTCGAGGGAATCGACCACGGCCTTCGCGTATAGGTAGGGCGTCATTGACCCACCGCACGCCGTTTCTTGTGCCTTGATCACAAAGGCCTGCCCGACGCTGACGACCGTCACGGAGTCGAAGGTGTAGCCGCCAAGTGGCGCTTCGAGAATCGCGGAATAGCTCCCGATGTTGGTCGCGACCCCAACCGCTCGAGCGCCGTTCGTGTTCTGCCCGACCACGTTGGCCGGAATCACCATGATTTTACCGGCGGCGTTGATGTCGAATGCCACGTCGAACGCAAACGTGCCATCCACTCGTGTCACCGACTTCACCGGCAACAAGAGCGCCGATGACAGATTGGTGGCCGTCCCAGACAGCGCGTACAGCTGGAACGCCTGACTGGCGTTCTCATAGGATGCCTTGGCCGTGTACGGATCATCGCATGCTGCGACGGTGCACATCGCCGCGAGTAGGGCGACGAGGGTCAAGCGCTGCGGCCCGGCGGGGCGGCGAAATGGAAGCGTATGGGCGAGTTTCATGCGTGATTAAGTGTACGGTGGAGGAGGCTCAAGTACAAGCGATGCACCAGCTTGACTTCACTCTGTGCGGGCGTAGACTTCCCCTCGACCATCCTTCGGAGTCGCCATGTCCACAATTCGCGAATTGGTAGCCGTCGTGCGCCAGCGCGAGGGTGTTGATGCGGCCGTGGTGCTCGGGCGTGACGGCGTGCTGATCGACGCTGCCGCCGTGCCGTTGCTCGACGCTGGACGCGTTGCCGCGTTCGTCCCGGCCGTGGTCCGATTCGCCCAGGAACTGTCCAACGCGACCGGCCAAGGGGCACTCCGGACTGCGCTGCTCGAGCACGATTCTGGGGTGGCGCTTATCATGGCCTTGTCCGATGAAACGCTCCTGCTCGTGATCGCCCAGCAGACGGACTCGCTGAGCGCGTTGTTGTACGAGCTCCGACGCAACCGCGCCGGACTCCAGGCGCTCGTGTAGCGCGCGTGGAGCACCCCGCTTCTCTGACCCCCGATACGTCGGCCCCCACGCGGATTCATGTGTTGGTGGCCGATGATGAACCGCATATCGGTCGCATTATTCAGACGAAACTCGAGCAAGGGCCATTCCGGATTACATTGGTGTATGACGGCGCTGAGGCTATGCGCGCCTTGGAACAGTACCCCGATGTTGCCCTTGTGCTCCTTGATCTTATGATGCCTACGCTCAGTGGACTCGACGTACTTAGCCGGATGCGTGCGGACGAGCGCTGGAAGGCGCTTCCCTGCGTTATTCTCACAGCCGCTGGCCAGGATCAGCGGTACGACGCCGCGATGGCGCTTGGGGTCTCGGATTACGTGACCAAGCCTTTCAGCCCGCGGCAGTTATACGCTCGGGTCGTGGAGCTGACGGGCGCTGGCTCGGTGCCGTCATGAGTGGCGCGACGTGGGTCGTGGTCCTTGCCGGCGGCGTCGGGTCGCGCTTCTGGCCGATGAGTACCCCTCGCCGACCGAAACAGTTGCTCCCGTTGCTTTCTGACCAGCCGATGTTGCGCGACACCCTTGATCGGCTCACCCCGATTGCCCCACTGCAGCACGCGCTGGTGTTGACGAATGCGGATCTCGCGACCGCGGTGCGAGCGCTCCTGCCGGATTTGCCGTCTGAGAACGTGATCGCGGAACCGCGCCCTGCGGGGACCGCCGCGGCGCTCACGTGGGCCGCACACGAAATCGCACGACGCGGATCGCCTGACGATGTCATGATTTCCGTGCATGCCGAGTGGGCGCTTGCCGATGTTCCGGGGTTTCAGCGTGCGCTGCTCGCTGCCGCCGACGCCGCGCGCCGCGAGCACGCGCTCGTCACCGTGGGCATTGTGCCGCTCCGCGCAGATCCAGGGCTTGGTTACATCGAACCCGGCGACGTGGTTGCTGCGCCCCTGCGGCGTGTGCAGCGGTTTGTTGAGAAGCCGTCCGTTGAACGGGCGACGGCACTGATCGCCGCTGGGGGACTCTGGAACTCGGGGATTTTCGCATGGCGCGTTGGCGATTTGCTCGCCGAAGTTCGGGCGCTCTGCCCCGAAGTGGCGGTGTCGTTGGATGCGCATCCCGATGACCTCGAGGCTTTTTTCGCAGCGGTCACACCGATTGCGATTGATACCGGTGTGCTCGAGCGCAGCGGGCGTGTGATGGTGCTCCCGGGCGCGTTCGGATGGAGCGATGTTGGCACGTGGGCGGCGTTGCGTGATGTGCGTCCGCGCGACGCCGAGGGGAATGCGGTGGGCGGAACGGCGTTTCTCAAGGACGCCCGCGCGAATGTGGTCCACGCCGAGGGACAGACGGTCGTGCTCTACGGCGTCGACGATCTCGTGGTTGTTGCGCAGGATGGGCTCACTTTGGTGACGACCGTCGATCGGGCGCGGCAGTTGAAGCCATTACTGGACGCGCTGCCACCCTCGATCCGCGAACGATGACCACGACCGCGAACGCCGCTGGATTCATTTCGTTCGATGACACCCGCGCGCGGGCGCTGCAGCCGTTTGCCCTCACGCGACCAGCGTCTGAGCTGCGAGCTGGCGCCCTGCTCATGCGCGAGCGGTGGGCACAGGTCACGGGCTCGGCGTCGAGTGGGTTTGTTGGCGACCATCACCTGCGGACGTTCGAGGAAGGCGATGCCCCGCCCTGCGTGACCGGCATGATTGCCGCAGGGACGATTCTCGTGAATAGCCGCTGTGCGCCTGCGCTCGATGCCCGACTCGCGCCGGACGCATCGCACTGGCTGTGCGACGGACGGGTCGCAGCGGTGCGGCTCGCACAGGCACTACCTGTCGAACGTCTCCATGATGGATCGCTCGTGCTCGACACCCTGGTGCCGGTAGGCACGGCCAGTGCCACGATTGCCGGGTGGTGGATCGACGACGTATGGGATTTCATCCGTCACCTGCAGCCAATGCTCGCGCACGACATTCCGATTCTCGGACGTGGGATGGACGCCGCGCCGTCGCACCTCACTGTGCTCGGCGCGCACGACTGTTTCGTTGCGCGCGGCGCATATATCGAACCCATGGTTCTTGCCGACACCACGGCGGGTCCGATTTATATCGCAGAGGGTGCCCGCATCTCCGCGTTCACGCGGCTGGTGGGGCCCTGTGCGATTGGGCGCGACACCCTGATTGCTGGCGGCCGAGTTGCGGGGTGCGCGATTGGTGACCATTGCCGCGTGCATGGCGAGATCAGCGCGAGCATCGTGATCGGGCATGCGAACAAGTCGCACGATGGTTTTATCGGGCATTCGATGCTTGGGCGGTGGAGCAACCTCGGCGCCGGCACGCTGACCAGCAATCTCAAGAACAGCTACGGCGTCGTTTCCATGTGGACGGAGCGTGGGGTATCGCCGACCGCGTTGCAGTTCTTAGGTACTATGTTTGGCGACCATGCCAAGACGGCGATTGGGACGCGATTCAACACGGGCACCGTGATTGGTGCTGGCGCCAATGTGTTCGGGAGCGAGATGCCCCCGAAGTTCGTGCCCCCGTTTGCGTGGGGAGACAGAACGCCATTTGAAACGTTCGACGCGGACAAATTCATTGAGGTCGCCGAGCGGGTGATGTCGCGTCGATCGGTACCGCTCTCCGACGGTCAGCGCACGATGCTCCGCGCGGCCTGGGCTCTCGGGTCAACGCTGCGACCGTGAGGTCTTGGTGAGGGCCTGGACACTCGGCAGTGGCAGCAAAGGAAATGCGATTCTGCTGGAAGGCTCGGGGACACGGGTCCTTGTGGACTGCGGCTACTCACCCCGCACGATCTCGCAGCGACTTGCCCCATTTGGCATTGTGCCGGAATCGATCGACGCCGTGGTGCTGACGCACGAGCATATCGATCACACCAAGGGGATTCTCTCCGCGCACAAGAAGTTTGGCTGGCGGGTCTACGGAAGCGTTGGAACATTGACTGCGCTTCGCGAACTTCCGAGCGATGCGCGCCAAGTACTTGCGCCAGGTACGACGACCGCCATCGGGAACTTGGATATCGTGTTGCTGCGCGTACCGCACGATGCGGCCGAGCCGACCGCCGTATTAGCGACGGATCGCACCACCGGGTTCCGCACGGGAATCGCCCATGATTTGGGGGAAGTTCCGGAGCCGGTTGCGCAAACGTTCGAGCGACTCGATCTCGCAATGATAGAATCGAACCACGACGAGGAGATGCTCCGCAACGGCCCGTACCCCGGCTATCTCAAAGATCGGGTCGCGAGCCGGAACGGGCATTTGAGCAATCGACAGTCGGGGCAATGGATGGCCCGTCTGTGGCATCCGTGGCTGCGCGGAATCGTGATGTTGCATCTGAGCGAGACCAACAACACCCCGGCGGTTGCAACCGCGGCAGCGCGCGCGGTCATGCGGAAGTGTGGGTCGTCGCTAGTACCAGCAGCAGCGCCGCAGGGCGAGGCGGCGGGACCGTTTGGCCTTCCGGTGACGACGCAACTCGCGCTTGGGCTCTAAGCATCCGCCCTGCCCCCGTCGCCTAGGACCATTGACCTGTGCAACCTCTTACTTTTAGAGCGTACCCTTTCTGCGAGTGATTCGGTGAAAGACCTTCAGCGACTGCTCGACAACAACCGCCGCTGGGCAGAACTAAAAGCCCAGCAGGACCCCCAGTTTTTTGCAGCACGCACCCAGGGACAGGAACCAAAGTTCCTCGCGATTGGCTGTTCAGATAGCCGCGTGCCGCTCGAGATGCTCACCGGCGCCGAGCCGGGCGAGATGTTCGTGCACCGCAACATCGCGAACCAGGTGTACCCTTCGGACCTCAACGCGCTCTCCGTGCTGCAATACGCGGTGGAGGCGCTGAAAGTGCCGCATGTACTGGTGCTCGGTCATTACGGGTGCGGCCGCGTGGCCGCCGCCATGGGCGAGACGCCGTTCGGCTTGGTGGACAACTGGCTCGGCGATATCCGTGACGTACGTCGACGTCACGCACATGAGATCGATGCGCTCCCCAGCGAGTCGGCGCGATTGGACCGCCTCGTCGAGTTGAACGTGATGCATCAAGTCCTGAATCTGGCACGGACGCCGGTGATTCAGATGGCGTGGCGTCAGGGCCGCCGTCCGATGATCCACGGCGCGGTGTTCGGGGTGCATGATGGCTTGCTGCGCACGCTCGTGACTGAAGTCTGCACCAACACGCAGGCCGACGCGCTTATTCCGCTGGTGTAGCTTCGGCACGACCGGCGGTGGTTCCTACTACTCGTTGCGCGCAGGGTGATTCGTGAGCCGGATGTGAAACGGGGGGCGTGGCCAGTGGCCACGCCCCCCGCTCCGTTGCAGCTGATGGAGCCTAGTACATACCGCCCATGCCGCCACCACCACCCTGCGGCGCGGAAGCCGGACGATCGTCCTTCTTCTCCACGATCAGCGCTTCCGTGGTGAGGAGGAGCGAGGCAATCGACGCGGCGTTCTGCAACGCCGTGCGGGTCACCTTGGTCGGGTCGATAACGCCGGCCAGTACGAGGTCTTCGTAGGTGTCGGTGAGGGCGTTGTAGCCGAAGTTCTTGTCCTTCGACGCACGCACCTTCTCGACCACGATCGAGCCTTCGCCGCCCGCATTGAAGACGATCATGCGGATCGGCTCTTCGACGGCGCGACGGATGATGTCGACGCCGATCTGCTCGTCGGCATCAAGCTTCATGCCCTTGAGCGCGGACTGCGCGCGCACGAGCGCGACGCCGCCGCCCGGGACGATGCCCTCTTCGACCGCGGCCTTGGTCGCGTGGAGCGCGTCCTCGACACGGGCCTTCTTCTCCTTCATCTCGCTCTCGGTGGCGGCACCGACGTTGATCACGGCCACACCGCCCGCGAGCTTCGCCTTACGCTCCTGGAGCTTCTCCTTGTCGTAGTCGCTCGTGCTCTTCTCGATCGCGACTTCGATTTCCTTGATGCGGCCCTTGATCTTGTCTTCTTCGCCATGGCCGTCGATGATCGTCGTGTTGTCCTTGTCGACGACAATGCGCTTGGCACGGCCGAGGTCGGTCAGCACGGCGTTCTCGAGCTTGAAGCCGACATCCTCGGAGACCACGTTGCCCTTCGTGAGGGTCGCGATGTCTTCGAGCATGGCCTTGCGGCGGTCACCGAAGCCCGGCGCCTTGACGGCGCAGATCTTCAGCGTGCCACGGAGCTTGTTCACCACGAGCGTCGCGAGCGCCTCGCCTTCGACGTCCTCGGCGATGATGAGCAGCGGCTTGCCCGTCTGCGCGACCTTCTCGAGCACTGGGAGGAGGTCCTTCATGGAGCCGACCTTCTTGTCGTGGATGAGGATGTAGGCATCCTCGAGCGCGACTTCCATCTTGTCTGGGTCGGTGATGAAGTACGGCGAGAGATAGCCGCGGTCGAACTGCATGCCGTCGACGGTCTCGAGGGTCGTCTCAAGGCCACGGGCCTCTTCGACGGTGATGACGCCGTCGTTGCCGACCTTGTCCATCGCCTCGGCGATCAGGTTGCCGATCTCCTTGTCGTTGTTCGCGGAGATGGTGCCGACCTGCGCAATCGCCTTCTTGTCCTTGGAGGGGACGGAGATCTTGTGGAGCTCTTCGACGATCGCGGCGACGGCCTTGTCGATGCCACGCTTGATGGCCATCGGGTTGGCGCCGGCGGTGACGTTCTTGAGCCCTTCACGGAAGATGGCCTGCGCGAGCACCGTGGCGGTCGTGGTGCCGTCGCCCGCGTTGTCGGAGGTCTTGGTCGCGACTTCCTTCACCATCTGCGCGCCCATGTTCTCGATCGGATCCGCCAGCTCGATCTCCTTGGCGACGGTGACGCCGTCCTTAGTGACCGTGGGGGCGCCGAACTTCTTGTCGATGACGACATTCCGGCCCTTCGGACCGAGGGTGACCTTCACCGCCTCGGCGAGCTGATCGACGCCGCGCTTCAAACCGGCGCGGGCATCAACGTTAAAATGGAGTTCTTTGGCTGCCATGTGGCTATCCTGTCAGTTGGAAGTGACGGTTCAGTTGATAACCGCGAGGATGTCCGACTCGCGGAGGATCAGGACCTGCTCAGCGTCGATCGTGACTTCAGTGCCGCTGTACTTCCCGTAGAGGATCTTGTCGCCGACCTTCACTTCGAGCGGCACACGCTTGCCGTCTTCCGTGCGGCCTGGGCCAGTGGCGACCACTTCACCCTGCTGCGGCTTTTCCTTTGCAGTGTCCGGGATGTAGAGCCCGCCACGCATCTGCTCGGTCTCTTCGAGCGGCCGTACGACC